>CAYZVQ010000006.1:0-37345 GCA_964481925.1 uncultured Acidimicrobiaceae bacterium
CGGCTTCGGCGGCGGCTCAGGAGGTCCCGCAGTAGGAACAGGCGGAGGCACTTCGGGCCGCGGCACCACCAGTGGCGGTGCAGTGGCCGCCGCGGGCAGCTCGACCGTGGCCAGCGTGGAAGATTGGGCCGAGGCCAACGGGACGGTCGTACCCACCTCCAAGTGGGGCGGCGGGGTCACCGGCACGTTGTACGAGGTGCCGGTGGCCGCCGCGACCAGGGCACTGGCATCGTCGTAAGCGGTGCCAGTGCCCTGGTTTAGCCGGCGGCGGCCCGCCCGTGCTCAGGGCCCAGGGCACTTCGCAGCGCCGCCGCGATCTGCTCCGGCGTCAGGTCGCCCAGAGCCGCGGCCAGATCCGGGTCGTCGATCGTCGTGGTCACTTCGCCGAGCCTGATGTGGACGGCGCGCGCCCGAGGGGGAGCGTCGCTTGTGGTGCTGAGCGGCGTTTCTGCCAGCTTCGCCTCGACCAGGTCGGCGCTCATACCGAGGGCCTGAAGAGCCTTGGTGGCCTGGCTGGCTTCGTCCGCCAGGATGGCCAGGAGCAACTGGCCAGTGGTCACCGGGGCCACGCCGGCAACCTGGCGCGCCCTCTGCATGGCCCCGACGAGGGCCGGCGACCTCGGCTCCAGCGGGGCAGGGCCCTTGGCGACGACCTCGAGCACTCTCGCTCGCACCTCGTCGGCGCCGACCCCGAGGACCTGGACGACCGACGAGCCTTTGGCCTCGGCCGCCCGCAGGACCCCGAGCAGAACGTGCTCGGTCCCGATGTAGTTGTGACCGAGGCGGAGCGCTTCACGCAGCGACATTTCCAGGGACTTTTTCGCCTGTTGACTGAAGGGCACCTTGGCGGCGCCCTCCCCGGGCTCGGCGCCTATCACGCCGGCAACCCTCTCCCTAACCTCGTCCAGTCTCACCCCGAGCTGGCCGAGGACCTTGGCGGCGACGCCTTCCCCCTGGATGAGGCCGAGGACGATGTGCTCGGGCCCGATGAAGCTGTGATGAAGGCTGCGGGCCTCGTCCTGGGCAACCACCAGCACCCGTCGCGCCCGGTCAGTGAAGCGTTCGAACATACGCCCACCATAACTTTTCAGCAGCTACCCTGTCAAGACAGTGTTATATAATAGGGTGAACTACCGTGACAATCAATACCCCTAATGCGACCGGGCCATCGCCGGCCGGAGAGGACGGGCCCGAAGAGCACAACGGGGCTCCTGAGGACGGCCGCGAGCTCGACTGGGACAGCCTTCTCTCCCATCTGGCCGAGCAGCCCCAACGAGAGGGTTGGGTGACACTGGACGAGGCGGCCAGCGCATGCGGGGTGGCCCGCTCGACGCTGCGCTCGTGGTACCGGAGCGGTCAGGTGCCGTCCCGGATGGTGCCCGGGATCCACGGGCCGCAGCGCCTGGTGCCGCTCGACGCGGTGGTCGACCGGGCGCTCCGATCGTCGCGTGTGCGCCGCCAGCTCGAGCATTCCCGCTCACTTGAGGCTGAGGTCGACGAGCTACGCCGGCGCCTGGACGCCATCGAGCGCCACCTCGGCCTCGGCCTGCTGTGACCCCGGTCCCCTTGTGACGTTGTTGTGCCGGGACTCTGATTGGGTTGGGTTGACCTGAAAGAGCAACGCCCCCACGAAAGGAGCCCGGGTGATGCAATGGCGATCGGACCGCGGAGGCAAGAGCCCGCTAAGACACTGGGCGGTACTGGCCGCCGCCACGGCCATTTCTCTGCTGGTGGGCTTACCCGCCACGGCCGGACCGGTCGCCGCCGACAGCTCCTCGCTCCCTCCAGTGCCGGCGGGCCTGTACATCCAGTCCCGCTGCGCCGCTCTCGTCCTGTCCAATCACGTGGTCAACCTGGGCGGCACGATCACCGCCAACGCCGGACCGGCTCGCCCCGAAGCCTGCAATGGCAGCGTGGGCTGGGTCTGGGGCGTGGGCGACGACCTCCACGTGAAGAGCGGGTGCAAGGAGGACGGTACGACGTGCAGTTTGAAAGCGACGTCCTCGTCGCAGGGTTGGGACCAGGTCTGCCTCGATGGCGGTTCGGGCTTCGGGGAATGGGAGTCCTGCGATTATTACGACGTACTGGGCGAGGGCACGTCGGTCATTGACGGGTACGTTACGGACCGGGACAAGCAGGGTGTGGCCGGCACTGAGGTGAGGGCGGTGGGCGACGGCGGTGGCAGCGGATTGAGCGGGAGCGACGGCTACTACGCCATCGTCGTGAAGCCGGGCCGCTATCACGTCGTGCCCTCGGGCGGGCCGCAGGGCAAGGAGGCACCCTCCTATGCGCCGTCCGAGAGCGAGGTCAGCGTCGCCCCCAGCCGTACTTCCAAAGCCGACTTCGAGCTCCTGGCCGGGATCGAGCTCCAGTTGACCTTTGCCGACGACAGCGTGCCGGCGACCGGCCTCGAAGTCGTGACTGGGACGATAACGACGAGCGAGTACGGCAAACCGCTCCCTAACGACCCCGTCCAATTAACGGTAATGCCGGGCCAGCCTGTCGACCAGGCCGTGACCGACGCGCCCCTGGCGTCGATATGCGCCGAAGGCATAAGCCGGATCTGGCCCCAGGGTTACCTCAATGGCCCCGACGCGCTCCCGGTGGACGTTACGACCGACGCCAACGGCCACTACAAGTTCAGCATTACTGTCGGCAGCCGACCAGGGGTGTGGCGGTTGCAGGCGTGGGCGGAAACGAGCGAAGGACTGGCCCTGGACCCGACGGCGTCGGAGACCAAGGCCGTGACGTTCACCAGCCTCGGGTCGGCACGGCTCAGCAATTTCGTAGGCGAAGTAAACCTGGTCGCCAAATCGACCCACATTTTCGACGACCTGGAAAACCAGGGAAGTTTGGAGTCCGAGCTGGCGGACGTCACCGCTCACCCCCCCAGCGGTGCCGACCTGGGCGGGCTGGCCTATGCGCTCGGACAGGCCAAACAAGATGAGGCCATGATCGTTTACCCCGCCGGTAGCCCGCCGGTCGCCCACGCCGGCGTGGTGGTCCTGGACGCACGCAACGACAACGACCTAATTATCGACCCCAACGAGTGGACCGGCGCCGGCCTGCCCTCGACTATCACCGACGCCGCCTCGCTCTACTCGATCATCCAGAAGGGCCTGCTGCCAGACGTGCCCACTTTGGAGCAATGGGCCACCGGCGCCGACGTAAAGGCGTGGAAAACCATCTCCGCCAACAGCCTGGCCGTGCCCGAAGGGCCCTTCGAGGAGTTCGGCTGGGGCTATGGACCGGGCTTCCCCCCTCTCACCACCCAGATCCCCGGCTCCTGCTATTGACTTTGGCCGCTCATCGAGTACGTCGGCGAGGCAACGGTGAAAACCTACATCAACCGGATCTTTGGCAAGACGGCCAGCCGCGATCGCGCTCAGGCGGTGGGCGGCGCGCCGAGAACGCATAGAGGACCAGAACGCATGGAAAAATGGAGGATCTGTGCCAGACCAATCGAGAGCGGTACCGTTCGGGGCCCGTAGTACGGATGGGATCGTCCACCGGGGTAGCCCTTTCTCCGTCGTCGTCACCGTCGAACGTCTGACCGAGGCGGTCGGCGCGGCCGGCGCCAAGCTCTTCGCCGTCATAGACCACAGCGGCGAAGCCCGGCGCGCCGGCCTGACGCTGCGGGACACAAAGGTCGTCGTCTTCGGGAACCCGTCGGCCGGCACCTCGGTGATGCAAGCGTCACCCCTGGCCGCCCTCGATCTTCCCCTCAAGGTGCTGGTCTGGGCCGACGACCAGGGATCGGTCTGGATGAGCTACCTCGAGGGCCAATGGCTGGCGGACCGGCACGGCATCGCCCCCGACCTCGCCCGGCCGCTCTCGGCCGTCGACACCATCACCGGCCGGGTCGCCGCCGGGGCTTGAACGCGGCCGGCGGCCGCCTCGCGCCCACAGGGCCCTTATAGCGCTGACGGGTACGAGCGCGCCCCGCTCGCTCGCCGTCCGGGCGGGCCCGGCGAGAGCAGCCTGGAACCGCCGGGCGGCGTCGAGGTGGTCGCCGGTCCAGATCATCCGCACCGCCACAGCACTGGCGCGCCCGTCCTTTCCCAGCAGGTCATGGCGAACGGCGTCGACCAGGCGCTGGTCGGCATCCTCGTCCCGCGGCAGCGGTGCCGGCACGTCGGCCCGACCGATGAGGCTGGCGGCCAGGTCGCGGTACCAGCCCACCACGGTTGCCGTGGTCGCCAGCAGCTCCCGGCTGGCCGCGGCCCGGTCACCGCCCCCGTCGCCCTCGTCCCGCTGCCATAAATCGACGGCGGCATCGCCCGCCAGGCGTAGACCTACCACCCCCGTGACGAGGGCCGTCACCTCGGCCAGGGGGACCGGTTTGGCCCCTCGTTCGGCCAGGTAGCTCCGGAAGGCGTCGTCGAGGCGGCGGGCGGCGGCGGCCGACCGGTTGGCCTGGGTGGTCGGGGGCTGGTGAGCGGGGACGTTCCCGTCGGCTCCCCCCACGCCAAACTCCACCGCGTCGGCCAGGTACCCGGCGCTGTCCTGGTATGCCTCGGTCATGGCCACACCGAGCGCACCCGCCGCCCCCCGGGGCCAGAACAGGGCCCCGACCAGCAGGCTGACGGCGCAACCGATGGCGATGTCCTCGAGCCGCAGCAGGCCGACCCGCCATCCCGCGGGCTGGACGATGTTGAACAGGATGACCAGTACCAGCGTGAACCCCGCCTGCCCGGCGGCGAAAGAGATGACCGCCGGCGCCGCACCGGCCAGGAGGATGGCAATGGGCAACAGCAGCCACAACACGGTCGCGTTGGTACCGATCAAGGCCAGGATGGCGGCACCGATAGCGAAACCGGCCACGGTGCCGAGTAGGCCCCGGACCACGTTCTGGCCGGTGTTGAGGGCGTTGGAGCGCAGGACCGACAGCGTCCCGAGCACGACCCAAAAAGAGTGCTGCACCCCGGTCAACCTGGCCACCAGTACGGCCAGGCCGAGACCGATAGCTCCCCGCAGGCTGTTGTGCAGCCACACCGAATGGCTCTCGAGATGGGAGCTGGCACGCTGGCGGGCGGCCAGGATGGTGCCTGGCGACCCGAGTGGCTGCCGGCCCAGAAGGCGTGCCAGCCAGCCCCGTCGCTCGGCCGCCGCCGCCAAAGCGATGTTGGAGGCAAGCTGGGTGACGGCAAAAGTCAGCTCCTGTGCCCGGAAACTGGGGTCGAGGGAACTCACAAGCTCCTTTTCGTCCTTCGGCCCCTCCCCCGTGCCGTCGCCCGCCGCCGGTCGTGCGGGCGTAGCCACTCGAGCGACGGGGAGCTCGATGGTGGCGGTCCGTTCGACCTGGCCCAGCGCTTGGTGCAGTGCCGCCAGCGCCTGCTCGAGCGTCTCGGGGCCCCCGGCTGGAGCGCTCATGAGCGCCACACCCCGGTCGAGCACGTCTGCGGCCCGCAACTTGACCTGGCATGCAGCCACGTTGACCGGTGCCCCGGCCGGGCGGGGCGCGGAATGGGTGACGACGGCGTCCAGCCATAGCAGCTCGTCTACCAGGCGCACGACGGCGCGTGAGCCGGTGCTCAGCCCTGTCGGCCGGTAGGGAGTGGCGAAAAAGGTCCGGCGGAGCGCCTCGACTGAGACCCGCGCCTTAAGCACCGCCTCATGGTGCTCGACTTGCCGCGCCGCCTCGTCCAGCGCGGCGTCGCCCCCTGCATCATCGTGGCCGGCATCATCGTGGCCGGCATCATCGTGGCCGGCATCATCGTGGAGGACGTAGCCGACGTCCGCCCGCAACCGCTCGGCCAATGCGGTGCAGGCCGCCATCACCGGGCCCCGGAGGGGGTCACGAGCCGGTGCCGGCCAGAGCACGGCGATGGCGATCATCGCCGCCCCGGCCGCCATCCCCCAACCGGCGAGCCGGTACGGGATGGACGAGGCGGGCGCGGCCAGGGAGGCCGGGAGGATAAAGGCCAGCAGCAGCGCTGTCGCCGCGGCCGCGAGCACCGAGCTGACGACACCTGCGAACAGGACGGCGAAGCCGACCACGGCCATGGCCAGTGCCGCCAGCCAGGCCGCTCTGGAGGCGAGGGTGCCGATGCAGATGAGGCCCCCGCCCACAACGGCCAGCGCCGCCTGTTCCTGCAACCGGACGCGCACGGGGCCGCGGAAGTCGACCAGCAGGACCATAGCGAACGCGCCAAAAGCGGCAAATGTGGCGACCGAAGGGTTGCCGACCACCTTGTCCCCGATGGCGAACATCGCCGGCATCACGATGGCGGCCCGGGCTGCCCGGCGGAGCGCGGCCAGGTCCCGGTCTCGTCGAGCGAGCCACTCCATCGGACCATTGTGGTCCTTTGCCAACCGCCAACGCTACGACCTAAAGCATGGGCTTACTGCGTACCTTCAGCCGTACGCCGGCGGTTGGCAGTGACCACTACCCCTTGGCGTGGAAGTCCGCCGCTGCGGGCGCAGAGGTCGTCCCGGTGTTCGCCTGCCCACACGTGCCCATGTCCCGAGTTAGCACTACTACTACGCGACAGGTACCGAAGGCCACGTCCTGGAACACGGTAACGAGTTATGCCACCTACCTCGAAGCGCAAGGCCCGGTTGACCACCTCAAAGCCAGCCTCTCTCCCGTCCAGAAACTGGAAATTGTTGGCTGGTACACAAGAGGCCACCACAATTTCTCTTCTCTGCACAGCATCGTGGCAACCCGCTGCGAGGTAATCGCGCTCGACGCTCTGGCCGACCAGGCCCGTTCGGGTCTAGGCCTGTCCTGAGCACGTCCGCCGGCGCCTCTGGGGGCATCCTGGCGCCGTCAAGTTCTCCCTTCAACTGGCGAGAAGTTCCCGGGCGTCGCTGCCCGCCAGCGTCCGGCGGAGCTTGGTTAGAGCGTCGTGCTCGATGCGTCGCACCCTGTCGGCGGAGAGGTCAAGGATCTTGCCCACCACAGCCTGTGTTCGCGGCTCGCCCCGATCGATGCCATAGCGCAACGTGAGGACCCGTCGTTCAGCTTCGGGGAGAAGCCCAAGGATGACATCGACATGGCTACCGAGCATCGCTTGGGCAACCAGGTCGATAGGTGACGCCGAAGCTGAACTAGGGACGAGGTCGGCCAGGGTCGATGCCCCGTCCTCGCCGATGGGGGCGTCTAGGCTGACCGGGTCGTTGTCGTAACGGAAAAGCTGAGCCAGCGTCCTTTCGTCCATGTCCAATGCCTCGGCCAGGGCGGAAAATGTGGGAGGCACACCCTGATCGGCTTCGAGTTCGGCCCTCAGACGCCGGGCCCGGCGGATCTCATCGCCGACGTGAGCGGGGACGCGCACCGTCCGGGCTGTGTTCTCGATGGCGCGACCCACTGATTGGCGTACCCACCAAGTGGCATAGGTCGAAAACTTGAAGCCTTTCCGCCAGTCGAACATTTCGACGGCATGCATGAGGCCGAGGTTCCCCTCCTGGATAAGGTCCAAAAGCGGCAGCGACGACCACTGGTATTTGCGGGCGACGGAGACAACTAGGCGAAGGTTCGAGTTGATGAAGAGCTCTGTCGCCCGGTCTCCCTCCGCGCCCAGTTGACGAAGCTCACCCTGGTGGCGTGGCGAAAGGTCGCCGCCTCGGGCAGCAAGTTCCGCTTTGGCGGCGTGCCCGGCCTGGATGGCCTGGCCCAGGCGCATCTCATCCGTTTTGGTGAGCAAGGGGAAACTACCTGCTCCCTCGAGGTACAGACCAATTAGGTCGGGGCCGACGGCTAATGCCGCTTTCGGATCCCGCAACCCGTGCTCGCGCTCTGGGACGGTAAAGAACGAAGGCTCGACGGTGGTCATGGCACTCTCCTACCTCAGGCGCTGCGATTATCGCGTTACCGAGGTCCGGAGTACCGCCCCCAGCCAGCACTTTCGTGGCCCAACACGGTCGGGGTCTTTGCCGTGTCACTTTGACGGTACACCTTTTCAGGACCGTGCGGGCGTCTGAGTAAGGAACTACAGGCTTATTCCGGTAGTTCCGAATCTCGAATTACCGGAGGTCGCGTTCAGGCTTTCAAGAACTCGGCCGCCCAGCGCCGGTACAGCCCGATAGGACCGTCCCCGTCGGCCAGCAATGGGCGGGGTAGGTGGCACTTGGTGGCCCATATGCGGCGGTCTTGGCGCACATCGGCATCGAGGTTGGACAGGGTGAAGGCCCGGATCGCGCGAGCCACGAGGCCGGGCGGCAGGTGACCGAGCACGGCCGGCGCGGACGGCAGGGGCCCCAATTTGGCCGAAACGCCGAGCAGGCAACCACGTCGTGGTAGCCATGGAGGAAGCTGAGGTGGCCCACGTCCACGCTGTTCTCCGTGGTCTCCAGGGGGTGCCCGGCAAAAGTGGAGGCCTTCCATTTCACCGCCGTCCACCCGTCATTTCCAGGCGCGCTCAGATCCCAGGCCGGTGCCGGTAGCCCGTTGTCGGGCGAGGGTTGCCCGGTGCTCGGGGAGCCGGGAGGGAACCAGGCCAGGACGGCACCGGCCACCTCGCTCACCGCGAAGCTCGACAACCGGGCCCGGGAAGGCACGCGGCCGCCGTAACCAGTGGCCCGGCATTGGCCGGCGGCGTCGAAGCAGAACCCGTGGAAGCGGCACTCCAGCACATCGCCCTTTACCCGACCGACGTGGCCCAGGTGGGCCCCAAGCTGCGGGCACCAGGCTCGCGCCACGCCGAGGCGTCCCGAGGTGTCCCGCCACACGACCAGTTCGTCCTGGCCAAACCGGGCCGGGCGGGCGGTGCCGGCGGGAACGCCGGCGGAAGTGCACAGGGCAAACCAGCCCCACGGCAGCGGGAGGTCGGCGATGCCAATGGGCGCGGCCGCGTCCGTCATCAGCCGGCCCGGGCGAGAGGATGCGGTCTGGTCGGCTACAGCCACCAGGCCCAACGTTAGCCCGTCCGCTCCGGCGCGGCTCTCAGGGCGGACCGTCGGGCCGGGCGGTTACGCTCGCCTTGTGCCCGTCCACCTCAGCCTGGACTACCACAGGCAACACTTCGTTTCTTCCTATGTGCTCAACGAAAGCCTGGGCCGAGAACTGCGTTCCCAATACCCGTCCCTGGGCTCGGTCGCCATCGCCAAGCATGGTTTGAGACAATGGCTGCGCCTGCACATCCTGGCGCCCGGGTCACTGGTACTGCCGTCACGAGCCGTTTTCCTTCTCTGGCACGAATTTGTGGGTAGCCGCGACTTCGACGATTTCGCCCACCACGCCTACGGGCACCTCGGGGAACGCAGGCCCAGCCCTGACACCCTCAGACGCCGGCCCGTCACCACGGACGCGGCAGGACTGGCGCTCAGCTTTGCCATGGCCTGTGTCGACGAAGGAGCTTTACCCGAGCACCCGTCCGACCTGCCCACCCTTTTTCGCGTGGACGACGCTCTGGTGCTCGAGGACGGCCAGCACTGGGCGCTCAACTGCGGCCACAGTGTTTGTCAGCCCAAGGACGGGACCAGGTGCGTTTACCACGAGTTGGGCCCACACATGCCTGATGAGCTGCCGAAGGAGGTCCGCTTCGGCGTGCCTCAGCCGTTCCCGCTCACAGGTCCCAGGGCTAGCGGTCCCCTCTTCGGGTACTGACACTTCCCGATCGGCAACCGGGCACTTCCCGATCGGCAACCGGGCACTTCCTGATCGGCAACCGGGCGGCAACCCGCCGAGGGAGCCTTAAGTCGGTCCCCGCCCTTCGGCGGCGCCCGACGCCGGTGGTGGCGCCGGGAACCGGTCGACCCGACGCAGGGGGGCGAACAGCACTCCCCAGGCCAAGGCGACGACCAGAGTGCCGATGCCGCCGAGCACGATCGACGCCGTGGTCCCCAAGAACTGACCGACCACGCCGGACTCAAAACCACCAAGCTGGTTGGAAGCGCCGATAAACACGTTCTCGACGGCCAGGACCCGGCCCCGCATCTCGGGAGGCGTGGCCAACGGGACCAGGGTCGACCGGATGAAGACGCTGACGGCGTCGGCCGCGGAGAGGCCGAAGAGGGCGACAAAGGCCAGCGCGTACGAATGGGTCACGCCGAGGACGATGGTCCACACCCCGAAGATGGCCACCACGCCGAACAAAACCGGCCCGACCCGGCGCTGGACCGGGCGCACGGCGATGACGAGGGTCATCGCGCCGGCCCCCAGGCCTGCCGCGGCCCGCAGCCAGCCGAGGCCGACCGCCCCGGCGTGTAAGCGTACAGCGATGGCGGGCAGGAGGGTCACGGCCCCACCGAAGAGCACGGCAAACAGGTCGAGGGAGATGGCGCCGAGGACGATCGACTGGGCGCGGACAAACCGCAGGCCCTCGAGAGCCTCGTGCAGACCGCCCCGGTAGGCGGGTATCCCGTCCTCGAGCACGTGGTCGACCTGCTCACCGCCCACGGGGACGGGCTCGCCGGCACCGACCTGTCCCGTCGCCTGATCGGGCAACCGGATAGCCAGTACCGATATGGCACCGGCGGCTGAAAGTGCGGCGGCAGCCACGAGCGGCACCCACACTCCCGCTCCGTAGAGCAGGCCGCCGAGCACCGGCCCGATGATCGTCGCGGCCTGGTTGGCGACGGAACGCCGGGCCACCAACCATGGCACTCCTTCGTTGGGGACCATTGAGGCGGGCAAGGACCGCAGCGCCGGGGAAAGGAAGGCCTGGCCCACTCCGAAGGCGAGGACTAAAAGGAAGATCGGCGTGGTCGACAGCCCGTGGGGACGATGGACATACCAGGCCAGGGCCAGGGCGACAATGGCGTCCGACATCCCGCCGAAGGCCGTGACCCACCGCCGGTCAAAGCGGTCCGCAGTGGCGCCAGCGACGAGCACGAGCAACGCCGCCGGCGCGAACTCGGCCAACCCGAGGAACCCAAGATCGAGCTCGCTGCCGGTCAGTCTGTAGACCAACAGGCCCAGCACGGTGGTCTGGGCCACGTTGGACATCGACGTGGTCAACGCCGCGCCCAATAGGGCGACAAGCTGAGAGGGGCGCGGTCTAAAAGACAACGGCTATGGGCACGTCAAACCCGGACGGTCGTTGTTGGGGGCAAGTAACAGGGCGGGGCAGGCCTCTCTGGCCGACGATCGCTAAATGGCGCTAGAGGGGGGTCTCGGCCAGCGTTGCCGTGTCGATGACGAAGCGGTACCTCACGTCGCTGCGCACGACCCTGTCATAGGCGGAATCGATGTTCGCGGCCGAGATTATTTCGATCTCGGGCGCTATCGCCCGCTCGGCGCAGAAGTCGAGCATCTCCTGGGTCTCCCGGATCCCACCGATGCTCGACCCTGCCAATGACCTCCGCATCGAAGCCAGGGCGTCGACCTTCAACCCGTAGGGGTCGGCGGGCAGGCCGACCACGACCATGGCGCCGTCGAGAGCCAAAAGATCGAGGTAGGCGTCGACGTCGATGTTGACCGAAAGGGTGTTGACGATCAGGTCGAACGAGCCGGCGAGGTCCGAGAAGGTCGCCGGGTCGCTCGTGGCGTAGTAGTGACTGGCCCCGAAGCGCAACCCGTCCTCACGCTTGGAAAGGGTGTGGCTGAGCACGCTGACCTCCGCCCCCAGCGCGCTGGCTATCTTCACGCCCATGTGCCCCAGGCCGCCCATGCCCAGGATGGCAACCCGCCGGCCCGGGCCCGCGCCCCAGTGCACGAGCGGGGAGTAGAGCGTGATGCCGGCACACAGGAGCGGCGCGGCGACGTCAAGGCCCAGGTTGTCCGGGATCCCGACCGCATAGTTCTCGTCCACCACTATTTGGGTGCTGTAGCCCCCGTAGGTCTCGTCACCGTCGTAGTCCCGGGCGTTGTACGTCCACACCGGCGCCTTCAGGCAGTACTGCTCCTCGCCCGCCCGGCAGTTGGCGCACTCGCGACAGGAGTCGACGAAGCACCCGACACCTACCCGGTCCCCTGTCCGGAAGCGGGACACCCCCGCCCCGACGGCGGAAACGGTGCCGGCGATCTCATGGCCGGGGACCATCGGGAAAATGGCCGGGCCCCATTCCTCACGCACCTGGTGGATGTCCGAGTGACAGATACCGGCGTAGGCGATGTCGATGACGATGTCGTGGGCTCGTGGCTCCCGGCGCTCGATGAGCGTCGCCTCCAGCTTGGCGCCGACTGACACCGCGGACATGGCCATAACCTTTGTAGACATTTGCGTTGCTCCCTTGCGTGGCGCCGCCGAGGGACGACGCCTTGACCCATCGACGACCTAAATCTAGCCGACAGCCTGCGCGGCCGGCCGGGCCCGGTATTTCGCCACGGCCAAGGCAATGGCCGCTCCGCCTATCGCCCAGGCAGCGACGACAAGGACATTGCCGCTGACGTCGTGGGCGCCGAAATAGACGATGCGACGTACGGCTTGGACGGCCGCGCCGTTGGGTATCACGCCGCTGATCGCCCTCCAGAACGGGGGGAGCAGTGACGTCGAATAGGCACCCCCGGCGCTGGGGTTGCCGAGGATGACGAAAAGCAACAGGGTCAGGCCGATCCCGAACACGCCAAAGAGGGCCTGGAAGGCCATGGTGACAGCGCAGGCGCAGAACACGAGGAGCGAACCTACGGCCCCGAGGGCAACCACATGCCCGGTCAAAGCGCCGAGGAGGGGCCCGACGACGAGCGCCCCGCCGAACCCGGCGGCCATGGCGTAGACCGCGGTGAGCAGGAGGCGTATGAGGGCTCTCCGGGCACTTGTCGGCCTAGCCTCGGACGCAATCCCGAGGAGGGCGGCGACCAGGTACCCGCCCACCAGCCAGCCTACGACAAGGTAAAAGCCGGACAGCCCGCGGGCGTCACCCTTTTGCGAGGGCACGGCATCGGTAATTGCGTCGGTGCGGTGCGCAGAGGCCTCGACGTGGCCGACGACGGTCTCGACGGCAGTGGCCAGGGCTGCGCCACCGCCGGTGGCGACGAGCAACGAGTCGACCCGTCCTTTCGGCGGCACCAGGAAGCCAGCGCTCGCGGAGCCGTCACGGACGGCAGCCAAGGCGACCATGCCATCGACGGCCCGCGTGGCCTGGAGGGGCTGGCCAGGTAGGCCATTGAGCTCGTTGACCAGGCGGCCCACCAACGGCGCGGGTGCGGCGACGGCGATGGGGACCCGATGGGGGCTCGGGTCGTGGAAAGCGCCGACGTAGGACAGCACGAACCCGAGGCCGAGGACTAGGACCCCGACCATCAGGGCGATAGTCCGAAGAGACAAAGCTTCGCGCAAGTCCTGGTGAAGGGTCTTCTCCAGACGTGCGAACTCCGCGCCTACCTGAGTTGGCCGGTCGCCGTCTTCGGCCCGCGACGCCGCCGCGTGATGGTGACCGCTATGGCTCATTGGTGTCCTCTCCTGTCCTCAGGGTCCCGCGGTTCAATACATTACCATATCCGATTCATTTATGTATTTGATCCAGTACCGCATCCAACGTGGTAACGTACGAGCAGGAGGTTTCCGTGCCGGCGCCAGGGACCAGAAAAGAGCCGGGGCACACGACGTCGGCAACGTTGGACAGGCCGCCGCGAGTTACCCGCAGACGAGCAACGACGCGCGCACGCCTGCTCGACGCGGCATTCGAGGTGTTTGCCGCTCGCGGCTTTGGCCAGGCCAGCATCGAAGCAGTATGCGAAGCCGCGGGCTACACCCGCGGCGCCTTCTACTCCAACTTCGAAAGCCTCGATGAGCTGTTCTTCTCCCTCTACGAGCAACGCTCCGAGCTTTTGGTCGCCCAGGTGTCCGAGGTCCTCGCCCAGGCACCCGAGGGAGAGACGACCCCGTCCCTGATAAAGCGGATCGTCGCCGCTCTCACGGTCGACCGTGACTGGATCCTGGTCAAGACCGAGTTTTTCCTCTACGCGGCGCGAACTCCCGCCGCCGCCGAGGCTCTCACCTCCCACCGTCGCAAGCTCCACAAGGTCTTGGCCGAGCTACTGTCGGGCACCGTCGACCGGGCCGGCCTCCCGCCCTCGTTGCGTAACCCCAAGGCCCTGGCCACGGCGGTGATGGCCGTGCACGACGGCGCCATGATCCAGCTCCTGGTTGGCTTGGTCGACGCCCCGTTCGATACCTGGCTGGCCGAGCTGCTCACCGCTCTAGTAGACCATCCATCCCCGGCGCCCTGAGAGGAGCCGTTCAGGCCCTATTGGTCGACTACGGCCCCGTCGGTGCCAAGGCGGGTATCGACGAGGCGCGGGCGGTAGGGACGGCGCTCGGCGGCGTCCGGGGCCAGCGCGATACCGATACCCGGACGGTCTGGGATGACCAGCGCATCGCCCTCTCGGCGTGCCACGGCGTCGACGATCTCGCTCTTCTCGATCGAGGCCTCGTCCCCCGGGTACTCCTGTACTGCCTGTTCCGAGAACTCGAGGAAGCCCCAGGCCCCCGACTCCCCCAGCCCCGTGATACCGGCGTCGGTGCGCACATGGACAAAGAGGTAGCGGTCCACGAAAATAGTTTCGACATCGGTTATTTTCATGCGGCCCCCCCTGTAAAGGAAGTATGCATCAGCAACACCTGGTAGCGCCTGTAAACGAACATATTGAAATAAATGCCGGGGCCGCTGTCCCACTCCGGAGCCGCGAGGACGACCGTGGACAGGCCCATGAACAACCCGGTGCTTGTCCCCCGAGATCGGTGCCGCATAGTTTGTCTCCTTCGACCCTTAGAAAATACCAGCGCCATGCCGGGTCCAGGTTGCCCAGGGGGCTGGCCACGTAGTTAGTCCTCTCGGACGGCTCGACGAGCGGTCTCCAACTACGACGATGTCGGAGGCGGAACCTGGTGGCCGCGCCGGGAGTATCTCTGATATGGAGGCTGAGGGAGGTGGCGTCGGCGGGGAGGAGACGGCAAAACGGGCCGCGACGAAGAACAGGTGGTCGGTCCGACCACATGAACAACTGATCGGGTTGGTCATCCTGGCGGTGGCGTTCATCGTCGGGTCGCTCTCGGTCGACGCCGGGCTCCGGAGCCGGAACGAGCTACCAAAGACCGATCAGATCACCGTCACCGGTTCTGCCGAAAAAACGGTCACCGCCGATACTTTTCAATGGGACGCGTCGGTAGCGAGCACGCAGCCGACCACCTCGGCGGCGCTGGCGCAGTTAGACGCATGGTCCACCCAGATCCGGGCGGCGCTCGACAAGGCCGGCGCCCACGACAATGAGATCACGTTCGGAACCGTGCAAGTGCAACCGAACACCGACCAAACGGGCGCTGTCGCCACTTTCACCGAAACCCAGACCGTCACGGTCCAGTCACGTCGCCTGCCCGCCATGCGGCGGGTCTTAGGCGTAAGCAACGAGCTTCTCGCCAGGAACGTGCCGTTTATCGCTCAGGGCCCCGAGTACATCTTCAGCGGTCTGAAACAGTTGCGACCGGTGCTCACGGCCGAGGCGACCGCAGACGCCCGAGTGCGCGCCGAGGCGGCTTTGGGCCCCAGTGGCCATCTGGGGAAGTCGATCTCGATCTCGGTAGGCCAGTTCTCCGTGGACGCTCCAGGGTCAGTCAGTATAGGCAGCGGCGACTACAACACCGGTACAGTACAGCAGGTCGTATCAGTGCCCGTGACCGCCACGTACTCGACATCTTCGTAAACCAGGCATGCTGGGCCACTTCCAGTTCGCGCCCACGCTGCGCTGGTCTTGGACCTCCGGGCCCGGTTCACACAATCGTCACGGATTCGCCGCCACTTGTTCAAGTCATGGGAGGAATGTGGAGGGGAAGACTGCAGAGCCGACGACCCGGCTCCCGAGACGAAAGGAGGAGGCATGCGCCCCCACTCCGACGGGCCGCGGACCGAGGACAATGGGACGCCAACCTCATGGATGGCTTACGCCCGCTGCCGGGATGTGCCTCCCGAAGTCTTTTTCCCGAGCGATGGAGCGGGCGTGGAGGTGGCCCAACGCTATTGCGCCGCGTGCCCGGTGGCCTGCCAGTGCCTGGATTACGCCCTGGAGAACCACATCCAGCACGGCGTCTGGGGCGGGGCGTCCGAACGCAAGCGGCGCCGCATCACCCAATCCCTCCGGGCCCGCGTTCGCCGCCCGGGCACCTCGTCGCCTCTGACGCTCACCCAGGGCGACCTGCAGCGCGAGGCGTCGGACGGCGCGTGGGGCGAGGTGCCCTGGCCAGAGGTGGTAGTTCCTTCGACCGAGCGAACCTCTCGCCGGTCTGGCTCGTCCGCGCCGCCACCAAGCCGGCCCTAGGCCGGCCCCACTAACGGTGTCAACGGCCCATGCGGCCGCCGCCGAAGCGGCCTAAGCCGATGGACACGCTGGAGGCCGTGACTACACCAGAGGTTGTGGTGCCCTCGACGCTGACCATTTCACCTTTGGTGACATTGGTGAACCTAGGGGAGGTCACTTTGCCGTCCCTATAGGTCGTCGATGAACTGACGTCGACGGTCACGGTGGTGCCATTACGGCCCTTGAGGGTGAAGGTGTTGGTCCCTACCGACTCCACCGTGCCGGCTGCTGCCGGGGGCGTGCCGTGCTTGGTGGGCCAAGCGGCGGTCGTCGAGCTGTGGCCGGAGGTTGTAGTGGCGGCCTGGGCCACGCCTACAGTCCCGGCGCCGGTCCCGAGCACCACCGCCAGTGCCACCGCAGCCGAGGTGAACCTCGGGCGTTTGGCCGAACGGCGGGCGGGAGCCCGCGAGGGCGGGGTATAGGGGTAAAGGCCACTACTGTTAGTATCGCTGGTGGTTTTCATTTCGGTCCCTGTCTCCTTGGTTGTCCGGTCGCTGTTGGGCCGACCCCTGCTGCGTACCCGGTTACAAGGCTGCCGTTCGGACATAAGGCCAAGGTGAGCGTGGGCTGAGCTCTGTGGCGCCTTTGGCTGAGAAGCTACAGTGCAGGGGGCAAGCAGTTTTGGGCTACAGCCAAGACCTAAAGACCCCCGGTGACAAAAAAGGCTATGGCTCCCGCTGCCATCACAGCGGTAGTCGTCCAACCGAGCACCCGAGCTGCTTTTCCATTGACGTCCTCCCCCATGATCTCGCGGTCCGACGAGACGAGCATGACAACCACGAGGAATGGTGCGGCCACGACACCGTTGACAACCGCAACAAAGACCAGCAACGTGATCGGGTTCACAGCCAACAGGCTTAGCGCCATGCCTCCGACGGTCCCGACGCCGACAAGGCCGTAGAACACCGGTGCGTGGGTGAAAGACTTGGAGAAGCCGGTGGACTTCCCCAAGAGCCCCGCCAAGCCGGCAGACCCAGCACCGGCCAGGACCGGTACGGCCAGCAGCCCCGCACCGATGAAGCCGAGAGCGAAGATGGTCGAGGCAAAGTGACCGGCGAAGGGGCGCAGCGCGGACGCTGCCTGGGCAGCAGAGGTGATGACCACCTGATGGCCACCGCGGCCCAGCGTGGCCGCGGTGGCCACAATGACGCAGAACATAATCACGTTGGAAAACGCCATGCCCGTGAACACGTCAAAGCGGCTGGTGGCGAGCTTGGCACTGGCCGCCTTGCGAGTACGACGTCGCAATGGGACGGCGCGGTCCCCTCCGGCCGGCTCTTCTCGCATGTCTTCCACGCGGTGTATGGTCTGCCAAAAAAACAAGTAGGGCGAAATTGTCGTTCCTAACACACCTACCAGTAGAGCGATGTAGACCTTGGCGAGCTGCAGGTGCGGCACGACTGTGTACAGTGCCACCCTTCCCCAAGGGACCTTGATGAAGAACAAGACGCCCACGTAGGCCAGCAGGGCCGCGCAAAGGATCTTGAAGACCCGAGCGATGACGAGGAACGACCCACTCACCAACAGGACGGTGATCGCCGTCCCCGCCATCAGGGCCCACAAAGAGGCGGGCCCGGTGTGCAACAGGTGCATCCCTGCGCCCACGGCGACGAGGTCAGCGGCGATGTTGAGGGCGTTGGCCAATATCAGCACGACCAACAGCAGGGCAATGCCGACACGCCAGGGCCGGCCGAAGCGTACGTATATCAGCTCTCCCAGGCCCTTCCCGGTGGCGAGAGCGGTCCGGTCGCAGATTTCCTGCACACCGAACATTAGAGGAAAGGTGATGAGGGCCACCCATAGCATCCCGAAGCCGAAACGAGCGCCGGACTGCGCATAGGTGGCGATCCCGGACGGGTCGTCGTCGGAGGCGCCGGTGATCAGGCCCGGGCCCAGCGCCCGCAAGTACAGGCGCCACACCGGTGGTTTCCGGTCGACAAGGTCCACGATCCCGGCAGGAGCGGGCAGAGCGGTCCCGTCCCGCTCCCCGGGCGGCGTCCGCGCTCCAGGAGGCTGATGGCCCGGGCGGCGCATCAACGACCGGCCCGGGCCCCGGTCCCCACCCCCGGCGAGGCCCCGTTTTGCTCGCCGTCCAAGCATGCCGAGATGGCTTTGATCACCAGTTTTGTTTCACCCGGGCCGCGCACGGGGATGGAAGCTACCCCCGCCTCTTGGGCGGGGTAGTCGTTGCCCCCTGGGAACAGGGCATCGCCTATGAATATCATCTCGGCGAGCGAGACACCTAAGGCGTCGCGCAGTTTTCTGATCCCGTAGGCCTTGTCAATGCCAGGCTTGGTGACATCGATCGACGTCGCCCCGCCCATCCGGACGGAAAACTCGGGAATGAGCGCGTCCAGCGTGACTTTGAGCATCTTCCGTTTGCTGAAGTCAGGGTCCCAGCGCTTCTTCTCCTCCAGGGGCGCTTCCTGGCCCAGGGCGGACATCGTTACCTGGCTACCCCGGTCCTCGATGACCTGTCCCCACACTTTCGGGCTCTTGAGGCCGTTCAACTCCAGGGCCTTGTCTAGGGCACTGACGATCTTCTCTTTCTCATCCACCGCCAGGTCCTCAGAATAAAGCCGGTTCCATTCCCCCGCGTACTCGAAAAACTGTGTCCCGCAGGTGGGCAGGAGCGACAGGTTGGCCAGACGCTGGTCGACGGGGAGATGAGAAAGCAACTGGGCCCCAAACTGCGACCAATCGCCCCCCGAGATGACAGCCACTCGAACTATTCCGAGAAGGTCATGGAGCAGGGAAACCATCTCGGCATCAGGAGAAGACTTGCTGGCCGCCAAGGTCCCGTCCAGGTCAAAGACGACGAGCCGTTTCAACTTGGCCCTGACCGGGACTTCAGCGCCCCGGTCGGTAGCGCCACCTCCAGTACCTTCGCCGGTCCGCTCGGCCGGAACAGGCACACACCGGTCACCGCCGGTAGGAGCATGACGTCCCCTTTCCCGATCTCATAGGCGGCATCTCCGTACTCGACCGCGCCTGCGCCCGCTATGCAAACAAGGACACGGGGCACACCGCCAGCACCAACTGTGAACGGGGACCGGCCGCTGATGCGCCACAGGCGGAACTGTTCACAATCAACCAGTTGCTCACGTACGGTCGGCGTGGTCCCTTCCGTCACCGGCACTTCGGGGTGCAGGGCGCCGCGGGCAAAATCGGTACAGGCGATCGCCTGGTCCACCTGAAGCGGACGCGGCAGCCCGGTCCTCGGGTCAACGTGGTCCCAATCGTAAAGACGGAAGGTTATATCACTGTTTTGCTGGACCTCGAAGACCACCACGCCCAGGCCCAGGGCATGAACGGTCCCTGCCGGGATCAAAATGGCGTCCCCGGTCCGGGGGGTAAAGCAGGCCAGGTTGTCTGCCAGCGTCCCCTCGTCGACGGCCCGCTGAAGGTCCTCTCGAGATGTGCCCGGTCGCAGACCGGCGTAGATGCGGCTCTTCGGCCCCGCCCGCAGCACGACCCATGCCTCGGTCTTGCCCGTCTCGCCCTCGGAAAGATGGTCGGCGTGCTCATCCGATGGGTGCACTTGTACCGAGAGCAGGTCACGCACGTCGAGGAACTTCAACAACAACGGGAACCGCCCCGACGGCAGAGCCGTCGTCCCCATCACCTGCTCGGGGAACTGCTCCAGCAATTGGTGCAGGGCCACGCCTTTTAGCGGACCATCAGAAACCCGGCTCTGGAAGTCGCGGCGGTCGCTGAGCGCCCATGCCTCCCCAATGGGGCCCTCCGCGGGCAATGGCGCTCGGAGCAGTTTTGCCAGCTGCCTACCGCCCCACGGCCGGTACTGGTAGATGGGGTCAAACCGGAATGGGTACAAGGGTACCTGGACCTGTTCGTTGGGCGAGGCCCGCTCGGACCGGGTCAGCAAGACAGAGCCCTCAGTGGACATTGGCGGTCCGGCACGGATCGGCACCTCCAGGACAGCGCTGGTGCGCAGGCGAACGCCCTCGCTTTCGAAGGTACCGCTATGGTACCCGTCACCACGTACGTCCCACCAATATCCCCATGTCCGGTGCCGTGCTCGAAACGACGGTCTGCAGCCACAAATTCCCGCCGCCTACCCGGGACCACCACAACTTAGCCATCTCCTCTCATCGCCGCCGCTCTGGGCCGTGCGGTGCGACGAGGGTGGGCCTGGGGCACCGGGGTGAGGTAGACGTAGTCGTCGCCGTTAACGATCACGCTCGACGGCCCGATAACGACGCCGAACAGATCGGGGACGTCGATGACGCCGGGCTGGTTTTTGGTGGCCCTGGCCGCCATCCGCAGGGCGAGCATCTCCGCGCAATTTACCGCTGTCGTCTCTGGCAACCAGCGTGTGGGCGGTGGGCGACGAGCGTCGGGAGGGTCACGTCAGCTCCCCCCATTTCCAGTCCCTGATCTCGGGCATGTCCTGGCCGAACTGGTCAATGTAGGCCTTGTGCTTGACGAGCTTGTCCTGGACCATCTGCTTTAGATAGCTGCCCTTCGAACCCAGGTCCGGGAGCCGGTCGAGCACGTCTTGGACCAGGTGAAAGCGGTCGAGACCGTTTTGCACCCTCATGTCGAACGGCGTGGTGATGGTGCCCTCTTCCTTGTACCCCCGGACATGCAGGTTGTGGTTGGTGCGCCGGTAGGCCAGGCGGTGGACCAGCCAGGGATAACCGTGGAATCCGAAGATGATGTGTTTGTCCTTGGTGAAGATCGAGTCGTAGTCCGTGTCGGTCAAGCCGTGGGGGTGCTCGCCGCTGGGCTGCAGCTTCATAAGGTCGACGACGTTGACCACCCGCACCTTCAGGTCGGGCAGGTGCCGGCGCAGGATGGAAGTAGCGGCCAAGATCTCCAGGGTGGGAGTGTCCCCGCAACAGGCCATGACCACGTCCGGCTCAGACCCTTGGTCGTTGCTGGCCCAGTCCCAGATCCCGATCCCCTCCGTGCAGTGCACGACCGCTTCGTCCATGGTCAACCACTGGGGCAGCGCGTGTTTACCGGCGACCACGACGTTCACATAATCACGGCTGCGCAGGCAGTGGTCGACGACCGACAACAAACAATTGGCATCGGGCGGGAGGTAAACCCGCACGATGTCGGCCTTCTTGTTGACCACATGGTCCAAGAAGCCGGGGTCCTGGTGGGTGAAGCCGTTGTGGTCCTGCTGCCACACGTGGGAGGACAGCAGGTAGTTGAGCGAGGAGATCTTGCGCCGCCAGGCGAGCTCGGAGGTGACCTTCAGCCATTTGGCGTGCTGGTTGAACATCGAGTCGACGATATGTATGAAGGCCTCATAGCAATTGAACAGGCCGTGGCGGCCCGTGAGGAGGTAGCCCTCCAGCCATCCCTCGCACTGGTGCTCGCTCAGCATCGAGTCGAGCACCCGGCCGTCGGGTGCCAAGAACTCGTCGCCCTCGACGATGGGCGCCTCCCACTGGCGGCCGGTAACTTCGAAGAGGGCACCGAGCAGGTTAGACAGGGTCTCGTCAGGGCCGAACACTCTAAAGTTGCGCTCCTGCTGGTTCAACTTTGTCACGTCGGCCAAGAACCCGCCCAGCACCTGAGTGTCCTGGGCGACTACGGCGCCGGGGGAAGGCACGGTCACGGCGTGAGCATGGAAGTCAGGCATGCGCAGGTCACGCAGCAGCGTGCCGCCATTGGTGTGAGGGTTGGCCCCCATCCGCCGGTCCCCCTCGGGCGCCAGCTCAGCCAGGTCAGCGACGAGCCGGCCATCCTCGTCAAAGAGCTCCTCGGGCCGGTAGCTGTGCATCCAGGCCTCAAGTTGCTCGACATGGTCGGGGTGCTCCGAGTCCACCAGCAACGGCACCTGGTGGGACCGGAACGTGCCCTCGACCTGTAGCCCGTCGACCACCTTTGGCCCCGTCCAGCCCTTGGGCGAGCGCAGCACGATCATCGGCCAGCGGGGGCGGGTGGTGTCGGCATTGTCCCGAGCGTTGCGCTGGATCTTGAGGATTTCTTCGACAGCCGCCTCCAAGGCAGCCGCCATGAGCTGGTGCATCTCGGCCGGGTCGTCGCCTTCGACGAAATATGGGGCCCAGCCGCAGCCCCGGATGAACTGGTCCAGCTCTTCGTGCTCGATGCGGGCCAATACGGTCGGGTTGCTGATCTTGTAACCATTGAGGTGCAAGATGGGCAGCACGGCCCCGTCGGTGGCCGGGCTGAGGAACTTGGTGGACTGCCATGCCGTGGCCAAAGGGCCGGTCTCCGCCTCGCCGTCGCCGACCACACAGGCGACGATCAGGCCGGGGTTGTCAAACGCGGCCCCAAAGGCATGGCTTAGCGAGTACCCGAGTTCGCCCCCCTCGTGGATCGACCCTGGCGTCGTCGGCGCCACATGGCTCGAAATACCGCCTGGGAACGAGAACTGCTTGAAGAGCCGCTGCAGCCCGACTTCGTCCTGGCTGACATTGGGGTAGATCTCGCTGTACGTGCCCTCCAAGTAGGTATTGGCCACCAGGGCCGGGCCGCCGTGGCCGGGGCCGGCAATGTAGAACATGTCGAGGTCGTACCTCTTGATGACCCGGTTGAGGTGCACGTAGATGAAGTTCTGGCCCGGCGTCGTCCCCCAGTGGCCGACCACGATGGGCTTGACGTGCGCCAGCTCCAAAGGCTTCTTCAGCAGCGGGTTGTCGTAGAGGTATATCTGGCCAACCGACAAGTAGTTGGCCGCCCGCCAGTAGGCGTCCATCTTGTGCAGCAGTTCGGGGGAAAGTGGGCTCGTTTTCATAACTTCAGTTCTCCGATTTGTGCGGACGGCACCGAGCTGATCTCTGACCAGATGCCGCTGCCGTCAGGGGGTGCAAGGTGGGGGCGTGAGCCCACGAAGGGACCAAAGTCCCACTGTCAGCGACATGCGGGCCACGCCCTGGACGCTTAGGCCTGCTCGGCACTGACGCTACCCTTCAGGCTCAGAACCCGCGAGGATGCCGGTTCGCCGGCCCTCACTTTAGAAGGCAACATGATCATGCTACCCCCGCCGGCCGGGAAGTACGAGGGGATCGACACTGGGACCATCCGCGCCGTAGGCCCTGGGCGTGATCGTGGAGCAAGGGGCGGGCTCAAGGCGGCATATGCGAGGTACGCTGTAATAACTCAAACGGAAACGGGCAGAATTCATGAGAAATGACACAGAACTTCGCCAGGATGTCGAGCATGAGCTTGAATGGGACCCCAGTGTCGACGCCGGCCATATCGGGCACTCCGCCAGCGATGGCGTTATAACACTGACCGGTGAGGTCAACACCTATGCCGAGCGCTGGAACGCCGAACGCGCCACTGAGCGAGTGGCCGGTGTCAGGGGTATTGCCAACGAGATCGAGATCCGCACCACTGGTGAGCACAACGACACCGATATCACCAAAGCGGTAGCCGACTCGCTCGCTCGCAATGCCGCCCTGCCGAGTGGTCAAGTGATGGTAAAAGTGTGGAAGGGCTGGGTAACCCTGAGCGGCGAACTCACCCACGATTACTTGCGCCGGTCCGCCGAGAGCAGCATCCGCAACCTGCGCGGGGTGAAGGGTGTCACCGACCTCATCACCGTCAAGCCCAATGTGGAGGCTAAGGACCTTAAGCGCAAGATTGACGACTCGATCAAGCGTCACGCCGCTCTCGACGCCGAACGCATCGTCGTCAACGTCGATGATGGCGAGGTCACCCTGGGTGGGACCGTGCGTTCTTGGACCGAGCGCCACGACGCCGAACGGACGGCTTGGGCCGGACCGGGCGTCAGGTCCGTCACCAATCACCTAAAGGTAAACCTGGTCGACTGACAGGGGCGCTAAAGGCTCCCGGTAATCGCGTCTCAGCATAGCCCTTCTATCGAATGTATGTTCCCCACCCGAGCTCCCCTGGGCCGCCCCTGCGGCCGGTGGCAAGCTCCGGCTCGGATGGGAGGAGCTCGGTCGGGCATGGCAAGGGCCCAGGCCGCCGAACTTTTTGTGCGCTCTGCCTAATCGTTGGCTAGGCTAATCATTAGATGGGCGAAGTTCATTAGATGGACGAAGTCGGTTACTCCTCGGTGGGCTGGACAGCGGCGCGGCTCGCCCGCCAGGTCGAGGTTGCGCTGGCGGCGCTGGACCTTTCGCCGGCGCAGTACCGGATGCTCGTGCAGATCGCCAGGGGTACCGACGCCTCGAGCAGCCTGGCTCAGAAGCTCGCCGTGTCCGCCCCGAGCGTCACCGCCGTCGTCGATGGGCTTGTCCAGCGTGGCGCGGTCGAGCGGGCACACTCGGTCGAAGACCGCCGTCGCATTGCCCTTGCGCTCACCACGCCCGGTCGCGCCCTGCTGGCTTCGGCCGAAGAAGCGCTACAGGCGCGGCTCGGGGCCATCGCCGGCGAGCTCGAAGAGGGGGGATCGGCGGCAAGCGCTCTCGCCGCGCTGACCTTGTGGGGCGAGGCGCTCGATCGTGCCCGGGCCAAACGCGAAGCGGCGCGACGCGCCGAAGGTGACGAGACGCCGACTTGAGCGCGCGCCGGCTACTGCTCGGCACGAACGACGCCGACCTGGTCCGGGAGCTCCAGGAGCACCCGTTCGAGCCGATCGCCGAGACTTCGCCCTACTCCCCTCCGCGGGCGACGATCGACCCTGACCCCTCCAAGAGCTGGCTCGGGCGGGCGTGGCCGGTGATCAAGACCCACAAAGGGATCTGGTCCCTCTCGCTGGTGATGTCGTTCGTGGCGTTGTTCTCGCAGGTGCAGATACCCCGTTACATCGGCGACGCCATCACCGACAGCCTGCCGACGGTGGGCCACACGACCGACCTAAAGCCACTGACGGGTTTCGCCACCCTGATCTTCATCGCCGTCGTCGGCCGCACCGGCTCGGGCAAGACGACCGCCGGCCGCCTGCTCAACCGCTCCTATGACGTATCCGAGGGCCAGCTGCTGATCGACGGGCGCGACGTGCGCGACTACACCCTCGAGAGCCTGCGGGCGCAGGTCGGCTTCGTCTTCGACGAGCCGTTCCTCTTCTCGATCTCCATCCGGGACAACATCGCCTACGGCAAACCGGGCGCGACAATGGAGGAGATCATCGCCGCGGCCAGGGCCGCCGATGCCGACGAGTTCATCGTGCGCCTCCGCGACGGCTACGGCACGGTCGTCGGCGAGCGCGGCTACACGCTTTCGGGCGGCCAGCGCCAGCGCATGGCGATCGCCCGCACGTTGCTGGTCAACCCGCCCGTGCTCGTGCTCGATGACGCCACCAGTGCCATCGACGTCCAGGTCGAACAGCGTATCCACGCCTCGCTCCTCGAGCTAATGGCCGACCGCACCACGCTGATCATCGCCCACAGACTGGCCACCATCAGCCTGGCCGACCGCGTCGTGCTGGTGGAGAACGGTCACGTGATCGCCTCCGGACGGCACCAGGAGCTACTCGAGAACGACCCTCGCTACGCCGAAGTGCTGGCGCACGTGGTCGAGCAGACAGAGCCGGAGCCGGGCTTATGAGCATGGGTTTCGGCGGCGGCCCCATGTGGGGCGGCGTAAGTGGGGGCGGGCGGCCCGGCGCTTGGGGTGGTGCCGGCAACGCAACTCAGGGCGGAGCGCCGTTCGCGGGCATCCCTCCCGAGCTACAGGAGCCTGTTAGCAGGCTGATCAGAACCGAGCCGGACCACGGCGAGCCCGAGGCCCTGTTCACACAGCGTGCGACCGACACCCGCCCGCTCACGCTCACGCGAATGATCATGGACCGTTGGCGGATCGCCCTGCTTTCGGTGAGCTTTCTCACCATCGAGACCGTCGGGTTCCAGACCGGGCCGTACCTGACCCAGATCGGCATCGACGACGGGCTCGTCGGAAAGCAACGCCACCTCGACGTCATCGTGGTCTGCGGCCTCGTTTACCTCGTTTCGGTCGTGCTCACCGTGTTCGTGGAGCGGGCCCGGGTGCGCAACACGGGCAAGCTCGCCGCTCAGGTGATGAACGACCTGAGAGTCCGGGTCTACGCCCACATCCAACGCCTGTCGCTCGACTTTTTCACCGACGAGAAGGCGGGCGTGATCATGACCCGCATGACGAGCGATATCGAGGTCCTCCAGCAACTCCTGCAGGATGGTCTGGCCCAGTTCGCCATCCAGGGGCTGACCATGATCTTCGTAGCCGGGGTGCTCTTTTCCTACAACTGGCAACTCGCGCTGGTCACCCTCGCCATAGTCATGCCGGCGCTCACGATCGCATCACTATGGTTCCGCGCCGCGTCCGAGCGCTCGTACTTACGGGTGCGTGACACGCTCGCGGGCGTGATCTCGGACATTGCCGAGAGCCTGTCGGGTGTGCGTGTCGTCGCTTCGTACAACCGGCAACGCAACAACGTGGTCCACCATCGCAATGTGCTCGGTGCCTACCGCGCCGCCAACTTTACGACGGCGCGGGTGACGGCGAACTACTCGACCGTGAGCGACTTCGTCGGCCTGGTGGGGCAGGCGTCCCTCTTGCTCATCGGCGGCACCATGGTGATCCACTCCTGGCACCATGTGCCGGGCGGCGGTCTGGCGCCAAACCTTCATCCCGAGCTCACCATCGGACAGCTCACAGCCTTCGTTCTTTATCTGGGCTCGTTCTTCCAGCCCATCCAGCAGCTCGTACAGCTCTACAACACCTACCAGCAGGGCCAGGCGGCGGTGAACAAGCTGCGTGTCCTATTGTCCACGGCACCGACCGTGGCGGAGAAAGCTGACGCCTATGAGCTCCCGCCCATTGAGGGAGCGATCACGTTCGAGGATGTCGAGTTCCGCTACGGCTCCGGCGAGATCGTACTTAGCGACGTGGACATCGCCATCCGGGCGGGCGAGGCGGTGGCTTTCGTCGGGCCACCGGGGCGGGTAAATCGACCCTGGCCAAGCTTGTCACCCGCTTCTACGACCCGACGGCGGGGAGGGTGACGATCGACGGTCACGATCTCACCGACGTCACAATGAACTCGCTCCGCCGCCAACTCGGCGTCGTGCCGCAAGAACCCTTCCTGTTTACCGGGACGATCCGTGACAACGTGGCCTTCGCCCGACCGGGTGCCACTTCCGAACAGGTGCGGGAAGCTATCGGCGCGGTCGGTTTGGACGACCTCATCGACCGGCTCCCCAACGGCCTCGACACCGCCGTGCACGAGCGAGGCCAGTCGCTCTCCTCGGGGGAGCGCCAGTTACTGGCACTGGCACGGGCCTTCCTGGCCGCGCCCCGTGTGCTCGTCCTGGACGAAGCCACGTCCAACCTCGACCTCAAGTCTGAGGTAAAGTCCAACGCGCCCTCGACCGGTTGCTCCAGGGTCGCACCGCGATCCTGATCGCCCACCGCTTGACAACCGCTATGCGGGCCGATCGTATCGTGGTCGTCGACCATGGCCGCATCGTCGAGGTAGGGCCCCACGATGAGCTCGTGGCCGCCGGAGGCCGTTACGCCGAGATGTACGAAACCTGGTCCCGCCCGCACGGCTACGAGCCCGCCCGGGACGCCGACCGTCGATGAACAAGGACGCGGGCTCCTCGGTCGCGGCAGCAACCTGAAGTTCGGCATGATGACCACCCGCCAAATGTGGCCACAAACACCTGACTTTACAAAGGAGAACAGCGACGCAAATAAAGTGGCCCCCGCAAAGCGGGCTCGCGTAGACCGCATTTGGCATGCGACCGGTGCGAGGCAAGGGACTACGGAACGTGCGACAGGTGGGCCGGCCCGTAGTGCGCGCTTGTGCCACCGCGTTCGTGAGCAAAACTCGGGTAACCTTATACTGTGAGCACGCTCAGCATGGGAGCCCGCGCGCCCCTGTGGGCACGCGAGACCCAAGTCGGCCCGCTCCGCCCTAACGCCGTCTGTGGAAGCCCTACATTGAGCGCCAGAGCGGCCGGGCCCGAGACTAGGTGACCGGAGCGACCATCGCGCCAACGAGGCAGCCCGGCGGGGGTCCCCGGGAGCCGGCGGACCCGTACAAGGGCAAGTGGTCGACGCTCTCCAACACGACCCTGGGGATGTTGATGGCCTCGATCGACGCCTCGATCGTGCTCATTTCTCTGCCCGATATCTTCCGCGGTATCCAGCTCAACCCCCTAACCGCGGGCAACACCAGCTACTTCTTGTGGATGCTGATGGGCTACATGCTGGTTACGGCGGTGCTCGTGGTGAGCTTCGGGCGCCTGGGCGACATATTTGGCCGCGTCCGGATGTACAACATGGGCTTCGCCATCTTCACCGTCTTTTCCGTCATGTTGTCCGTGACCTGGATGCACGGGTCTTCGGCGGCGTTGTTCATGATCATCATGCGCGTGTTCCAGGGGGTCGGCGGCGCCTTTATCATGGCCAACAGCGCGGCCATCCTGACCGATGCCTTCCCGCCCGAGCAGCGCGGTCTTGCACTGGGGACCAACATGGTGGCAGCTATCGCGGGTTCGTTCATCGGGCTCGTGCTCGGCGGTCTCCTGGGCCCCATCGACTGGCGCCTGGTGTTCTTGGTCTCGGTCCCGGTGGGTGTTGTCGGCACCGCCTGGGGCATCATCAACCTGGAGGACAAAGGCGTCCGCACCCCGGCCAAGATCGACTGGCTGGGCAACGCCACCTTCGCCATCGGCCTGGTGGCACTGCTGGTCGGAGTCGTTTACGGCATCGAGCCCTACGACGGCCACACCATGGGCTGGACCAACCCGCTGGTACTGGCTGGCCTGATCGGGGGCGTAGTGGTCCTCGGCCTGTTCGCGTGGATCGAGACCAAGGTGGCGGCGCCGATGTTCCGCATCCCGCTGTTCCGCATCCGCTCCTTCGCCGCCGGCAACGTGGCCAGCCTCATGGCCGCCCTAGGCCGCGGTGGGCTGATGTTTATCCTGATCATCTGGCTACAGGGGATCTGGTTGCCTGAGCACGGCTACAGCTTCGCCCAGACCCCGCTGTGGGCAGGGATTTTCATGTTGCCGCTGACCGGGGGTTTCTTGCTGGCTGGCCCCCTGTCCGGCTACCTTTCGGACCGCTTCGGGGCCAGGCCCTTCGCCACCGGGGGGATGATCTCGGCCGCTGTCAGCTTCGCACTACTGGAGCTGCTCCCGATCAACTTCTCCTACATCTGGTTCGCACTACTGATCCTTCTCAACGGTTTGGCAATGGGGCTGTTCGCATCCCCCAACCGTGCTGCGATCATGAACTCCCTTCCCCCTGGTCAGCGCGGCCAGGGCTCGGGCATGGTCTCTACAACCATGAACGCGGCCATGGTGCTGTCGATCGGGATCTTCTTCACCCTGATAATCGTGGGGCTTTCCGCCGATCTGCCGACCGCTCTCTACAACGGCCTAGTCGTGCACGGCGTGCCTGCCGCGGCCGCCCACAAGGTTGCGGACCTCCCGCCCACGTCGTCGGTCTTCGCTGCTTTCCTCGGTTACAACCCGGTCCAGAGCTTGCTCGGACCGAGCGGTGCCCTTGCCCACCTGACCCACGCCCAGTCTTCTTTCCTCACCGGCCGGTCGTTCTTCCCGAGCCTCATCGCCGGGCCCTTCAGCCGTGGCCTACACGAAGCGCTCGACTTCGCGGCAGGGGCTTGCCTAGTCGCGGCCGTCGCGTCGGCCATGTTGGGCAAGCAGTACTTCTACCAGGCCCCGGCGGCGGGCCCGAACACCGGGCCCGGCCCGTCTTCAAAGGCGACGGTACCGGCGAGCTCTCCCGTGCTGGTGACGGCCGGGCGTTCTGAAAAGGTTCTTGCGGGCACCCAGTCAGGGCCAGAAGATCCGAGCTTTGCGAGCCGCGGCGAGACGGCGCCGACCTCAGGGCCTGTCTAGGTCCCCCCGTCCGGCTGCGTGATGATGACATCGCCACTAGTAAGGCGGGCCGGGTGCTGCCGGCTCGGCGCTGGCCACACTCCGTAGGATCCTGACCAGAGCGGCGAGGTCATCGCCACCGAGCTCAGCCAGGCCTATTGGCGGGGTGCTCATGATGGCGTTCGCCTGCTTTGCCAGCTGCCGACCTCGGGGCGTCGCTACCACCAGCTTGGCCCGGCGGTCCGTCGGGTGCGGCTGCCGGCGGACCAGGCCCAGGGTCTCCAGGTCGTCGACCACGGACGTCATGTTGGGGGGGTCGACCCCGACCGACGCGGCCAGTTCGCCGATGGGCATCGACCGGGCCGCGACACGCCGCAGCACCCTGAGCCGCCCGAAGCTGAGCCCTACGGCGTCGCTCACCTGCCGGCGCCGCTCGTTGTCGAGTACCAGGTCGCAAAGCAACCTCCAGGCCTGAGCGGCAGTGCCGTCGGGCGCCTGCGTTTTTGCCAACTGGTCCCTGGCCTTCGTCACGCCGCCTCGCCCGCCCTGCCCGTCAGCACCTCGGGGTTGAGCGCCACCGCCGTCCGGCGGGCGGTCTCGAGGGCCCAGCGCGACGTTGCTACCACCCCCAGGACAAGGACCATGCCACCGCAGCCGACCAGGATCCACCAGCCCAGGTGGCTGGCCGAAGCCAGACCGGAATGGAGCGGCCCATGGATCCGGGAGGTGACGACAGCGCCGACCACAGCCACGCCCAGGGTCTGGCCGATCTGGCGTGACGTGGACGCGATGGCCGCCGCCACCCCGGCCTGGGCCCTGGGCATCCCCGACACCGCCGCGTTGGTGATTGGCGCGTTGACGAGGCCGAAGCCCACGCCGAAGATCATGTAGGCACCAAAGAGCCACGTGAAGGGGGTCGAGGCGTCGAGGCGCGCCAGCATCACGCAACTGGCGGCCAGGGCGGCGCCGGACACCAGGAGAGGCAAGCGCGACCCGCGGGTCCCGACGATGCGGCCCGAGAGCGGCGACATCACCATCGTCGCCACCGCCATCGGCATGGTGTCGAGGCCGGCGCGGAGGGCCGACAGGTCGCGCACCTCTTGAAGGTAGAGGGTGTTCATGAACAGGAACCCGCCCATGGCGGCGAAGGCTGCCACCGCGGTCACGGTGGCCGCGCTGAACGGGACCGAGCGGAAGAAGCGGACGTCGATCAACGGCTCGTGGCGGCGCGGCTCGTAGGCCAGCAGGCCGACTAGCGCGGCCAGGGCCACGGCGAAAACGGTCAGGATCAGCGACGACCCCCAGCCCCGGCCCGGCCCTTCGATAATGCCGTAGGTGAGGCAGGCGAGCGCGGCCATGACGAGTACCTGGCCCACGGGGTCGGCCCGGCGACGGTGGGGCGCCTTGGACTCAGGGATGTACCGGAGCGCGAGAACGATGGCGACGATACCCACCGGGACATTGATCCAAAAGATGGAGCGCCAGCCCGCCGAAGTGACAAGGGCCCCGCCGACGACCGGCCCGAGCGCAATAGAGATGCCGACCACCGCTCCCCATACGCCGACGGCCTGGGCCCGCTCGCGCGGGTTGGTGAAGGTGTTGGTGATGATGGACATCGCCACCGGGTTCAGCATGGAGCCGCCCACCGCTTGGAGCATGCGGAAAACCACCAGGAACGCGAGGCTCGGGGCGAAGCTGCAGAGCAGGGACGCCGTGGCGAACAGCGTAAGCCCGATGACGAAGGTCCGGCGCCGCCCCAGCCGGTCGGCGGTGGAGCCAGACAGCATGAGCAGGCTGGCCAGCACGAGGGTATAGGAGTCGATGGTCCACTGAAGGCCGGAGACCGAGGCGTGGAAGCTATGGCCGATCGACGGGAGGGCGACGTTCACGATCGTTAGGTCCAAGCCGACGATCAGCAGGCTCATCGAACAGATCAACAGGATGCCGATCCGTCGCTTCCGGCTTAGTTCGTGGATGGCAAACCGGGCGCCCGCGCCACCACCCTGGAGCACCTGGGCGCCGCTCTGGGCCGGTCCCGGGTCGGGCCGCCCCGCCCCGGAGGGTCCCGGCACGCCCGCCGAAGATGATGTCTCCATAAATATGATGCTAACATAACTTTCTTCGGAGAGCTAGCCCCGAGGGAGCCGAGAGTTCCCCCGAGGCTGAGAAGCTCAACACCTACCGGGCATCTCGGGTAACAGCAATCAACAGCTCAGGGCATCAGCTTTTGGCAGGCGTTCGACGCCGCCTGGAACTGGGCCGAGCTCGGGTTGATGCCGCTATTTGGGTTGATAAGGATGTTGACACCGCCGCCCTGCGTGCTCGGGCCCGGGAAGTTGGCCACGCCGTGAGAGCGCATGCACTGCACGTACTTGAGCGCCCCGGCGAGCGCCTCTGCGTGCTCCGCCGGTGTCGTCTTGCCTCCGTTCGGCAGCAGCTTCCGACAAGCCTCTTGCCCGGCCTAGAACTGCGTGGAGCCTTGGGCGATGTGCTCGGACGGGGTGATCTTGAAGCCGCGCGCCATGGGCCGCGGCTGCCCTCCGGTCTCTGGTATAACTGGGCTCGCCGGTGACCACCGACAGGAGGCGCCAGCAGTCTCGTGAAGTTATGCAGCACGTCGCCGTGACCCCGTCCACCATGCCTGAGCTGTTGGCCGCGGCCGCGGCCCAGGGACGCGGAGGCTGGTTCTTCCACTCCGGCCACGACGTCACCGCTCTTGCGGTGAAAGACCTTTATGCCAGAGCCCTGAGGAGAGCCACCGACTTGGCTAGGGCGGGCGCGGGTAGGGGCACCAATGTGGGCCTCGTCGGCCAGAACTGCCCGGAGTGGGCGGAATGGGCTTGGGCCACATGGCTGGCCGGGGCCACATTGGTCCCCCTCCCGGCGCCGATAGTGGTAGGCGGCTCGTTCAGGGAACAGGTCAGCTCCCTGGTAGCGGCCACCGGTTGTTCAGTGGTCGTCGGGGAAAAGCGTTACCTCGACCTACTGGTGGGAGAGCACTTCGCCCAATGGGACTGGTCTGCCCAGGCACCGCGGCCTCCTTTCCTCTCGCCGGCAACAACGTCCTCGGGGCCGGGCGCGACCGGCGACCACGCCAGCACGGCTGGCGCCACCGAGGTGTCGCCCTCCGACCTGGCTGTGGTCCTCTGCACCTCGGGGAGCACGGCGGCGCCCAAAGGCGTACGAATGAGCCACGCTCGCGCCCTCGAGTGGGCCCGCCAAAACGCTCTGCACCCCCAGGACGGAGCCGTGCCGGCCATGGTCAACTGGTTCCCCTTCTTCCATATCGCCGGGCTCGGCCTCCTGTTCCAGGTAGTGACCCCCGTGGACCAGCACATTGTGGCCATGAAGCACTTCCTGGCCGACCCCGCCTCATGGCTGCGTCTGGTCAGCGAGACCCGTGCCAGCCACGTGGTGAGCCCGTCGTCGATATGGTCCGAGGTACTCGAGGCGGTGGTCGCTAGGCCGGAGGGCATCGACCTCTCCCACCTCGAACGGCTTGCCTTCAACGCCGAACTAGCCGACCCCGACGTGGTGGCCCGGGTGAGAGACGTGTGCGGTCCTCGCGGGCTGCACCCAGGGACGATCACCGTGCACTACGCCTCATCCGAAGCAGGCATGATCAGCCGCACCACGCTCGGCCACGATCCCCGGGTCGACAGCGTGGATCTGGCTGAGCTGGTTCGCTCCGGCCACGCACTCGCGGCACGGCCAGGCCAGCCGGTCAAGCGGGTCGTGTCCTGCGGGGTTCCCTACCCGGGAGGCAAAATCTGTGTGGGTGGTCCAGGCCGCCCTCTCCCCGAGCGGGAGGTGGGCGACGTGTGGGTGCGCGGCCCGGGCGTGACCGACGGGTACGTGAACCGCCGCGATAATGAGAGCTTCGCGGGAGGGTGGCTACGCGTCGGTGACCTCGCTTATATGGACCAAGGTGAGCTCTTCGTTACCGGGCGATCCGACGAGGTTGTCGTCCACCTCGGCGAGAAATACCACCCCGAGGACATCGAACGAGCCGTCTTGCAGGTCACGGGGCTCTCGCCTCGGGCCTGCGCGGCCTTCTCCCGCCAGGACGGCCAGGCGGGCGAGTTCGTCGTGGTGGTGGAGGCGGACCATCTCCCTGACCTGCCCAGAAGGGCCAGCGCCGCCATCGCCGACGCCGTCGGGATCGCTCCCTCGGAGGTCCTCGTCGTACCACATGGCACCGTCCCAACCACTCCCAACGGCAAGCTGCAACGGTCCAAACTGCGCCAGATGCACGCCCATGGAAAGCTGGACCAGTGGAGGACATGATGCGAGGGGCCCCACATCTCCCTTCGCTCAGCTCAGGCCAAATCGCTCCCGGAGCAGTTCAGTGCCCGCACCCGCAGGCGCCACCACAACACCCAGCGGAGCCGGGCCCAGGCCGCATCGTGGCCGCGGCCGTTCCTAGTCCCCCAACCGAAGCAAACATCGAAAGCTTCCGACGTACGTCGGTGTGCCCGCTCGGGCAAGTGACACCGCCGTCTGCGTCGCCCATCGCCCGGCGCACTTCGAAGGAGCTCTCGCAATCTCGGCAAAGGTACTCGTACAGGGCCATCAGCTCCGATCCTACGCCTACTTCTCAGCCCATGTCCGCCCGTCGGGAAACCTACGCCGACGTCTGCGCCTCGACGGGACCCGCGCCGTCAGGTCCAGAGCGCAGGTGTGTACGGCTCATGGACCTCTCAACCACGCGCGACGGACAGGGCTAACGTCGGAGTCGCCTGGCAGCCAAACCAGGGTGCTGGCACGAGGCCGGGTACACCGGCTGGCCTCCTTGGCCGAAGCCGGCAGCGAGGCCAGACTGTTGCGCAGACAGCCGAGATCGTCGGTGATGGCGGTCTGGCAGCAGGGCCACTGGGAAGCTCCATCAACCACCGCCAGCCAGATGCTCGGCGGTCCCCGATCGAGGAGGTCATCCATGAAACGAGTCGTGCCCACCTTGACCATTGCCGCGCTCGCCGGTGCTCTTTTGACATCTGGGAACATCGTGGCCGCGAGCGCCAGTACGGTAACCAACGGCACGGTACATGTCTTCGACTACGGCGATGGTGAGGGGATCGGCAGCACGATCGTGTTGACCGGGGCCATCGGGGATTCAGGGTCAGCTGACTCGATTGGCGCCAACGGCGTCCCTCAGCCTAACAGCGCTGATGTCAAAATCTCGCTCGTCCAAGGTTCTTTCACCATCAACGTCGCGAGGCTCGACCAGAAGATCGGCAGCGCTTTCAACAACGTCGAGCCGAACGCAAGGACATGCTCGGCCTACATAGTCGTGACGGGCTCGACGCCGATCGTGGCGGGCTCGGGCACGGGAGCGTACACGGGTATCAGGGGCGGCTTCACGCTGACGTTCACGTTCGCGGAGATCGGGTCAAAGTACCCAAGCGGTAAGCACGCGGGACAGTGCAACGACGCGAACAACTCCCCTAGCGTTGGCCAGGCGCAGTTTGTGACGGGTTGGGGCACCGTCTCGTTCTAGGTAAAGCGCAACGCAACCACACGGAACCGCCCCGGTAGACCCGTGCCGGGACGGTTTCGTTGTTGCTTTGCCCCCCAGGGCGGCATGCTCGATGCCTAAATGCCGTTGGACACTTGAGGGATAATGCCCGCCTCACGAAGCTAAGCCGGATTGGCCGTCCACATCACGAGCACCCGCTCGTCGTCCCACACGAAGGGCAGGCAAAGCAACTGCCCGCGCGCTGCATCTGCACCCCGCACTGGTAACAGTACGGAGCGTCACTGGTAGCAGGCTTCTTGGCCTTCCCGGCTTTGCGGCCTGCAGAACCAGTTTTGGCCGGGACGCCGCCGAACGAGGCGCGAAGCGGTGCCGACAGCGGAAGTTGGCGCCCCTCTCGCAGCTCAACCTCCTCGACCAGCCCGGCATGCATCGGCTGGTCGATAATGACGGCTTCCTCAACCCCGGGCAATGTGGGCTGCATGCGCTCGCTGACAGTCAGGATGCCAAGGTCCAAGCGTTCGGCCGGGCCCATGTACTCGACAGCCAGCCGGCGGAAAATGTAGTCCACCAACGACGCTGCGAAGCGGAGATCGGGATCGTCGGTCATCCCGGCCGGCTCGAAGCGCATGTTGGTGAAATGACGGACGAACGTGGCCAGCGGTACCCCGTGCTGCAGACCGAGGCTCACCGATATGGCGAAGGCGTCCATGATGCCGGCCAAGGTCGAGCCCTGCTTGGAGACCTTCATGAAGACCTCCCCCGGCCGGCCGTCCTCGAGCTCGCCGACGGTCACGTAGCCCTCGCAGTCCGCCACCCGGAAAGAAAAGGTCAGCGACTTACGCTTGCGAGGCATATGCTCCCGCACCGGCTGGCTCATCACCACCGTCTGCGTCTCCAGCGCCTTTTCCAGCTCGGCGATCTTGACGGCCAGCTCGGCGTCGTGGGCCTCGGGGCCAGACGGTCCTGCCGTCGCCCGCTTGGTCGTCGCCAGAGGCTGGGCAACTTTGCAGTTGTCCCGGTAGATAGCGACAGCCTTGATGCCCATCTGCCAGGCCTCTATGTGCAGTTGCTCGACATCCTCGATGGTCGCGTCTTCGGGCATGTTGACCGTCTTGGAGATCGCACCGGACAGGAACGGTTGTGCCGCCGCCATCATGCGCACGTGCCCTCGGTAATGGATGGTGTTGTCACCCATCGAGCAGGCAAATACGCCGAGGTGATCGGGTGAGATGTGGGGGGCACCGAGTATCGACTTGCGCTCGTCGACATAGGCAACAATGTCGGCGATCTCCTCGTCCGAGTAGCCCAACCTATGCAATGCCCGGGGGACCGTCTGGTTGACTATCGACATCGTGCCGCCCCCAACCAGCTTCTTCGTCTTGACCAGGCCCAGGTCCGGCTCAATGCCGGTCGTGTCGCAGTCCATGAGAAGGCCGATGGTGTTATGGCTGATGAACCCATTGGCGAGGTATGTCACGTTCGAAGGAACGGCCAGGTCGTAGGTGAGCTCCTCCTCCCCGAGCTCCGCGGTGGCAACGGTGTCGTAGAAGAAACCCAGTAGATGGTCGAGCTCGGCGTCGCCGGTCCGCTCGTACAGCTCCTCGGCGATGCGCCGGGACACTCTCGAGCGTGCCACTTCCATCAGCAGCACGGTCCGCAACCGGTCGTTCTCAGGCGCCAGACGGTCCACCAGCTCCCGGGTCAGGGGAATGTAGTCCTTCCGGCCGGCCTGCTGGATGTCGGACAGGCGCAGACCGCTCTGTTTGCGACTTCCCATGAAGCCGATCTCAAGGGCCCAGCTCTCGTTCCAGGAGAGGTTGAGCAACCGCACCGCAGCGATCGGGAGCGTGCCCCAGGCGTTGGTCCGCTCCGCCACGTGCAGGTTCGTCGGGTAACCAAGTGCCAGCAGGAGAGATTGGACGTCTTGAGCGAGCCCTAACGACGTGCTCTTGA
>CAYZVQ010000007.1:0-29156 GCA_964481925.1 uncultured Acidimicrobiaceae bacterium
GGCAGGTCCGCCATGAGCCGGTCCCCGGCGGCCAATCCTTGGAACAGCTTTTCGTAGGCCACCTTCGCGCCCTGGGGCAGTTCTGCGGCGCAGGACTTATTGCCTGGGCACCAGGCGAAGAAGTCCCCGAGGTCGGTCTCGAAACCCTTCGCCTGCCCGCTCACGGTGGCACTGCTCGACAGGGCCGGGTCCACGGTCCCGTCCAGGACCATGGCGCGCACGTGGCCTGGGAACATCTGGGCGTACAGCTCGCCGATGTAGGTCCCGTAGGAGAAGCCCATGTAATCGAGCTTGGGCTGGCCCAGGGCCGCGCGTATGAGGTCGAGGTCCCTCACCGTGTCACGTGTGCCCACGTTTTCCAGCAGGGACATGGACGTGTGCTCGGCGCAAGAGCGGTCAAAAGCCTTCACGGTCCGCACGACCGTGACGACCTGAGCAGGAGTCTGTGGGTCGGGGTCGAGGGCGATCATGTTCCTTATGCCGGCCGCGTCCTCGCACGACACGGGGTCGCTTTGCCCCGTCCCCCGAGGGTCGAAGCCAACGAGGTTGAACGAAGACCGCAGAGCGGCCGGGAAGGGGGTCGTCTCGAGGAACTGCACCCCGGAGGCGCCCGGGCCGCCCGGGTTCATGACCAGGTCGCCGATGACATGGGCGCTAGTCGCCGGTAGTTCGGCCAGCGCCAGGCTGAGGTGGGCGCCGGTGGGGTCGGCGTAGTCCACCGGTACGCTGAGCTCGCTGCAAAGGTAGCGGACATCGCAGCGGTGCCAGCTGAGCCCGGGGGCCACGGCGGAGGGGGCGACGACGGAGGGGGCGACGACGGAGGGGACCACGACGGAGGGGGCGACGACCGAGGACGCCTCGGCGGGGACGCCGGTCGCCCCCGAGATGCTCAGCGCGGCGACGACGAGACCCGCTGCGAGGCGTTTGCCGGTCCGTTTCAACCTGCCACGACCTTGACGCTTGTGCCCTGGGCCAACCAGCGGGCCAGCTCTTCGAACGCGGCGGTTTGCATTGCCTGGTCGAAGCAATGCCCGCCGTCGAAGAACTGCCCGACGTAGGCCTGCGGGGCGCCGGCTGCCGAATATGTCCCGGCAATGCGCTCGTGGGCGGCCGTCATGCCCGCCAGGGGGAACAGTTCGTCGTCGCGGGTGTACTGCACGACCAGGGGAGAGGGCGCCCGGCAGGCGGCCAGGTCCGGCCAGTCGGCCCGCCCCGCCAGACCGGGCGGGAAAAACATCCAGGTGTGGGGGGCGACGTGGGCGTCGAGCAGGTGACCGTAGGTCGACATCATGCAGACGATGACCGAGACCGAGATATCTTCCGACGTCGCTTGTAGCAAGGCGGCGCGACAACCGCCCCCAGACAGTCCTATACAGCCGATGCGACCATCGACGACATCGTGGCGCGACTTGAGGTACCCGAGCGCGACGCGGTCCTCGTAGGCGACGACGCCGGCCAGGCTGGTGGACAGCAAGCTGCAATATTTGGCCACCAGGTGCTCATGGTCTATGGCCGCCTGGTTGTACGCCATTATTTCCTCAGGCCCGTCGCCCTCGGGCCGGCCGTCACCGCCCAGGTCGAAGCGGCGGCTTCCCCAGAGAAAGACATCGTGCACGAGCACCGTGAAACCCCGGCGGGCCAGTTCGTTGGCGAAGGCCACGCCGCCGTACTCGCGCCGGCGCAGGTCGGCTACGAGCGGGCCGGAGGAGCCGGGCCCATCGGCGATCTTCTCTTTGCCGAAGTACTTGAAATTGCTGTGGTCGTGCAGGGCCAGCACACCGGGCAATGGTCCTGGCACGCCCGCAGGACGCAGGAGCCACGCCTGTGTCCGGGGCCCGTAACCGACCGACCAGGACACTTCTTGCCCGACGACGCCGTCTCCGGCCCAAGTAGAGCCGGCGCACGGGCTGATCGGAGGCCGGTCAGCGCCGAAGCCAACAACGTCGCGCACCAACGAAGGCGTCAACTTGAGCGCCGCCGGGCCAGAGGCGGCGGTTTCCTCCTCTCGGGCGAACTCGACCCAGTCGCTGTACTTGCCGAGGTCTCGGTACCTCGGCCTCCGAGGATGAGGTTCGGGGCCCATAGTCCGGATCTTAACGCCGTCCCTCGGTGACACTCCGTGTGTAGCGTCGGGGTGCGTGGAAGTCGAGTTTGCTTACGGTACGACAGGCCTGCGCGTCGACCTGCCCGAGGACCGCACGGACGTGATCGTCCCCGCCTACCCTCCTCCTGCACCTGACGGCCGGGCCGAGGTCGTTGCCGCCCTGCGCCGGCCGGTGAGCGGGCCACCTCTGCGCCAGCTGGTGCGCCCCGGGCAGACGGTCGCCATCGCCGTCTGTGACGGGACGCGCCCCCAGCCCCGGCGCACCGTTGTCCCCGCCATCCTCGAGGAGCTCGAGGGGACCGTCCGCCTCGACGACGTGGTCGTGCTCGTCGCCACCGGTACCCATCGCGCCAATACCGACGAAGAACTGCGGCAGATGTTCGGTGACGACATCCTCGGTGCGGTGCGCGTCGTCAATCATGACGCCCGCGACCCTGCCACCCTCACCTGGGTGGGAAGGCTTGGTCGCGACGTCCCGGTCTGGCTCAACTCCGAATGGTTGTCAGCTGATGTGCGCATCACGACCGGTTTCGTCGAGCCCCACTTCTTTGCCGGTTTCTCGGGGGGGCCGAAGCTCGTGGCGCCCGGGTTGGCCGGGCTCGAGACCACCCTGACGCTCCACGACGCCTCCCGGATCGGCCACCCGGACGCCCGCTGGGGCGTCATCGACGGCAACCCGGTCCAAGACGACGTCCGCGCCATCGCGGCGGCGACAGGCGTCACTTTCGCGCTCGACGTGGTCCTCGACGGCGCTCAACGCATTGTCAGCGCCTTCGGCGGAGATGTCCTACCCATGCACGCGGCCGCGTGCGCTAAGGCCGGCGCGATCGCCATGTGCCCCGTTGAGCAACCCTTTGACGTCGTCGTCACGTCCAACGGCGGCTTCCCTCTGGACCAAAACCTCTACCAGTCGGTCAAGGGCATGTCGGCGGCGGCCCAGGTCGTAAAGCCCGGCGGCATGATCGTCTGTGTGGCGGAGTGCCGGGACGGGTTCCCGGCCCACGGTCCCTACCGGGCCGAACTGGCCGCCGCTCCTTCGGTCCAGGCGTTGCTAGGCACCATCGTCAGACGCCAGAGGACAGTGGCGGACCAGTGGCAGATCCAGGTCCTGGCCTCGATCATGGCGCGGGCGCGTGTCGTCGTCAGCACCTCGTACCTCTCCGACGCCCAACTAGCCGAGGCCCACCTCGAGCAGACCCACGACGTCAGCCGGACGGTCGGCGAGGCCGGGCGGCAGGCCCGCATCTGTGCGTTGCCTCACGGCCCCATGACGGTCCCTTACGTCCTGAGGCCCGCCCCCGCTTGAGCGGCTGGGCCGGCCGCTAGGTTTACTTGCAGGCGGGCGTCTTGGCCTGCTCGAGCGCCAGTAGGGCGCAGAAGCTCTGGTCGCCCACCTTCCAGGTCCCCCCTTGGAGGACGGCCACGCCCGTCTGGTTGGAGAGGGCGGGTTGGCCGCCCAGGGTGATCGTGTAGCGCACCTTGGCCTGGGTCTTCGAGGTCACCGATACCGACAGCACCTTGGCGCCGGAGCTCTTTGACATCGAGTTGGACGCCTGCTCATTGATGACGGCGGCGAAGCTCTGGCCATTTTGCAGCAGGGCGATCTTGTGCTTGGCCGTCGTCGTGCCGGAGAAGAACGCGACCCAGTCCGTCTTGATCTTGGCCTGGGTGGCCGTCGTGCTCGTCGACATCAAGGTGCCCGACGAAAGCACCAGGGCGAGGACGACGATCAAAAGCCGAGGCCGGGCCCGCAGGCCCTGCAGCGGCGAGCTGCCCTCGGTAACGATCGACCCATAGGTCACCGTGTGTTACCTCCCTCTCGGCCCCTCTGCGGGCTCGTTTAGCACTATCGCCCCCGTCGCGACACCCGTAATGTAACGTGTCCGCCAAGCCACAGCAAGGATAGAAAGGCCGGGCGCCATGAGACGCTGGGGCCGGGACCGCTCGACCAATTTCACCCTCGCCGTAGTCTGCGCCGTCCTCTTTCTGACCTTCCTCGACACGACGATCGTGAGCGTGGCGCTCTCTGACATCCAGGCCCGCCTGCACGCCGGTGTCAGTGCCTTGCAATGGGTCGTCAACGGCTATGCCCTCACCTTCGCCAGCCTGATGCTGACCGCCGGGTCACTGTCCGACCGCTTTGGCCGCCGCAAAGTGATGCTCGTCGGCCTGGCCATCTTCGCCTGTGGCTCCCTGCTCGGGGCGCTGGCACCCAACAGCTCGGTGCTCATCGGCGCCCGGGTCATCATGGGTGTCGGCGCCGCCGCATCGGAGCCGGGCACGCTCTCGGTGATCCGTCATATCTACCCCGACCGGGAGGAGCGGGCGCGTGCGCTCGGCGCCTGGGCGGCCGTATCGAGCCTGGCCCTGGCCCTGGGCCCGGTGATCGGAGGCGCGCTGGTCGGGATCGGGACCTGGCGGGCTATCTTCTGGTTCAACGTCGCCGCTTCGGTGGTGGTCGTGGTACTGGCGGCCGTGACGCTGCCAGAGAGCGCCGACCCGCAAGCGTCCCGCCTTGACATCCCCGGCTTCGTAGTCGGCGCGGCCGCGCTCGGTGCCCTTACCTTTGCCGTGATCCTGGGCGAGACGGACGGGTACGGGGACTCGCTCGTGGTATCGCTCTTCGTCGTCGGCGTCGTCGCCATGGTCGGCTTCGTGCGGGTCGAGCGGGCCAGCCGGGCCCCGATGCTCGAGCTCGGATACTTCCGGTCCCCGGCGTTCTCGGGGGCTCTGATCGTTACGTTCGTCGCTTTCTTCGGCATTTTTTCGATCTTTTTCTTCACGGCTCTCTACCTGGCGGCGGTCATCGGCTATTCGCCCTACCGGGTGGCGGTGGAGTTCATCCCCATGACCGTCGCCATGATCGCTGCCGCCGGCCTGGCCGGCCGGCGCGTGGCGCTCGGCTCGCCAAGGGTCCCCATGGCCGAGGGCTGCGTGCTGGCCGGAGCGGGGATGTTGCTCTCGGAGGTGCTGCTCAGCGCTCCACGGCCGTCGATGTGGCTGATGGCGACCCTGGCCTTGGCCGGCTTCGGGTTCGGCACGGCCGTGGTGCCGGTGACGTTCGTGACCCTCGGGGTGGTCCGGCCGGAACGCTCCGGCATGGCCGCCTCGGCCACCAACACGAGCCGCGAGCTCGGCGCCGTCTTCGGCGTGGCCGTGCTCGGCGCCCTTGTCAACGCCCATCTCACCGCGGGGCTCACCGGCCGTCTCCACCTGCTGAAGATCCCGGCGAACTTCATCTCGGTCATCATCAACGCCGTCGAGACCGGGATCGTCCCCAGCGGCGTCAAGGGTGGGGGGACCATCGAAGACAAGGTCATCGTCGCCGCCTACGCCGCCTTCCGCAGCGGCCTGCAGACGGCTCTGCTGGCCTCGGGGGCCGCCCTGCTCTGCGCCGCGGTCGTAGCCGCCACGACCCTTGCCGACCGGGGCCGGCGGGACGAGAACAGCCTGGGGGCCCCTGCCGTCTAGTACGGCCGTCTAGTACGGCCGCGGGACGGGGCCATAGAGTTTGTCGACTGACCGAGGTCCAATGTTGTTGTCCGAGACATCCGAGAGAAAAGAGGCGGGAATGGCCCGGGTATTTTCCGACGGGGTAGAGGTCACCGGTGAGTGGGGCGACCGCTACGACCAGGTGCTGAACGAGCCATCGTTAGGGCTGCTGGGCCAGCTCGAGCGGCGCTTCGGGGCCCGGCGGCAGGAGCTCCTGGAGCGGCGGGCCGAACGCCAGTTGGCCTTCGACCGGGGCCGCCTGCCGGAGTTCCTGCCCGAGACCCGGGAGATCCGCGAAGGGCGCTGGAAGGTGGCCCCTCCCGTCGCCGCTCTCACCGACCGCCGGGTCGAGATAACCGGGCCGACAGACCGCAAGATGACGATCAACGCCCTCAACTCAGGCGCCAATATCTGGCTGGCCGACTTCGAGGACGCCAATACCCCACAGTGGCAGAACATGGTCGAGGGCCAGCTCAATCTGCGCGACGCCCTCGACCGGACGATCGAGCTCACGACGCCCGAAGGCAAGCATTACGAGGTCGGAGAAAAGCCGGCCACCGTTGTGGTGCGCCCCCGGGGTTGGCACCTAGTAGAAAAACATGTTCTCGTTGACGGCGCGCCGGTCTCGGCCGGGTTGTTCGATTTCGCCATGTACCTGTCGCTTTGCGGCCGGCGGCAACTCGAGCTCGGGGCCGGGCCCTACTTCTACCTGCCGAAGATCGAGAGCCATCTCGAAGCCCGCTTGTGGGACGACGTCTTCAGCGACGCCGAGGGTTCGCTGGGTTTGGAGCACGGGACCGTCCGGGCCACGGTGCTCATCGAGACGCTGCCGGCCGCGTTCGAAATGGACGAGATCCTCTTCGAGCTGCGCCACCACGCCGCCGGGCTGAACGCGGGCCGATGGGACTACTTGTTCAGCATCATCAAGAAACTGCGGAACCTGGGCGAGGAGTTCGTTGTCCCCGATCGCAATTCGGTCACGATGGCGGCCCCGCTCATGCAGGCCTATTCAAACCTGCTCGTACGGACCTGCCACGCCCGGGGCGCGCACGCCATCGGAGGCATGGCGGCCTTCATCCCGAGCCGTCGGGACGTCGACGTCAACCAGCGCGCCCTGGCCAAGGTGCGAGAGGACAAAGAGCGCGAGGCGCGGGCCGGTTTCGACGGCTCCTGGGTGGCCCACCCGGACCTTGTGCCCTTATGCCGGGAGGTGTTCAGCTCGGTCCTGGGCGAGCGCCCCAACCAGCTTGACCGCCACCGTGACGACGTGGAGGCGTCGGCCGCGGCGCTGCTCGACGTGAGATCGGCGGGGAGCGCGCGCACCGAGGAAGGGCTGCGCAATAACGTGAGCGTCGGCCTCCAGTACCTGGCGTCCTGGCTGTCCGGGTCGGGCGCGGTGGCGATATTCAACCTGATGGAGGACGCCGCCACGGCGGAGATCGCCCGGTCCCAGGTGTGGCAATGGCTGCAAAACGGGGTCGTACTGAGCTCGGGCGCCAAGGTGACGCGACCGCTGGTCGAGGAGATCGTGGCCGAAGAACTGGCAAAGCTCAAGGCCGGTCTGGGCCCGGACTTCGACGAGGCCCGCTACGAGCAGGCCCGTGCCCTGTTCGTCCAGGTCGCTCTGGACGACGATTTCGCCGAGTTCCTCACCGTCCTGGCCTACGCCCTGGTGGCGTGACGGCTCCGGTGACAGCTCCGGTGACAGCTCCGGTGACAGCTCCGGTCTCGGCCCCGGGTGCCGTGGCCCGGCTCACCAAGCGCCTGGCGTCTCTTGTCGGCGCCGACAAGCTGATAACCGATCCCGTCGAGCTGGCCACGTACGAGTGCGACGGGCTGATGCAGTACCGCGTCGTGCCCGCGGTGGCGGTGGCGGTGAGGACGGCGGACGACGTCCGTACCGTCGTACGCGAGTGCGCCGCGGCCCACGTCCCCTTTGTCGCCCGGGGCGCGGGCACCGGTCTTTCGGGCGGCGCCGTCCCCCAGGCCGAGGGCGTCCTGGTCGTACTGGCGAAGATGCGCCAGCTGATCGAGCTCGACGTGCCCAACCAGCGGGCCGTCCTGGAGCCCGGAGTGGCGAACCTCGACATCACCCGGGCGGCGGCGGGGCACGGTTATTACTACGCCCCCGACCCGTCGAGCCAGCAGGTCTGCTCGATCGGAGGCAACGTCGCCGAGAACTCCGGCGGCGCCCACTGCCTCAAGTACGGGTTCACCACCAACCACGTAACCGGGCTGGACCTGGTCACTCCGCAAGGCGAGCTCGTAGAGCTCGGGGGCAAGGCGGCCGACCCCCCGGGCTACGACCTGATCGGGGCGCTGGTGGGGTCCGAGGGCACGCTGGGCATAGTTACCAGGGTCACGGTCCGCCTGTTGCGCGCTCCCGAGGCCGTCCAGACGGTCCTGGCCGCCTTCGACGGCACCGCCGGCGCGGGAGCGGCGGTGTCCTCGATCATCGCTGCCGGCCTGGTCCCGGCGGCGCTGGAGATAATGGACGCGTTGGCCATCGCCGCCGCCGAGGCCACCGTCAAATGCGGCTACCCGCCGGGCGCAGGCGCGGTCCTGATCGTGGAACTGGACGGGCCGGCCGTGGACGTGGCCGCCGGGCTGGAGGAAGTGGAGCGCCATTGCCTCGCCGCCGGTGCCTTCGAGATCCGCCGAGCGGCCGACGCCGTGGAGCGGGCCCGCATATGGGTGGGCCGGAAGTCGGCCTTCGCCGCCGTCGGCCGGATCAGCCCCGACTACATCGTCCAGGACGGCGTCGTGCCCCGCACCGCCTTGGAGGAGGTCCTGAGCGAGATCGGTGCCCTGTCGGCGGCGGCGGGCGTCCGCGTGGCCAACGTGTTCCACGCCGGGGACGGCAACCTCCATCCCCTGGTGCTCTTCGATGCCCGCGTCGATGGCGAACTGGCCCGGGCCGAGGAGGTGTCGGGCCGGATCCTCGACCTGTGCCTGGCGCACGGTGGTTCCATCACCGGGGAGCACGGTGTCGGCCTGGACAAGTTGAAGGCCATGCCCAAGATGTTCGGCCCCGACGACCTAGCCACGATGATGCTCTTGAGGCGCGCCTTCGACCCAGAGGGGCTATGCAACCCGGGCAAGGTGGTCCCCATGCCGCGGCTGTGCGGTGAGCCGGCCGGCCACCACAGTGGGGCCCACCCGCTCGTCGAGAGCGGTCTGGCCGAGTTGTTCTGATGGAGCTCATCGACGGGCTTGTACGCTCCTGCCCCGGCTCTGGCCCACGGCCGGCGGGCGTTCGGGATGCCGTTGACGGGGTGGCGCCCGAGGTCGTCGTGTCGCCTCGCAGTAACGAAGAAGTGGCGTCGGTCATGACCGTGGCGGCGCGCCGCCACTGCACCGTCGTCGCTCGGGGGGCGGGCACCAAGCTCGATTGGGGGAACCCCCCGCGCTCGGCCCAGGTGGTGGTCGACCTCTCGGCCATGAGCACGGTCCTCGAGCATGCCCGGGGCGACCTCGTGGCCCGCGTGCAGGCGGGCGCGGCGCTGGCGGCGCTAAACGGCCAGCTCGCCGACGGGGGCCAGTGGCTCCCGGTGGACGAGGTCGTCCCGGGATCGACCATCGGTGGTGTCGTCGCCACGGGGATTTGCGGACCGGCCCGTTATTTCTATGGGGCGGTACGCGACCTCTTGATCGGTGTCACCGTCGTGCGGGCCGACGGAGCGATCGTCCGCTCCGGCAGCAGGGTAGTGAAAAACGTCGCCGGCTACGACCTGGCCAAGCTTTTCACCGGCTCGTACGGCACGCTCGGGATCGTGACCGAGGCCATCTTCAGGCTCCGGCCCCTACCTCCCCAACGGCTTTACATAACGGCGGTGTACGCCGACGAGGCCGCGCTCGAGCCGGTGCTGGCCCGCGTGCTTAGTTCCCAGATGGCGCCCGCCGCTATCGAGGTCGAGCGCGCTCGCCCGGACGGGAGCATCGAGCTGTCGGTGCTCGTTGAGGGCGGGGCCGGTGCCACCGACGAGCGGGCGGGAGCTGTCGCTCAGGTCCTTGGTGGGGCGGACGTCTACGATCGCCCACCTGCCACCTGGGGGTCTCTGCCGGGGCCGGTGACGTTCAAGGTGACCACCGAGCTCAGCCGGGCCACGGGCCTGCTCGGCCTGGTGCGACGCCTGGCCGCCGCTTACGGGCTGGCGCCGGTGCTGCGGGGGTCGGCCGGTGCCGGGGTGTTCTTCATCGGCCTGGGCGAGGACGGGGCGCCGGCGGCGGTGGCCGGCCTATTGGGCGAGCTGCGCCATGGTTGCGGGCGTCTCGGAGGCAACGCCGTCGTGGTCCAGGCCCCGGCGACGACCAAGGCGGCGCTCGACGTATGGGGGCCGGTGCCGGGGCTCGATCTGATGCGCAGGGTCAAGGGGGAGTTCGACCCGGACCGCCGGCTTGCCCCCGGCCGTTTTGTCGGGGGCATCTGATGTCCTTCGACGACCACCGCCCGCCCGAGCGCGCTCTGGTCGATGACTGCGTGCACTGCGGGTTCTGCCTCCCCAGCTGCCCGACTTACGCCTTGTGGGGCCAGGAGATGGACTCGCCCCGGGGCCGCGTCCACCTGATCGCCCAGGCTCTCGACGGCGCCCCGCTGGCCGGCCCTGTCATGGCTCACATGGACAGCTGCCTGTCGTGCATGGGCTGCTTGACGTCATGTCCGTCCGGGGTGAAGTACGACCGGCTCGTGACGGCCACGCGGGCACAGATCGAACGCCAGGTACGCCGGCCGCCAGGGGAGCGGGCGGCGCGTGCGCTCATCTTCGGCCTCTTCCCCCATCCCCGCCGGCTTCGAGCCGCCCGTGCCGCGCTGGTGGCGGCGGAGGCCAGTGGCCTGCGCCGGGCCCTGAGGCACCCGTCCATCGCCGCCCGCCTGCCGCCCGTGGTCCGGGCCATGGAGTCGGTGGCACCGCCTCCAGGTCCCTACCAGCGCCTCGGGGGCCGGGTGCCGGCCGCGTCACCCCGTCGCGGCACGGTGGCCATGCTCACCGGCTGTGTCCAGAGGGTCTTTTTCTCGCCCGTCAACGCCGCCACGGCCCGCGTGCTGGCGGCCGAGGGCTTTGACGTCGAGATCCCGCGGGCGCAAGGGTGCTGCGGCGCCCTCTCGGGCCACGCCGGGCGGGAAGAGGAGGCGGTCCGGTACGCCAAGGCGACGATCGACGCCTTCTCGGCGTCGGGGGCCGACAAGGTGATCGTCAACGCCGCCGGGTGCGGCTCGGCCATGAAAGAGTACGGCCACCTGCTGAGCGACGAGCCCGGTTATGCCGAGCGCGCCCGACAGTTCTCGGCTCGGGTGCGCGACCTCTCAGAGTTCCTCGTGGAGGTGGGCCCGCGCGCCCCTCGCCACCCGCTCCAGGCCACGGTCGCCTATCACGATGCCTGCCACCTGGCGCACGCCCAAGGCATCCGTGACGCGCCTCGCGCCTTGCTCGACGCCATTCCCGGCCTCGAGCGCCGCGAGATCGCCGATGGCCAACTGTGCTGCGGCTCAGCCGGTGTCTATAACCTGCTGCAGCCCGGGCCGGCGGGCGAGCTCGGCGACCGCAAGGTGGCCAACGTGCGGGCCACGGGTGCCGGGGCCCTGGTCACCGCCAACCCTGGTTGCACCATGCAAATCCGCGCCGCGGCCGAGCGGGGGGGTTGGTCGATCGCCGCCTACCACATAGCCGAAGTGCTGGACGCCTCGGTCCGCGGGGCCCAGCTCGGGGACCGTCTAGGAGCAACCCAGCCACAACGGTGCAAGACTTTGTCATGACCTTTAGCCAGCTGACTGTCCAGTTCCCCCACCTGGCTGCCGAACTGGGGCAGCTGTCGGGGCCAGACCTTGACGAGGCCGTCCGCCGCATAGTCGAGGAGGGCCTGTCGGCCACCGGCCTACAGCTGACCAGCCGCAGCCCAAAGGACCTGGAACGCCTCGTCTGGTCTCTCGACGATGAGGCCTGGGGCCTGCAGGAGAAAGCCGAAGCGGGCCAGGCATCTCTCGCCCTCTACAATTTGGCCTTCCGGAAAGCCAGGGCGGCCAGTGGGCTTCTCGAGATGGTCGAAGGTCGTTACGGTCCCGCCGTCTACGAGTCCGTCCAAGCCCTCAACGCCGATGAAGACGCGCTGGTCCAGCTGATAAAAGCGCCGTGATATAAGGCGCCGTGATGATCAAAGCGCCGCGAAGCAAAACTATCCCGGTATCAGGCTCACTTTCAGCGAGCGGCTACCGTCCGACACCAGGTCGAGGCCCTCTTGGAAACGGGCCAGCGGCAGCTGGTGGCTGCAGATCCGGTCCATGGGGAGAGCCCCCGACTCGAGCATCCGGATCGCCGCCGGCCAGCAGTAGGGCCCCAGGTGTGCGCCCCGGACATCGAGTTCTTTGTCGTCGCTGATGATGCTCCAGTCGACAGTGACCTCGCTGCCGAAAACGCCGTACTCGACATAGGTACCGAGCTTGCGCAGCAGCCGCAAACCCTGCGCGACGGCACCGGCGTGCCCGCTGCCCTCGAGGTAGACGTCGGCACCGGCGCCCTCGGTGAGGCTGGCGACAACGGCGAACGGGTCGTCCCTGCCCACGTTGACGGTGACGTCCGCCCCGCACAGCCTGGCCACCTCGAGCTTGGCGTCGAAGACGTCGAGGGCGACCACGTGGGCCGGGGACTTGGCAACGGCGCCCAGGACCATGCCGAGCCCGATCGGCCCGCAGCCGGCAACCACGACGACGTCGCCGAAGCTGATACCGCCCCGCTCGACGGCGTGCAGCGAGCAGGAAAGGGGCTCGGCGAAGGCGGCGTGGTGGGCGGGGACGTCGGCCGAGATCCGGTGCACGATCGCCTCCGGCGGGAAGACCATGTAGGAAGCCATGGCGCCCGGGGTCCGGCGCTTGAAACCGTAGAGGTCGTGCGGGGTGCACATCCAGTACTGGCCTCTCCGGCAGTAGCGGCAACGCCAGCACGGGACGATCTGCTCGGAGACAACACGGTCGCCCACGCCGACGCCCCACCGGCCGGCGGCTTCATCATCAAGGGCGACCACGGTGCCCACGAACTCATGGCCGGGTATCACCTCTGTCTCCGCGTAAGCCGGGCGGTTCTCGTCGCCCCAAAACTTGGGCGCCCCGTGGTAGCACTTGAGGTCACTGGCACAAATGCCGACGGCCTCGACCTTGACCAGAGCACCGCCCGGCCCGGCTTGGGGCACGAGGACTTGTTCGAACCGGTAGTCGTGAGGGCCGTGGCACACTACGGCCGGCATGAAGTCGGGCATAACTGTGGAGCCTACTTTCGCCATCGGGCCGGACCGGGCGCCGTGGCTCAGGGCTGCCGGCGACGCATTGTCGCGGTCGTCACGAGCGCGGTTCGCAGATGACGAGCGGGATCTCGCGCGCAGTGCGGCGCTGGTAAGAGCCGTAGCCCTTGTAGGCCGCCACCACCCGGGGCCACAGGTCGGCCTTCTCTTCAGCCGATGCCGGCCGGGCGCTCATCGCCCGGCGCTCTCCGGCCATGGTCAGCTCTATGTCCGGATGGGCCGCCAGGTTTTGGTACCAGTCGGGGTCACGGTCATCGCCGCCTTTTGAGGCCACCAGGACGACACGGGCGCCATCGACCAGGGGCGAGGTGAGCATGGTCGAACGGGGCCGGCCCGACTTGCGCCCGACGGTGTGGAGCTCGACCACGGGCATCCCGAAGGCCGAACTGAGCACCCTCTTCCCGCTCAAGCTGAGGACCGTCCGGTGAGCCCGGTTCATGGCCTTGAAGCCGAGGTCGGCCCAGGAATGTTTGGAGCTCATGGGTAGAGTTCGCGGGGGAGGACCAACGCCTCCAGTACCGCCCCACCCGGCACGAGAGACGCCCATGGGCCCGGGAAGGAAAGCTTGACAAGAGCGCCGGTCGGTAATTTCTCCCGCAGACGGGCCAGCGCATCCGGCTCGCCTTCCCCCGCGCACGAGACGGCGAGGTCGTGCAGCCCGGGGTTGTGCGCCACCACCATTACCGACCCCACGTCGTCGGCGACGGCGTGGAGCCGGGCCATGAGGTCGGCGGCGCCGGCACCGTACAGGCCGTCTTCGTAGCAAATCTCACCTGCAATGGGGAGGGCTGCCAGCGTCTGGCGGGCACGCAGGGCGGTCGAGCACAGCACCAGGGCCGGCTCGACCGCCTCGCGGCCCATATAGGTGGCCATGTCGCCGGCGGCCGCCTCACCCCTGGGGGACAGGGGACGGGCGTGATCGTCCAGTCCCTCGTCGCCCCAGCTCGACTTGGCGTGACGGAGCAGGTAGAGGCTACGGACGGCTTTGATGAGCCACCGCCCTCCGGGCCTGTCCCAGCTCCTAGAGCTTCATGGCCAGGCCGACCAGGGTGGCGAGGCTCGACTGGGCGATCGTGGTGTTGTTGACCGCGGCCGAGTAGCTCTGGGTGCCGTTCAGCGTGGCGATGCCCGAATAAGCGAAGCCGAAGCCTTTGGGCAAGCTAAAGCCTTTCGGCAGCGTCGCACCCTTGGGGAGGCCAGGGATGTTGAACGACGCCGTGATGGTGTAATAGATGGCAGTAACCCCGAGCCCCGTGTAGCTCTGGGAGTGGACCTTGAAGTGGCTCGCCTTTTCCCGGCTGGCGAACTTCTCCTGTTCCGCCGCCTCCGCCTGCTTCAAGAGCGCCAGCGTCACCGGGTGGTTGAAGACCTCGGAGGTGAGGCTGACGTTCTTCGAGCCGAAGGGGTCGCTGGCGCTACCGGCCACGAGGAAGGTACAGCTCGTCGACGTTTCCGTGAGGTTGAGCTTGGGGTCGATGGTGTACGAGAAGGTGTTCTCCGTGGGGGCCGGCACGGTGAACCCGACGATGCCCGACACGGCCGACGGGCTCACCCTACTGCAGACCTGGGCCGAGATCGGCTTGGGCGGCGTGGGCTTGGCTGCGGCCTGGGCCACGCTGGGCAGGGCGATGCAACCGGCGGCGGCCGCCAATGCGACCAGTGACCGTGCCGGGTACCGGCGCAGCCGGGCCCGGTGCTCGGGTGATAGGCATGTAGCTGGTACGGGAGAGAATGACATGAGGCGAGCCTAACCCCGCCGACCTGTCCGGACCGTGACCATGGTGACAAATCAGAAAAACGACCAAAGGAGGCACCGTTGCGACAACGGGTAGCAGATGCGCTGTCGTCCATCGACCTTCCCCAGGGCCGAGCCCGGGCGGCCGGCCGTGCCCTCACCTCCCAACGACGCTTCGCCGACGGTTCGGCGTGGCGCGTGGAGATCCCTTCGGTCGAGGGCCCCGAGGCTATGAGAGCCGTCATGGCCGAGAGCGCCGCTCGCGCCGTGCCCGTGCACCGGGTCAGCCAGGGCAGTGGTACGGCTCTGCTCACCGATGCCGAGCTGGGTGAAATGGCGGACCTGGGACGCGCCAGCGGGTACGAGGTGGTGCTCTGGGCCGGTCTGCGGGCCGCCTGGGACATCTCGGCCATGGCCAGGTCTTCCAGTGGCGCCACCGGTTCCGCTGCGGTGCGGGGCGCCAGCGCGCTGGCGGCCGGCCTGGAAGAAGCCATGCGCGCCGCCGACGCCGGCATCGACGGCGTCCTCGTGTCCGACGTAGGCCTGCTCTGGGCGCTCGGCCGGGCCAAGCGGGCGGGAAGGCTCCCGGCGGACTTCGTCTTGAAGACGTCACTGGCGCTGCCGACCATGAACCCGGCCAGCGCTCGGGTCTACGTGGAGCTGGGCGCGACGAGCCTCAACCTGGCCACCGACCTCCCGGTGGCGGACATCGCCGGCATCCGGGAGGCGGTCGACGTACCCCTGGACTGCTACATAGAGGGCGCCGACGACTTCGCCGCCCCCCTGCGCTACCACGAGATCGAAGAGATCGTCGAGGTGGCGGCGCCCGTGCATCTCAAGTTCGGTCTCCGCAACGTTGCCGGCGTCTACCCCGCCGGAGGCCATATCGCGGCCACGGTTGTCTCGGCGTCACGTGAGCGCGTCAGGCGCGCCGCTATCGGCCTGGAGACGCTTCGGCGCCGGGCGCCCGAGCTCTACGGGCCCTAAGGGGTGCCGGCCCAGCGGCGCTACGGCGCGAACGCGCCGAGCCAGGGTCGCTCGACGTCGAAAAGCTTGTCGACCATCTGGCGTAGTTGAGGCAGGCTGAGCAGGGCTCCCGAGAGCGGGTCAAGGGCCACGGCGGCATATACCAGTGAGCGGTCGCCCTCCAGTGCGGCCCGGACGGCCAGGCTCTGCACGTTGACCTGCACGGTGTTGAGGGCAGCACACGCGGGCGGGAGGCTCCCGTACGAGATCGGCCTCAACCCCACGGCGTCGACCAGGCACGCCACCTCGACACAGCAGCCCTGAGGCAGGTTGTCGATCAGGCCACGGTTGGGCACGTTCCCGTAGATGACGCGCCGGGTGCCCGTCGTCATCGAGTCGATGATGTAGGCGCCGTACTCCTCCGAGGGCCGCAGGCCGTCCTGGACCGAAGCTTCGATGAAGGCGTCGACGTTATGGTCCGGCGAGTGGGCCGAGCAGATTTCGAAGTAGTCCCAGCGTTTTGGCAGGTAGTCCTGGACAAGTCCAGTGTCCTTGCGGAACCAGGGCCAATATTCGCTGGCGTGGTGGCTGGACTCGGTATGGAAGTAGCCCGTGAGGCGCATCAGCTCAGTGCGCACGCGCTCGTTGCCGCCGGCGTAAAGTTCGTCCGACGCCAGGCCGACATCCTGGGACTCGAGATGGCGTCTGGTCATCGTCTCCCGAATGCGCGCGAGCAGGTCCTCGCTCCCCCGTCGGAAAGTGGTGAACCAGGCCGTGTGGTTGACGCCGGCCGAGTCGAAGGTCACCTCTTCGTAGGGGACCTCGATCTCCCGGGCGAGCATACGTGAGGTGTGTTGCACGCTGTGGCACAGGCCGACCGTCTTCACTCCGAGCGAGGACGACGCCCAGCAGTTGATCGACATCGGGTTGGCGTACTGGATGAGCAAGGCGTCGGGGCATACCGCACGGATGTCGGCGGCGATCTCCCGGAGCGCACCGACGGAACGCAGGCCCCGGAAAACTCCGCCTGGGCCGATTGTGTCGCCTACGGGCTGGTCGACACCGAACTCGCGGGGCACGTTGACGTCGTAACTGTAAGCCTCGATCCCGCCGACCTGGAACGTGCAGATGACAAAGTCCGCCCCCGACAGCGCCTCGCGCCGGTCCAGGGGCACGGTCAGCTTGGCGCCGAGCCCGTGGACGTCGATCAACCGCTGGGCCCCCGCCGCGGTGATCGCCACTCGGCCCTGGTCGATGTCGTAGAGGCAGATCTCACTTTCCTGCAGCGACTCGAAGGCCAGGATGTCCCGGACCAGGGTGAGCGGGAAGACGTAGCCGCCGGCGCCGACGATCGTGATCTTGGGCATCCTCGTACAGTAGATGAGCCACCGGCGGCTGCACAGGCTGCACATCGCCGACGTGCAGTGCCTGAGGGCCTATAGGTGCCCGTGGGTGCCCATACTTATATGTGGCCCGGGCAACAGCTGGTGGTCCCCCCGACCGGGGGCCGTCCTCACACTGGAAGAGCCCGGTACGTGGGCCGTGGCTGACCTCCGTTTTCGGCCTCGTCCTGCTCGTCGGGATCCCGGTCGAGTTCGTCACCGGGCTCCTCTCCTACGCCGCCTACGACCCGCGCCTGGGGGGCGGCCCCAACGCCGACCACGGCCTGTTCGGGCTCTACCTCTTCAACTGGGTGACGTCGCCCCCCTGGCTTTACCGGGTCATCGAGGGCACCCACGTCACGCTGGGCCTGGTGCTTGTCCCTGTCGTGCTGGCCAAGCTCTGGTCGGTGATGCCCAAGCTGTTCGCATGGCCACCATGGCGATCGGTGGCTCATTTCCTCGAGCGCCTCAGCCTCATCCTGGTCGTAGGGGGAGTTGTGTTCGAGATGGTCACGGGGATGCTTTACATCGACTACGCCAACCGGACCAATTTCTACTCCGGGCATTTCTACGGTGCCTGGGCCTTCATGGCCGGTTTCGTCGTGCACGTCAGCGTGAAGTTCGCCGATATGGTGCGCTCCCTGCGGTCGCGGCGCCTGCGGACCGAACTGCGCACCGGTCTGGCCGGCACCCGGCCCGAACCCTTCGACGACGGCCTCGTGGCGCCGGTACCGGCGCCTCCCACGATCTCCAGGAGGGGGATCCTCGGCCTGGTCGGGGGGACATCACTGGCCGTGTTCGTGCTCACCGCCGGCCAGTCGATCGGGGGCGCCATGCGCAGCCTGGCTTTGTTCGGGACCCATTACCGCACCTCGGGCACCGGGCCCAACGACTTCCCGGTCAATTACACGGCGGCCTCGGTGGGCATAACGCCCGCCGTCACCGGAGCCAGCTGGCGCCTGGTGCTCGTAGGGGCCCGTCGCGTCTCGCTCAGCCGGGAACAGCTCCTCGCTCTGCCCCTCGTCACCGCCGACCTGCCCATAGCGTGCACGGAGGGCTGGTCCACGCAGCAGCGCTGGACCGGGGCGCCTCTGGCCGAGCTGGCCCGGTTGGCCGGCATCAAAGATGCCAGCCCCGCCCGGATCTCGGCGCTCGATTCGCATTCCGTTGTCCTGTCCGGTAACCAAGTATGGGCCCGCGGTTCGATGCTGGCCCTTCGGGTCAACGGTGCCGACCTGTCCCTCGACCACGGGTTCCCGGCCCGGGTGATCGTCCCGTCGGCACCGGGGACCCACAACCTCAAGTGGGTGTCCGAGATCGTCTTCTCCGAGCCCACATGAAACCACTTCGCCGCTATTACGGTGCCGGTCCGCTGCACCTGATGGGACTGCTGGCATGCTTCGCCGTGGCCGCCTACGCCGTGACCCGAGTGCTCGGCGAAAGCGGGTGGGTGAGCGTCTTCCAATGGTTCGTGGCCTGCCTGGTCTTCCATGACTTCATCGCCTGGCCGGCCTACACGGCGGCGGACCGGCTACTGCTCGGGGCACAGCAGCGTCGGACCGGACGCCACCAAAAGAGGCGCCTTCCTGAAGTGCCCGCCCCGGCCCCGGTCCCCTGGGTCAACCATGTCCGCTTCCCCGCCGTCATCTCGGCGGTGCTGTTGGGCATGTTCTTCCCGTTGATCTTCCGCCTGTCCAGGGCCGTGTACCTCGGTACCACCGGCTTCAGCGAGAACGTCTACCTCACCAACTGGTTGATGGTGACAGGGGCCCTGTTCGTCGGGTCCGCCGTCACCTACCTGTTGCGGCTGGGGTTGGCCCGCCGGCGCCACCGCCGTGAGGCCGGCCCCGGTGCCGTAACGCACGCCCGCCGGTGAGCTACGTCTCGGTACCGTCCGGGCGCCTATGGCTGAGGCCGCGTTTCATCGGTTGTCGGGGAAAAACTCGATCCCGCCGATCCGCAATAGCTCGCCGCCCGGCCCGAAGTCGGCCTTGCCGGCACGGCCGACCGGCGAGTAGCCGGCGGCGACAGCCGTCTCTACCAGCGGAGCGGACACGGCTATGTGGTTGACCTCCAGCGTGTTCACCATGGCCACCATGCGGGGCGGCGCCGTGGCCGCTCCGATGACGGTGCTCGAGGCGAGCGCCAATGCCTCCAGGTCACTGCCGACCACCACCGGCAGCCGGGCGCCGGCCAGGGACTTGGAAGCGATGGCGTTGGCATAGGTGGCGGGCCAGTCGACCTTCGCCCGCAAGCGCTCGGTCACCATGTCCGCCACGCCGACACCTATGGCATTGCCACCGGAGTTATGGGCCAGGTCGAGCACGGCCAGCCGCCCGACCGTGGTCTCGGCCGGGACCGGCTTACCGGGGAAGCGGCCCGTGACATTGGGGTCCATGCCGGAGCCGGAGATCATCTTGCCTATTTCCCGCAGGACCAGGACATCGACTTCGGGGAAGGGCAGGCGGGGAAAGTTGGCCCACGCGTCCACCAGGAGCTCACGGTCCATTTCCAGGATGGCTTCCCCGGGGACCACTTCCACTCGGCGCAGGCGGTGCCAGGCATCCTCGAGCAACGCCAAGCCGAAAGGTACCGGCAACACGGGCAGCACGACCCCGGCCGCCTCCGGCAGCATGTGCACGAAGGCCTCGAAGCCGACGCTGTGGAGGCTCGAGGCTCCGCGTTCCTTCCCGAGCCCTATGGTGAGCATTTTGGTAAGGCCGCTCTCGATCGGTGCCCGGAAGTCGGAATGCGGCTTGACCCGGTTCACCGGGACTACTGCGTCGCAGGCGAGCGCCGATTTAGCGAGGTAAACCGCTTGGCCACCGCTCAGCTCGCCAATCTGCTCCACGTCCATCGAGGCGTCGACGGGTACTCCGAGCGCCTCGCCGTGGACGCCGAGCTCGCTCAGGACCCCGACCTGGCCCTCTGCGCTCGCCCCCCCGTGGGAGCCCATGGCGGGCAAAAGGACGGGTTCGGCCCCCCGGTCCTGGAGCGCCCGGACGGCAGCCGCCACCACCTCGGCGACGCGGGCGATCCCGCGACTACCCACAGCCACCCCCACCCGGCTCCCCGGCTTCACCCGCTGTTCGACTATCCGCCCAAGGGCCGGCCCGAGCGCAACGCCAATGTCGAGCTCTCCCGGTGGGGCGGTGCGGACCAGCTCGGACCATTCCAGGTCGTCGACCTTTACCTGCCGGTCCGGGCCATCACCCCTGAGTGGCAATTCCTCGGTCACCTCCGCGACCGTAGCTCAGTCCCGCGTGGCCCGGTCACGGTCCGGGCCTAGCGGCCGCCCTCGATCTTCCGGCTGCGTTGGTCCCTCCCGGGCTGGCCGTAGGGGTAATCAGCCGCCCCCGGGTCGCTGGCCTGGTTGAGCGCTTCAACTTCAAGCTCGCTCAGGTCCAACTCGGCCGAGCTCAGGTTGTCGTCAAGCTGTTCCAGGGTGCGGCAGCCCAGGATCACCGAGCTCACTGCCGGCCGGTCACGTAGCCAAGCCAGAGCCACCTGGGCCATGGAGGAGCCCCGGGCCGCAGCCACGGCGCCCACGGCCGAGAGCACATCCCAGGTCCGTTGCTGGACGCCTCGCCGCCCGTAGGCCTCGACACCCCGCTCGGGGTCTTCGCCCAACCGGGTGGCACCGCTGGGGCGCTGGTCCCGGCGGTACTTGCCCGTGAGCCAACCGCCTCCCAGAGGCGACCACGGCAATAGGCCGAGCCCCTCGGCCTGGCACGCGGGGACGATCTCCCACTCGATCTCGCGCACGAGGAGGTTGTACTGGGGCTGCAGGGTGACGGGGCGGCTCAGATGGTTGGCCACGGCCACGTCCACAGTTTTCTGCACCTGCCAGCCGGTGAAGTTGGACAGGCCCACGTAGTTGACCTTGCCCAACCTGACGGCGTCGTCCAGGGCCCGGAGGGTCTCGTCTAGCGGTGTCCAGGGGTCGTGGCTATGGACCTGGTACAAGTCGATGCACTCTATTCCCAGGCGGCGCAGGGAAGCATCGATCGCCCGGGCCAGGTGCCGCCGCGACAAGCCCAGGTCGTTGGGCCCGGGGCCGGTCGGGAAGCGGCCTTTGGTGGCTATCACCACCTGGTCCTTGACCTCGGCGGGCTGTTTGGCCAGCCAACGCCCGATAATCGACTCGGACTCGGTGCCCGAATAGACGTCGGCCGTGTCGATCAGGGTCCCTCCGGCCTCGACGAAGCGGTCCAGTTGGGCATGGCTGCCCACCTCGTCCGTTTCGGAGCCGAATGTCATAGTGCCCAGGGCCAGAGCGGAGACCACACAGCCGCTGGCACCCAATGTCCGGTAGCGCATGCAGACACCCTAACCCCGGGAGGGCGCAACCGCCTGGCCTAAGCCGTCGCCGCCTGAGCCGCCCGGGACAGGTCGACCACAAGGGCCAGCGCCCGGGCCGCGCCCTCCTCGACCGCCGGGCTCAAGCCCTTTCCGTGCGTGAAGTCCCGGCCCTCGATACCGACCAGGGCTACTCGCCGTGGCGCCAGCCCGATCTCGCAGGCGAGGCGGAAGACGTCCGCCACTCCCAGGCCATGGGTGCTGGCCCGGGCACAGTTCGTGGGGAGCACCACGTCAACGAGCTGCCCCAGCCAGGTCAGGCTGACCGTACCCGGCGGCGTGCCCGAGCGCACGGCGTCCACCACAATGCCAAGGTCGTCGCCGTCCCAATCGTCTAGAAGGTCGAGCGGTTCGTTGAGGGGGCTAGCCAGGGCGGTGACGAAACCGCCTCCCGGCGCCGCGCTCAGCCAGGCCGCCCTCCTGGCGACGACCGGCCCCACGCCGTCGTCGTGGCGCATCTCATTGCCGATCCCGGCCAGGGCGACCCTGCCGACCCGCGAGGCGGGCCTGCCGACCGGCGGCGCCGGTCGGCAGGCTGGAGGCGTGGGACGCCACGAGGGGGGCGCAGCCGGCCGGGAGCGGACGGGGCCTGGCACCGTCATGACCTCGTTTCGACGGTCAGGTCGAGGAAATGGGTGGCACAACTAATGCACGGGTCGTGGTTGCGGACGGCCGTTTCGGCCCGGTGCGTCAGTTCCTCTAGGGAAAGGTCCAGGCCCGCCTCGGCCACTCTAAAGAGGTCGGCCTCTATAGAGAGCTGGTTCTGGGACGTGGGAGGCATTATCCGGGCCTTGTGGACAAGCCCGTTCGCGTCGATCTCGTAACGGTGCAGCAGCAGGCCACGAGGTGCTTCGGTGGCGCCTGCCCCGGTGAGCATGCCGGCATCGGTTACCGCGCCCGCCGCCGGGACGGGCATGGCCGCCGCCGGGGCCGGAGGCGGTTCGTAGGCTTCGACGATGCGCAGAGCCTCCTCGCAGGCGAAGACCATCTCCACTGCCCTTACGACAATGCTCCGGAACGGGTTACGGCACTCGGGGCCAAGGCCCGCCTCGGCCGCCGCGCCCCGGGCCAATGGGGTCAGCAGGTCGGCGTTGAGGGCGTAACGGGCTAGCGGCCCAGTCAGGTAGGGCAACCGACCGAAGAGCCGGGCGTGCAGGGCGTTGGAGCGGGCGACGTGCTCTTCCACAGCCACCTCGGCGAACTCGCCCGGCGAGCAGTCGAGGCCGGTCGAAGACACCACCCGGCCGGCTTCGACCGGGTAACGGCCGGTGTCGCGCAAGGCTACGAAAAGGTAGTCGCCTTCGACGTCGGGAAAATCGAACCCGGACACCCATTTGACGGTTTCCAGCGACGCCTCGAGCGCGTGGCGCAGCGGGCCCTCAAGGGCCTTGACGGTGGCCCGAGCCGGGGCTCTATAAAACCCTCCCACACGCACGTTGACAGGGTGGACGGCCCGGCCGCCGACAATCGTCATGATCTGGTTACCTGTTTTCTTCAGGCCCAGTCCCCTTTGCACCGCGCCTCGGTCGAGCGCGGCGAGCTCGACCGCGTCCTGGCAGCCGAAGAAATCAGGGGCGTGCAGGAAATAGACATGGAGGGCGTGGCTCTGGAGCCATTCGCCGCAGTACAGGAGCCGCCGCAGTTCTTGCACCTGCGGGTCGACGGTCACACCGAAAGCGTCCTCCACGGCGGCGCACGAGGTCATCTGGTAGGCCACCGGGCAGATACCGCATATCCGGGCCGTGATGTCGGGGATCTCCTCGTAGCGCCGGCCCACCAGGAAGGCCTCGAAAAAACGCGGCGGCTCGAAGATGTTGAAGGCCACCTCGCTCACAGCGCCGTCTTTCACGACTACGTGCAGGCCGCCTTCGCCCTCCACGCGGGCCAGGGCGTCAACGTCCAGCGAACGGTCTCGGTTATGCGTCATGGGCCGCGCTCTCCTTTGCGAACTCCGGGGCGCTGGCCGTGAAGCTGCGGAACAGCCGTACGATTTGGGCCGGCGCGGCTCCGTCGGCCGACAGGCGCTCCGCCAGCGAGCTGGTGTTGGCCGTGGCCGATGGCCCAAAGCAGCCGAAGCAGGCTCGCCCAACGCCTGGGCAGACGGCCCCGCAGCCCGCCCTCGTCACCGGCCCGAGGCACGGGGTGGCACCGGCCACGAGGACGCAGACGTTGGCGGCGGCCTTGCATTCCTGGCAGACCGTGTAGCCCGGGATCCGGGGCGCCCGGCCGGCGAGGTAGGCGGTCAGGACTTCGAGGAGCTGATGGGGGTTGACCGGGCAGCCCCGCACCTCGAAGTCCACCGGCACGTGTGAGGAGATCGGCGTTGATGTGGCCAGGGTGTCGATGAAGCCCGGGTGGGCGTAGACCGCGCCCACGTAATCGTCCACAGCGGCGTAATTGCGCAGGGCCTGGATACCGCCTGTCGTCGCGCAAGCGCCTATCGTGACGAGGAAGCGTGACGAGGCCCGCACCATCTTGGCCCTTTCGGCGTCATGGCTCGTCGTCACCGATCCTTCCACCAGGGAAACGTCGTAAGGACCGGCGACAACGGCGCGTGAGAGTTCGAGGAAATGGGAAATCTCGACCGCTTCCACCAGTGCCAACAGTTCCTCCTCCAGGTCGAGCAGGCTCAGCTGGCAGCCATCGCAGGAGGCGAACTTCCACACCGCCAGGCTGGGGCGGCGCTTGGGGCCGGTCACAGTTCGGCCTCCGACAGGAGCCGGCTGGCGGCCGGGTAGGTCACGACCGGGCCGCCCCGGCACAAAATGTAGGGGCCCAGTTGGCAATGGCCACAAATACCGCTCCCGCACTGCATATTGCGTTCCAGCGAAATGCGCAGGCGGATCGAGGTCGGCAGCACACCGCGCTCGATGAGCGCCTGGATGGCGAAGCGCATCATGATCTCCGGCCCGCACACCAGGGCCATGCTCCGGGCCGGGTCGAAACCCGCGCCCCGCACCAGCTGGGTCACCACGCCGACGTCGCCTTTCCAGCCCTCGCTGCCCATGTCGACGGTGACCGCCACCTCCGCCCCGAGAGAGCTCCATGTCTCGAGGTCGGACCTGAAGATCAGCTGATCGGGGGTGCGGGCGCCGACGAGCACCACGACCTTGCGGGGGCCGGCGGGCAAGCCCACCCGCTCCAGCAGGAGCTCGATCGCCCCCCGTAGCGGCGCCAGCCCGATCCCGCCGGCGACCACCACAGCATCGGCCTGGGCGAAGTCATTGATGCCCCAGTCCGTACCGAACGGCCCGCGTACGCCTATAGGCGACCCGATAGGCGCCCGGCACAAGGCCCGGGTCACCGGGCCTACCTCGCGGACCGTGTGCAAAAGAGGGCCCCGTCCCGGCGAACTGCTGATGGAGATCGGCACTTCGCCGACGCCGAAGGCCGTGAGCATGTTGAACTGGCCGGGCGCGAACTCAAAGGGCTGCCCCGGGCCGGGTTGGAGGGCCAGGGTGACGACGTCCGGCGCTTCCTGGTCGCGGCGCAGCACCCGGAACACGACTGGCGTAAAGGGGCCGGGCCGGGAGGGCGCCAGGGCCCGCTCAGGCAGGACGGTTGCCATAGCCGTTGGTCCCGCTGCCGTATAGGTCAAGCAGTTGTACACGGGTCTGTTGAAGGCGTTCGACGACAAGCGGCGCGATGCGCTTGATCACCTGGTAGCCGAGCACAGGGTCGTCCTCGATCAGGGCCCTTAGACGGGCGCCGTCGACGGCGAGCGCCTCCACGAACTCCACGGCGTGGGCGTCGAAGCGCCATTGATATGGGGGGAAAAGCCAGGACAGGCCCAGGACCTCGCCCGGCCCCAGCGTCTGGACCAGGACGTGCCCCCTGCCCGGTGCATGGGCCGAGAGAGCCACTTTTCCGTGCTCCAGCAGGTACAGAGTGGAGGCGGGAGATCCCTCGGCCAGGATGACCTGGCCGGGCTCGAAAGCGACGTTGTGCGCGTCGAGGGATATGCGTTCGACGGTCGCTAACGGTAGACCGGCGAAAAGCGGGTGGTGCAATAGTCGGGACGACGCGGACAGCTCCATTTTCGGCTTACCCCTTCACGGCTCACCTACGCCATCGCTGGCGCGCAAGGCGGCAATTTCCTCTGTTATGTCGATGCCCGCCGGGCACCACGTAATGCAGCGACCGCACCCGACGCACCCGGAAACACCGAACTGGTCCCACCACCAGGAAAACTTGTGTGTTGCCCATTGGCGGTACCGAGATTTAATGCTTGAACGTACGGGGCCGCCGTGGACATAGGAATAAGCGAGGTCCGAGCACGACGCCCAGGTGCGCCGTCGCTCGACCGTGCCATTGAGGTCGGTCGTGTCCTCGAAATTGGAGCAGAAACATGTCGGGCATACGGACGTGCAGTTGCCGCAAGCCAGGCAACGTTCCGCCACTTCGTCCCAGCGCCGGTTGGCCAGGTTGCGGGCCAGGAGCTCGGGTAGCCCCGAGTTATCGACGCTGCGGCCCATGCGCGAACCGGCCCGGGCCAACAGTGCCACGCGTTGGACGCGGTCCTCTTCGGTGGCCGGCCTTTGCGGTAGCTCGAGGAGCACGTCCCTGCCCAGCTGCGAACCGGCGCGCGCCAAGTACTGGGGGGCATGGCCGTCCGGCGGGGAACCGTCCGCCGCGACGCCGCCGTCGAGCTCGGTCAGGGCTATGTCGAAGCCCTGGGCGGCCCCGGGCCCCGTGCCCATGGCGGCGCAAAAGCAGGTACTAGCGGGCCGCGTGCACTCCACCGTGACCAAAAAGGCGCCCCGCCGGCGCCGGTGATAGGTGGGGTCCTGGACGGGCCCCCCGTCGAGGGCTCGGCCCAGGACGTCCAGCGCCGCCAAGTCGCACGGCCTGACCCCGATGACAGCCACCGCAGGACTGGCGTCGGCGACCTCCTCCACCGTGTACTCGGGGGCCTTGGCCCGCCAAATTGTCGCCCGGGGCGGGAACACTTCGGCTTTCACGGACTGGGGCCCCACGGCCCAGTCAAAAAGCCGGCTGGAACCAGTCTGGGTGAGGCCGTAGTGGCCGGGCGCCTGGTTGTCCTGCCACCCCGACGGCAGGTCCGACGCTCCTCCGATCTCGCTCAGGGTGATGGCACCGTCGGCCACGACGGGCCCGACAGCTCTGAACCCCCTCGCCAGGACCACTTTGACAAGCTCGTCAAGGCCATCGAGACCGATGACCACACCGGCACTCACGATTACCGACGGTAGGAGCCGGGACGGGGCGGGGGAAGGGCCTAAGGTCCCATTGTTGGCCGGCCTCTATCACAGGGTTCGGGGCTTATGAGGGCGTTCGGGATGAGGGCGTTCGGGATGAGATCAGCGCGTTCGCCGGTCTAGCGGGGCCGGGAGTCAGGGGGCCCTGGGCGGGGGGCCGGCGGCCGATCTCCCCCGGGCCTGGCGCACGGCCCCGCCGGCGTCGGGAGTGAGGCGGGTGGCGCCGGCCATCGCCGCCAACGGGAACAGAGCAAGGACGGCAAAAGCCACGGTGTAGCTGGTAGTCGGGGATGGGTGCCGGTAGAAGAGATGGCCGATGGGGCCACCGAGACGCAGGGCGACCGTGGCCGCGGCTACTCCTAATGCCGCCGCTAACTGCTGGGTAGTGGCGGAGAGGGCGTTGGCATGGGCCATTTCGGCTCCGGTCACCTCGCTAAAGCCGAGCGTCGTGTAAGCGGTGAACCCGACGGACCGGGCGACCCCGCTGAGCAGCACTATCGCCAGGATCAGAGCCAATGGCGTGGCGGCCGAGAGCGACCCGGCGGCGATCACGCTGGCCGCCACGCCGCCGGTGGCCGTGACCAGGACGGTGCGGAACCCGAAGCGGTTGATGAGGAACGTCGTGGCGGGCTTGATCCCGATGTTGCCCACGAAAATGAACAGCACGACGGCGCCCGACTTGACCGGGGACCAACCGAAGACGTCCTGGAAGAGGAGCGGGAGCATGAAAGGCACGGCTCCGACGGTCATCCCGAACAGGGTCCCGCCGCCTACGAAGACCCGAAAGGACTTGGTCCGCAGGGTGTGCAGGTCGACCAACGGCGCGGGGACGCTCAGGAGGTGGCGGATGGAAATGGCGATCAGGGCCAATGAGATCAGGGCGTAAACGGTGACCGACGTCCAGCCCGTGCCCGTTCCCGATGCCAGATGAGCGGTGTAGACGAGCCCGGCCAGGCCGGTGCCGGTCAGGACCACGCCGCCCACGTCGAGCGGAGGGGGCGAGCTCCTCGGGCCCCGCGGCACCACCCTGGTCCCGATGGCGAGCGCGGCCACACCAAGCGGGACGTTGATCAGGAACAACCAGCGCCAGCTGGCGTAGGTCGTGATGAGCCCTCCGGCCAGCGGCGCTATGACGGGGGCGATCAGGGCGGGCCAGACGATGTAGGCGATCATCCGCATCATGTCCGCCTTGGCCGTTCGGGCCAGGACGGCCAAGCGCCCTACGGGCACCATCATCGCCCCGCCCGCCCCCTGGAGGACCCGCATCACAACCAGTTCGGAGAAGCTGACGCTCGCCGCGCACAGCGCCGAGGCGAGGGTGAAGATGACGATGGCGGCGAGGAACACCTTGCGGCTGCCCAAGGCCGACACCATCCAGCCACTGAGAGGGATCAGCACGGCCAGCGTGATGAGGTAGGCCGTGATCACCAGTCCCATGGACGTCGGGCTCACGTGCAGGTCGGCGCCTATGCGCGGGGCCGCCGTGGTAACGATGGTGCCGTCCAGGTTCTCCATGAACAGACAGCTCGCGACAAGGAGCGCGAGGTTGCGCTGGTGCTTGTCGATCATGCTGCGCGCAACGTAGCCCCTATGGCGACTTGGCGGGGTGCGGTTCGACGGGCAGAGACGCCCGCTTGGTGAGGACCTTCCCGATCCAGGCGTCCACGCTCAGCCGCCCGGCGCCGAGAAGCACCACGACCAGGGCCAGGCCGGCCAGCGCCACGTTGATCTCGTAACCCGAGCCGCCAGGACCGGAGACGACGCCGTTGCGAAAGCTCACGGTGACCATGGCCACCACCATGTCGAAAAACAGGCCGACGGCGGCCAGCCGGCTGAGCAGGCCGACACCGACGGCGATGCCCCCGAAAAACTCGGTGATGCCGTTGAGCACGGCAAAGAAGGTCCCGGGGTGGAGGTGGGCGGTGGTCGAGAAAAACAGGGCCATCCGGTTGATGCCGGCGCCATGGAAGGCACCGAAGAGGGTGCCGGCGCCGTGGTAAACGAACAGCCACGCCAGGGCGACGCGAGCGGCCACCAGCGCGGCGTCGGCGACCGCCGGTGCCCGGCCTAGCTTCTCCAGGCGGGCCAGAGCCTCCCGCGGCGGCATCACCTTCGGCCCTCCGTCGTCAATCGGCCGTCCACTGTGGAGCAACGGCGGAAGGGCTGGGCGAGCTGGGCGACGACGACACGGGCGAGGTGCGGCATACGCCCACCCCGATCGACCGTACCGGCATCGACCGTACCGGCCTGGTCGAGCCGGCCAGCCTGCTCGATCGGGACCGGGCGGCCGGCGATACCGGTGAGAACGGGCGGACCGCCCAGGGGGAACTCCGCCCGTCGGGCGAGCTGGTCCCAGACGACGAGCACGAAGCCGAAGTTCACCGTGCCCCGTTCGCCGAGGTCGCGAGCGTGGTGCAGGCGATGGTAGGCCGGGCTCACGATGATGCGGCCGAGCGGACCAAGGCGCCAGTTGAGGTTGGCGTGCGGAAAGGTGACGAGACAGCCGTACACGATAATCGCCCCCGCCGGCACGGCACCGCTGGCACCGAGCATGAGGGCGGGCAGCAACGCCGGGACATAGGTGGCGTGGGCCAGCGGGTGGGTACGGA
>CAYZVQ010000007.1:29256-37003 GCA_964481925.1 uncultured Acidimicrobiaceae bacterium
AGGGCGGGCAGCAACGCCGGGACATAGGTGGCGTGGGCCAGCGGGTGGGTACGGAACGTGGTGAGGACGCTCATGTCCTCCTGGGAATGGTGTAGCGCGTGGAGGCGCCAGAGCGTGGCGAACCGGTGATTGGCGACATGCCCGCACCAGTTCATGCCATCGATGGCCACCAGGGTGACGGCCACGACGACGATCCGCGGCACCAGCGCGAGGCGCCCGAGGACAAGGAACGAGACGTGCCTCTCGATCTCGATGGAAAAGCCTGTCTCCACGAGAGTGAGCAGCGGCACCACGGCGACGGCGAAAAGCAAGAAATAACTGGCGTCCACCAACTGTGCCCGGGCCAGCAGCGGTCTTCGCACGGCCGGCCAGCGCTGCTCGGCGACCAGGAGCAGCACCACGACCACGACGAGGGCAGGTCCGGCCAGCCGGCTCCGGGAGGCGTCGATCACTCCCCAGAGGTCCCGGGCGGAAAGCAGGTCGGTAAGCCCGACGGTCGCCAACCAGGCCGTAAGCCCGGCCACCGACAAGACGGCGGCCCAGACGGCAGTAAGCGCGCCGGCTGGCGCCAAGGCCGGGCGCGTGACGGTTGCTTGCATCTGTTGCGTGACGGTTGCTTGCATCTGTTCAGTACGCGACGCCGGAAAATGGGAAGGTCGTGGAAGTCGTGGGCGCAGTGCCTCCTACCTGTACCGGGACGGACGCCGGATGAGCCGGGTCGACCACCCACCACTGGCCGAAAGAGTCCTTTATGTTGCCCTTCACCTGGCCCACCCCGGTGTCGCCGGCAAACCGGTAGAGCGGGATGCCCTCATAGGTGACCTGGCGGGCACCACCCGCCCGGGTAATGGTCCCGAGGTGGCCGACGCCCCGGCCGACCGGGCTCTTTTGGCCCGGGGCCAGCAGGACGGGGGGCCAGTACCTCGTGCACTCGCCCACGCACGAGCTTTTGCCCATCGGGTCGCGGGCAAAACGGTAGACCGTCCAACCGCTCGAGAGGGCGAGGATCGCGCCCCAGCTACTCGTCTTCTCGACAACGATCGTCGTCGGCGGCCTGATGTTGGGAGGCCGTACCGCCAGGACCGGGCCGGCAGCCAGGGCGATCGTCCCAGCCACCAGGGCCGTCCCGACCACCACCGGAAGTCGTCGCCCAAGAAGGCGACGGCGGGCATGGGCGACCAGTAGCGCCCCGCTTCGTCGTGCGTTCATGGCTTCCTCATGCCGGCCGCGACGGGGGCTGGCGGCCGATAGAGGCGACCGCGCCGGCCGCCCCCAGTCGGGAGAGATCCTCTAGGGCCTCGATGAGCAGGGCCCGGAAGGTGGGGTTGGCGGCCAGGTCGGCCGGGAAGACCTCCCTCAGGCTCAGCAACGCCGCCACCGTTGCCTCGGCCGTCGACTGCCCCGCCGCCACGGCACGGAGGCGTACCGCCATGGGGTCGTCCAGGGGGAGGACGGTGCCGTCGTCGCTTCTCCCGACGGTGACGAACCGCATCCAGGCGGCCACGGCCAGGCAGGCGTGACGGGGCCGGTGACCGGCTCCCAGGCGCGAAGCGATCGTTCCTAGCAGCCGGTACGGGAGCTTCTGACTGCCGTCCATGGCGATCTGGATGGTCCGGTGGCGTAGTTGCCGGTCGGCGAAGCGCCCCATCAGCGCCTCTTTGTACGAGACCAGGTCGAAGCCGTCAGGGACGCTCAACGTCGGCGTGACGTCGACGTCCATGAAGGCCCGGGTGAAGCGGGCGAAGTCGGGCGAGGCGACGGCGTCGGCAATGAACTCGGAACCGGCGAGGGCGCCTAGGTAGGCCAGAGCGGAATGGCTACCGTTGAGCAGGCGCAGCTTCATCTCCTCGTACGGGGCCACGTCGCCGACGAGCGTCGCCCCGACCTCTTCCCAGGCAGGCCGCGGCCCGGCAAAGCGGTCTTCGATCACCCATTGCGAAAAGGGTTCGGTCACCACCACGGCCCGGTCCTCGAGACCGAGCAGTGCAGCTGCGTCGCGGCGGTCCTCATCTGTAGCCGCGGGCACTATCCGGTCCACCATGGTGTTGGGGAAGGTCACGTTGTCTTGGGCCCATGACGCCAGACGGACCGCATCTGAGCCGAGGCTCAAGTCACAGAAATCTCCTACCAGGCCCCTCAGCGTGTCCCCGTTGTGGGGCAGGTTGTCACAGCACAAAACCGTTAGCGAGGGTGAGCCAGTGCGCCACCGGGCCTCCAGGCCCCTCACCAGTTGGCCGATGACGGTCCGGGGCGGGCGGCCGCCGGCGTCGGCCAACACCTCGGGGTCGTCGGCGCGGAGACGGCCGTTGGAAGGGTCGGAACGGTAGCCCTTCTCGGTGACCGTCAGCGTCACGACGCGGGTCTCCGGGCGGGCCAGCCGGTCCGTGACCTTCTCAGGTTGCTCTTGGGCAACGAGAATGTCCCGGATGGCGCCAATAACACGGATCTTCGTGCCCTCGGCGCTACGCTCCAGCACGCTGTAGAGGCAGTCCTGGGGCAGGAGCGCTTCGGCCACAGCAGGGCTTCGTTGCGTCACGCCGCAAATACCCCATGAAGTCTCCCCGCTCACGGCCATGGCCTGCTGGGTGTAGACGGCCTGGTGCGCCCGGTGGAACGCGCCGGTACCGAGATGGACGATGCCCACGGACAACGCTCTCGGGTCGGGGACGGGGCGCCACTCGACGGGGGCCCGGTCGAGCCGGTCGAGGCATAGCCGCTGTACGGCCTGACCGGGACCGTCTTCGGACGTCAGCACGCGAGTCGAGGGTAGTGGTTGGCGGGCGCCGACCGGTGGACACTTGTTCCGCCATTTCTCACAAGTCGTAAACCGTGCTGTGGGAGAAAGAAAAGGAACCCCATGGGAACCGCCCCTGGTAAAATTTGGGCCGAGGGGATGCGGTCCCGGTGTGGGCGGTTGCGGTTTTTTCCGTTGCTCTGGGCCAACTTTCGTCGCCTCTTCGTGTACTTGGCGCCGGAGGTGCTTCCAGTGAGCGAGACGGTATGTTGCCGCGTCTTTGGCCGGGCAACGCTATGAAGGGGCCTGACAGCGCGGCGGCGGCGGCCGCCCTGCGGGCCAACCTGGCCCTGCTTGGTGCTCTCGAGACCTACGGTGCCGGCCTGCTGGACATCATCGTCAACCTGGCGGTGACGACCGTTCCAGGGGTTGACGCGGCCAGCGTGTCCCTGGTGGCCCACGACGGCAAGCGGCTGGGAACGACCAGCGCCACCTCGGCCGGCGTGAGGGTCGCCGATGCGGCCCAGTACCGGCCCGCGGGCGGACCGTCTGTCGAAGCCATCAGGACCGGCGCCGAGGTGGCGGTAGCGCTCCCGGTACCTCGTTGGGCGGCCTTCTCGGCTGTCGCCGCCGACCTCGGCTTCTGCTCGGTCTGGGCCTTCCCGCTCTCGCTGCGCCATAGGACGCTTGGCGCGCTCAACCTGTACTCCCGTACAGGGCACCACAACGACGCCGAGGCCCGGTCGAAGGCCCGGTCGGCGGCCCGGTCGCTGGCCGGTCAGGCTGCCGTGGTACTGGCCAACGCCTCCACGCTCATGAGCACCGAGCTGTCCAACCGCCACCTTCGCGACGCTCTGGAGAGCAGGGACGTGATCGGCCAGGCCAAGGGCATCCTGATGGCTCGCCACGGTGTCAGCGCCGACCAGGCTTTTGAAGACCTGCGCCAGGCGTCCCAAGGCAACGGGCGCAAGCTCCGCGACGTTGCCGCGGAGGTCGTCGGGTCCGTTTCCCTGGGGCGCGTCAGCTAGTAGGCTCCGCACCCAAGTCGTCGCCAGCTTTCAAACCGTCCCCAGACCAGGAGGCCAAGAGTGCGCTTCAGGTGGTTCACAGTCGTAGTGGCTTCTACCGCCCTTGTAGCCGTCGGCGCACAAGCGGCGTCGGCAAAGGTCCCGCCCCAACAGATGACCCGGTTCCATGCGCTCGAGGTCGCCTTCGTCGGGCCGCAGGGCAAATGGAGCAACGCCCTCGAAGCGCTCGGCGCGAAGGCGACGGTTGCTCAAGTCTCCAAGCCCTGCCTCGCCTTCATCCCGGCTCTGAAGGCCTTCGACACCGGGCTGCTGAAAGTGGGGTTTACAGGCAAGACGGCGGCGGACGCGGCGGCCATAGTCGGCAACAATAAGCAGTTGATCGTGCTCATGAGCTCGATACACAGCCTCAAAGCGTTCGAGACCGGTTTCAGCGCTCTGGACACCAAGGATCTCCCCCTGGTGGGTGCGTTCGCCAAGGACCTTGGCATCCCGGAGGGAGACCTCTACACCTGAGCGGAGCGTACCTGGGTGCGCCACTAGCGCTCTAAAATGCGCGACACTTGTCCAGCATGACGTGGAGTGGCGCCCACCTTTTGTTCGCGCGTCGCCGGCGCATTAGCCGACGACGCCACCGGGCTGTCGCGCTTGCTGTCGTTGCCTCTCTCGCCGTGCCGGCAACATCTAGCGCCGTCTATGCCGCTACGCCACCGCCGCGGACAATCTCTTACTACGAGCGCAGTGGCAACCCCCTCGCCCTTTATCGGCAGGGCGAAGAGGCAGGCAGGAGCGATGCCCAAGGTATCGTGATCCTGGATTTCGGGCGGCCCGCAGATAATGGCGTGACCTATGGGACCATGGGCTTCGCCGGCCCCTTCATACCTTTCACCTCGATCACCCGGGGCGTTGAAAATTACATAAGGGGCTATTACCGCTCCGCGCCCAGTTCCACAACCCTTGACGTGGCCGTCGGCACCAATAACAGTTGTGGCACCGGCCAGCCCTGCGGTGAGGGGACGGACATATGCGGGTGCCCGGACGAGCCCCCCGATTACGCCTTCTGGGGCTCGCAACTTGCCCTGACGGTAATGAGGATCGGCGCCTGGGCCACGGATCTGAAAGCCCGCGACGGCTACACGGACAACGTCAAGGTCGTAGCCGCCGATGACGCCGAGCCGGCGTACGACCCCGGCTACACCAATACCTACGACCTCCTGGAGGGCTATGCCCGGGCCGTCGGCGGCTCCTCGCCGGCCATGGTTGACTACGGTTCAGCGGAGGCGAGTTACTGGACCGAACACCAGCTCCTACAGGTGGCCTACGGTTTTCGGCCCGACGTCCCGATGCCCCAGGTCTATTACGCCTCGGAGGCGGCGGATTGGGGCGCGCTCCTGAGCTATGCCAAGGGCCGGCGCCGCGAGGTGATGACCATATTCGGGGTCCTGACCGAAGGCCGCGGCACCAACGGCCCGGAGACCGCTTACTCCGACATGCTGCAGGCCATCTCTAGTGTTACCGACCAGCGCAGCATCCCGTGGTTGTCGACCATCCGGGCGCTGCCCCACCATCCGTGACGGGCCTGTCTCAGGCCATGGGTGGCCGCGGCCAAGCTCAGGCCCGGAGCACGATGCCAAGCACGGCGGCATAAAACACCAGACCGGCCGCGACCACCAAGGCGTGGAACACCTCGTGATAGCCGAACACGGCGGGCCAGGGATCGGGCTTATGAAGGCTGTAGACCACGGCCCCGATGGAATAGACCAAACCACCCACCATCAGCAGGACGAAAGTCGCCACCCCGAGCTGCGTCCACAACCTAGGCAGGACTGCGAGGGCCGCCCAACCGACGCCGACGTAGACGGCCGCGGTGACCCAGCGGGGAGCTTCGAGCCAGACATTTCGGACGACGGCCCCGGCCACGGCCAGGCCCCAGACCACGCTCAGTAGGGCCCAGGCGGTGGCCGAAGACAGCCCGATCACGGCCACGGGGGTGTAGGTCGAAGCAATGGCCACCAGGATCATCGAGTGGTCCAGACGACGCATGCGGCGCTTGGCCGGAGCGGTCCAGTGGCCCCGGTGGTAGCAGGCGCTCGTGGCGTACATCCCCGTGACCCCGGCGGTGTAGACGGCGACGGCCACCCTGTCCCCCGCCGACTTGGCCGCCAGCACGGCCGCCAACCCTAGAAGTGGGAACACCCACGCCGCGGCCTGGTGCGACACACCCCGCAGACGCGGCTTCACGGGCTCAGAGGCAGTGCTGTCACCGGGCCTGACGAGCGAGGAAATGGGCAGTGGGTCGACCATCGGCGCTTACTCCAAGGCGGAGTTGGCCCACCATAACTCGATCAACGAGCGTTCCCCCGTGGTCAGCACACCTCCCTCGTCGAGCGGCAGACGGCGGTAGAGCACCAGGAGCAGAGCGAGTGCCGGTCCGGCCACGGTGGCACTGGGGGATCCGGCCGGGCCACCGACCTCGAAACCGTCGGGCAGCAAACTGACCGACCACTCCCGGCCCTGGTCGGTGGCGTGAAAGGACAACCGCTCGCCGTCCCCCCGCAGGCCCTTCACCCGGGACGAGAAATAAGCGGCACCACTCAGGTTGACCAGGAACTCATCGATGGCGTCGGCGGCCACGGCGGGCGATGCCGCCGGCACCCGGCCCAGGGCCAGTTCGACATCGATGCGGTGCACAAGAGTCTCGTGCAGTTGCCGCCGAGACCAGAACCGGACGCGCTGATCTGCTCCCCAGGCCCACATGGGGGCGTCCGGGTCGGCGGCGCGAAGGGCCCGGACCAGGACATCGCCGCCGACCCGCAACCACTCCGCGGTCGGTTGCGCCTCCCCCAAGCCCATGTCGCTCGACGGGACGCGCTCTTGGGCGCGGACGCGCACGAGGTGCTCGGCCCAGCGGTGCACCGTACCGAGGTGCACCGTGAGATCCCCGATCGACCACCCCGGGCAGGTTGCCACCGGCACCTCGAACGGACCTGAGCCGTCGGGCCCGCTACTGATCAGTCCGGCGAACCGCTCGACCTCTACGGCGAGCAGGTCGCAGTGCTCCAAGTGGTCCACGTCCCGAGATCCTTCTGCCGCCTGCTGGCGCGTGTCCTCAAGCCGTCTTTGACGGCCCTTCCTGGCTGGCCAGAAGGTCCCTGATCTCCGTCAGCAGGGCGATTTCGGGAGGGACCTCATCGGCCGGGGTGGCCTGGCCCCGGGCGCGCCGCGCCGCCAAGGCATTGAGCGGGACCACGACGAAATAGTAGACGGCGGCGGCTACGGCGACGAACGTGATGAGGGAGTTAATAAGGTCCCCGTAAAAGAACTGACTGTGGTTGATGGTGAACGTCAGCGTGGCGAAATTGGGTTGGCCGACGATGGCGGCAATGATCGGCGTCAGGATGTCGGTCACGAACGCCTTCACCAGAGCGGTAAAGGCCGTGCCTATCACGACGGCAATGGCCAGGTCCACGACGTTGCCACGCATGATGAACTCTCTGAAACCCTTCAACACAGGACCGGCTCCTTTTCTATTAACTAGCCAACCATGCCTTGGACAATCTCAGCACGCTCTGCGGCGCCTTGGCTACAGGCGGCTGCCCCCAGGGCCCGAAGTACGTATAGAGGGTACTGCCCTGGCCGATTTGGCTCAGCTCGACCGGCAAGGGCGCTCCCGTGGACTTGACGTAGATCGTCTCGGTGACCTTCTCCTCTTCGGATAAACGTACACCTTGGATGCCGAGCACAGCCTGGCCCCGCACCGTCGTGGCCGGGAGGAAGCTCATCTCGCCCACCAGGTCCAGGATCGTAGTGGCCGACGGGACTGTGAGGTAAGAAGCCAGGTTCTGAAAAAGGGCGCCGGCGGTGGCGGTGGCGGAAATCCACTTCCCGGCTTCCTGCGTCGCCGCCGCCGTTGTAAAGCCCAGGGACCCGCTCAGGGCGCTGACGTTGCCTTTGAAATAAACCGTCTTGCCGATCAGGGCCCAGTTCA
>CAYZVQ010000008.1:0-36292 GCA_964481925.1 uncultured Acidimicrobiaceae bacterium
CCGTCCAGGCGGCCATGGCCAGGCAGAACCGTGGGCTGGTCCAGGCCTATCGCGGCGAACTGGCCGCGGCCGAGGAGGACCTGGTGGCCGCCGCGGCCGCGTTTTCCCTCCATGGCGAGGACATCCGAGGCGCCGAGGTGCTACACGACCGGGGGTTCGTGGCCGCTCGCCGGGGGGACCTCCCCGGGGCGTTGGCGCTGTTCGACCGGGCTCAGAGCCGGTCCGCCGAGCTCGGTGCGCGGCGGCCCGAGATGCTGGTGGACCGGGTCGAGGTCTGCCTCCGGGCCGGTCTCAGCGCCGAGGGGCGGGCGCTGGCCGAGGCCGCCGTAAGGGCCCTGGAGGAGGCGGGCTTCGCTCCCGACGTGCCCGAGGCCTGCCTACTGGCCGCCCGGGCCTGCGAGCAGGACGGGGACCCGGCGGCCTCGGCGGAATGGGCGCGTCGCGCCGTCGCTCTTTTCCGGGCCCAACGCCGCCCCCGCTGGCAGCTGTTGGCCCGGTACGCGGTCGTGCGGGCGGAGGCTGCCGCCAGGCGACCGGGCGTGGGGATAGCGCGCCGGCTGCTCGCCGTGGCCGGGGCCCTGCGCCGGGCCGGTTGGGCCGCAGAGGCGCAGGAAGCCGACGTCAGGGCGGCCGAGGTGCTCATCGGGGCCGGGAGGTTGGAGGGGGCCGGGGCGGTCCTGGCCGGCTTGGCCCCCGGCGTGGCCCGGATGCTGCCGTTGAGCCGGCTCCAGTTCCGCCTGTGCCAGTCGCGCCTGCGCTGGGCGGAGGGCGATGGCCGAGGGGCCGAGCAGTCCCTGCTCGCCGGGCTGCGGGCGCTGTCGGCTTACCTGGCCACTCTCGGCTCGATCGAGCTGCGGGCGGCGGGAGGGGGCAAAGCGGGCGAAGTCATGTCACTGGGCGTGACCATGGCTTCCGCCCGGGGCCGGGCGGCCCGGGCGCTGTGGTGGATGGAAACGGTCCATGGCGCCCAGCAGGCCGAGCTCGACGACCAGGCCGAGGGCCCGGAGCTGGCCGCCGCCCTGGCGTCGTTGCGGGACGTCACGGGCCTCCTGGCCCGGGAGCCGGCCCACCCGAGGGAGACGACCGCCCTGCGCCAACGCCAGGCCGTCCTGGAAGAGGTGGTCCGCAGGTGCAGCCGGCATGCGGCCGGCACCCGGGTGCCCGAGCGCTATGTCGCGGGGGCCGCCGCCGTGAGCGAGGCCCTCGGCCACCGCCTGCTGGTGGAGTACGCCCCCGTCGGCCGGCACCTCGTCGCCGTCGTGCTGGACGGTGCTCGGTGCCGCCTGGTGGAGCTGGCCCCGCTGGCCGAGGTGCGCGAGGCGGTGGCCGGGCTGCGCCTGGCCCTGCGGACCGCCCTTGACGCCGACCCCCCGGCCGAGGACCTGTCGGCCCTGCGGGAAGCGGGCGCCGACGTGCAGCGGCTCGTCCTCGGCCCCCTCGGCCTACCGCCCGGCCGGGAGATGGTCATCGTCCCCGACGGGCCCGTGCTGGCGACGCCGTGGGCGCTGTTGCCCGACCTGGCCACGGCCACGGCGGTGGTGGCGGCGTCGGCTCAGAGCCTCTGGCGCCCCCCGCCGACGTCCGTTCCGACCTCGCCGGGAGCCAGGGTCGTTGCCCTGGCCGGCCCTGACCTGCGCCACGCCGAGGAGGAGACCGAGGCCGTGGCCGAGCTTTGGGACGGGGCGGCAGAGGTGCTCGTGGGCCGGGAGGCCAGCGTCGCCGCGGCCAAGAGCGCCATGAGCCGGGCCGACATCGTCCATATCGCCGCCCACAGCGCTTTCCGGGGGGACAACCCGCTACTGTCCGCCATCCGCCTCGACGACGGCCCCATCACGGGCCACGAGCTCGCCCGCGCCACTAGGAATGCCAGGTTGGTGGTCCTGTCGTGCTGCGACAGCGGCATGGCCGACGCCAGCGGCATCGGCCTCAGCCGGCTCCTCACCGGGGCCGGTGCCACCGCCGCAGTGGCGAGCGTGAGCCCAGTGCCGGATTTCGGCGCCGTCGGGCTGATGCGCAGGTTCCACGGCGAGCTCGTACGTGGCGCCACGCCGGCGGTGGCGTTGGCCGGGGCGCGCCGGGCGCTGGGAGGGCCGTACGTCGCCGCTTCGAGCGCCGGTTTTGTGTGCTTCGGCAACGGGTTCGCCCGTTTGCCGGCCCGGGCCTGAACAGCCCTACGGGGCGCGGCGGTGGTCCGGCCCGCCCCGTAGGGCGCCGGCGGGCCTGCTTACTCGGCTCCCGGCAGGCGCCCGGCGCTCGCCTGCTTTTCGAGCGCGTCCGCCATCTCCGCCCACGTACGCGCCCGGCGCCGACATTCGTCGGCGACCTCGTGGATCCGGTCCAAGGGGACGCTCTCTAGGTAAAGGTGGAGATCTTCGGTGTCGATGGCCGTTTCTTCCAGCCAGGAGGCTGTTGCCGGCCGCCCTGGTCGAGAGGCCAAGGCCGGGCCCTGGCCGGCACCTGGAGGGGAACGACCGGGAAAGACCTGACCGGGAGGAGGTGCCGGCGATGGGAGGCCGACCATCGACCTTTGCTCCTCCCGGAGCCCGGCGGCCACCCGCTGCGCCGTCGAGGCGGCGACGCCGGCGGCGGCGGCGGCCTGGCGGATACTGGTGGCCTTCCCGCTGGAAAGGGCCTCCGCCACCGCCTCCTGGCCGGGCGCGGGGTCCACGGGACGGCGCCGGCCGTCCCGGCCCGTCCTGGCCGTGCGGTCGGCGGCTTGGGCGGCCAGGCGCAAGCGGGCCACGGTGGAATGCGAAAGCCCGCATACCTCGCCTACCCAGCGGTCACTGCGGTCGGGGCAGCGGCGCAGGAGCCCGACCGCCGCCGCCTGGCGCTCGACGCGGCTCAGGGGTTTGCCGTGCCTGACATTGGCCTGGACGGCGATGACCAGCGCACCGGTCTCGTCGCCCGAGTACAGCACCGCCCTGATCTCGGTCCGCCCCGCCCGGCGGAAGGCCTCCGCCCGGTGCACGCCGTCGATCACGGTCATCGTCGCCTCGTTCACGATGATCGGCGGGAGCCGCTCGAGCACCTCCATCAGCAGCGCGACGTGGTCGTCGTCCACCCTGACCAGGCGGGCCGAGTACCCGACCGACAACTCGGCCAGGGGCACGCTGCGTACCTCGGACCGGTCCGGCCCGCCGTGCAGGCGCGGTGCCCCATCGCCGGCGGCTGCGGTCGTCCCCACGAAGGTATAGAGGCGCCAGCGGCCGCCGCCGTGCACCTTTTTTTCCGGTTTTTCCGGTTTTTCCGGTTTTTCGGGGAAGCTCAGATTTTCCGGTTTTTCGGGAGCTCACCGTCCGCTGGCGACGGGCTGGGGCACCTCGGCCAGCCCGCTGACGGGGGCAGGCTCGACGTTGAGATGGGGGAGGACGCGGTCCAGCCAACCGGGCAGCCACCAGTTGGCCCGGCCGAACAGGTGCATGAGGGCAGGTACGAGCACGGTCCTGATGACGAAGGCGTCGAGCAGGACGGCCGAGGCAAAGCCGATCCCCACCTCTTCGATGACCCGGGTGCCCCCGAAGAGGAAGCTGCCGAAGACGAAGATCATGATCAGGGCGGCGGCGGTGATGACGCGGCCGGTTTGGGCCTGGCCCCGCTCGACGGCGAAGGCGCTGTCCCCGCTCCTGACCCACTCCTCGTGCATCCGGGACACCAGGAAGACCTCGTAGTCCATGGACAGGCCGAAGAGCACGGCGAAGAGCAGGACGGGCACGAAGACGTCGATGGGCCCGTCTTTGGCCAGGTTCAACGGTGCCTTGCCCCAGCCGTACTGGAACGTCGCCGTCATCACGCCCAGGGCGGCGCCGATGGACAGCAGGTTCATGATGGAGGCGATCAAGGGGATGAGCAGGCTGCGGAAGACGGTGGCCAGGAGCAGGAAGGCCAGCACCACCACGATCCCCACGAACAGGGGCAACTTCCGTGAGAGGATATGAGAGAAATCCTGGCCGCCGGCCGTGACCCCGCCCACGTGCACCTGCAGCGTGGTTCCCGCCTCGGCGCGGGGGATATCGGTCTGGCGCAGGCGGTCCAGCAGCTCGACGGTGGCGGCGTCCTGGGGTGCGGTCTTGGGGTAGAGGATCCCGATGATGGCCGTGCCCTGGGGGTTGGGGATGGCCGGGCCGACCGTCGCCACCCCGGGGTCGGAGCGCAACTCCTTCAGCAACATCTCGAAATGGGCGACGTCGGAAGGGCCCTCGACCCTGGACACCAGGGTGAACGGGCCGTTGAACCCAGGGCCGAACCCCTTCGCCAGCAGTTCGTAGGCGAGGCGGGTGGTCTGCTGGGGCGGGTCGTTGCCGGCATCGGACAGGCCCAGGCGCATGGACAGGACGGGGAGGGCCAGCACGACCATCACCCCGACAGCGACCACGCTCAGCCAGCCTGACGGCCCGGAGATGAAGTGGGCCCAGCGGGCCCAGGCGTCGGTCGGCTCGTCGCTGGCGGGACCGTTTTGGGCCAGGCGCCGGCGCTCGCTGGGGCGCAGGACCTTCATGCCGAAAAAGCCCAGGAGGGCGGGGAGCAGGGTCAGGGAGGCGGTCATGGTCAGTACCACGACCAGGGCGGCCGACAGCGCCACCCCGTAGAGGAAGGCCACCTGGAGGGCGAACATGCCGAGCAGGGCGATGCACACGGTTATGCCGGCGACGAAGACCGCTCGCCCTGAGGTGTCCAGGGCCAGGACGACCGAGTCCTCGACGCTGGCCCCCTGCAGCAGGCTGTTGCGGTGGCGGGTGACGATGAACAGGGCGTAGTCGATCCCCACCCCGAGGGCGACGAGGACGGCCAGGATGGGGCCGAACTCGGGGATCGAGATGGCGTGGGTCAGCATGGCGATGAACGACGTGCCGATCCCGATGGCCATCAAGGCGCTGATGAGAGGCAGGAGGGCGCACAGGACCGAGCGGCGGAAGGCAAAGAACAAGATCACCAGGGCGAACAGGACCCCCAGCCCTTCGCTCGAGCTCTGGGTGCCACTGGCTTCGCCGTTCTCGATGGCGGCCCCGCCCAGCTGTATGTCCAGAATGGGGGTGGCGAAGGACCTCGCCGTCGAGATCAGAGTGCTGGACGTCGCCTTGGAGACGTTTTGGCCCTCCTGGTTGAGGTTGACGGTGGCGAAGCCGATCTTGTCGTTCTTGGCCATCTGAGTGGGCGCCGAGTAGGGGCTGGTCACCTTTACGACGTGGGGGTCGTGGGAGACCTTGGCCAACATGGCGTCGACCCGCGCCCGGGTGGCGGGGGACAGCAGGGTCCCCGTACGGGCCTCCATGACCACCTGGTCGGTGTCTCCCGCCCGGGACGGGTAGGACTGCTTCAGGATGGCCAGGGCCTCGCTGGAATCGGTCTTGGGCAGGTTGTAGTCATTGGAGTAGGTGGCCTTCAGGGCTTGGCTGGCGCCGCCCACCACCAGCAGCACCACCACCCAGGAAAGCAGGACCGTCCAGCGCTTGCGGAAGCACCACCTCGCCATGCGTGCCATATCGTCTGCTCCTTGGGGTCTAAGGTCTGCTCCTTCGGTCTACAAAACTCTAGGGCACGGGGCCGATGACGCCGGCCGTAAGGCGCCCCACACGGACGACGGGCGAGGTCCACGGGATCTCTTGGTGCCCATTGAGCGCACGCTCAGGCGAGCAGGGCCCTCACCCGAGCCCGACCTTTGGGCCGCTCGCGGGCCGGGCACCGGCCGCCTCCCCAGCGGCGCCCATGCTGCACCGCTACCATACGGTGAACCCTCCGTCCACGTAGAGGACCGACCCCGTCATGAAAGAGGACGCGTCCGACGCCAGGAACACTATTGCGCCTTTTAGTTCGTCCAGGTTCCCGTAACGCTTCATGGGCGTATTGGCAATGATGCGCTCTCTGATCTCTGACATGCTGGCGCTGGCGGCGGTCTGCGGCGTCAGGATATAGCCGGGCGCCAGGGCATTGACGCGGATGCCGTAGCTCGCCCATTCCGCCGCCATACCTTTTGTCAACTGGGCCATCCCGGCTTTCGCCACGCAATAGGTCACATTGTGGCGGGGGAGGATGTTGCTTATCACGCTGGCATTTATTGAGGCGATGTTGATGATCGCCCCCCCGCCCCCCCGCTCGATCATGCGTTGCGCGACCCGCTTGCCCACATAGAAGGCGCTGGAGAGGTTGATGTTGATTATCTCCTGCCAGAGGTCGTCGTCGACGGTCTCCAGCGCTACGCCCTCGGAGGGACGCGCCGCGTTGTTGACCAGGATGTCGATCGGCCCCAACGCCTCCTCGACGTCGCGCAAGAACCTGTCCACCTGCGCCGCGTCGACGATGTCGGCCCGCTCGAAAAAGGCGGGACGGCCGTGTGCTTCCAGCTCTACCCGGGCCCGTTCCCCATCCTCGCTCAGCAGGTCGCAGATGGCCACCCGGGCGCCGGCCTCCGCCAGGGCCAGGGCGTGCTGGCGCCCGAGCGCCCGCGCCCCGCCGGTCACTACCGCCACCCGGTCGGTCAGCTTGAAGCTCTCGAGGACGTTGCCGGCCCTCATTCCGCCGGCCACGTCGCCTCGCCGAACACAGACTCCCAATCGGAGAGGAACCCGTGCATCCGCATATCGGTGAACGGGTGGTCGAAGAGCAGCTTCAGGAACTCGAACTTGAGCGTGCAGATGTCGGTGCCGGCGACGGCGAACTCCCCAAACGAACGAGGGAAGCGCCCACAAGACAGGATCTTTGTGGCGAAGCCGTAGTTGCGGTACATCTGGCGGACCGGCCCGACTAGGTCCACCGGCTGGTCGATGACCTGCTCCAGCGGCCCATTGAAGACGGCGACGATGTCTGCTCCGTACTTGCCGGCGAGGTAGGCCTGTGCCACCGACGCCACCGCAGTCACGGCGATCGGCATCGTCGGGTCCTCTTGCTTCAGGTTCTTCAAAGCCTGGAGCCCCGCCAGGCTCATTGGCAGCTTCACCACGATCTGCTGGGCGTAGCTGTGCAGCCAACGGGCCTGGGCCTCGAGCGGTGCCCGTTCGTGCCAGCCCACCGCCTGGCACAGGACCACGCCTGGGGCTACGTCGAGGATCTGCTTGAGAGACCCTTGCATGTCGTGGCCCGCCTTGGCAATGAGCGAGGGGTTGGTCGTGACCCCCTGGACAAGGCCCCACTCACTGGCCTGGGCGATCTCGTCCGGGCTGGAGCTATCGATGAACAGCTGCACGCGCTTTACCTTTCGAATAAGTCCACGGCCAGGGTGCCGAGGTAGTCGACAAGGCACTGCTGGTAGGCACGATAGAACTCATCAGACAGTGTGTAGAACTGCTCGCGGTTTGGCATTTTGCCGTCCGGGGTACGCCGGCCCACGTACGCGAACCCGTAATGATGGAAAACCTGGTCGTGCCGAGACGGTCCTCGGTGGGCGCCGGTCTCGTCGGCCCGGATACAGTCCGCAGCAAAATCAGAACCCGCCACGGCCTCTCGCCGCGCGTACTCCAGGGAGTCTTCCCACCAGCGCCGGAACATCTCCGGGTAGTGGTCTTGGAGCACCTCTGCAAATAACAGCTGCAGCATGGGGGAGATCTTGTAGTGCAACCAACCCCCCGTCGCCCGGTGCAGCACCGCTCGCACCGGTGCCGAAAGGTCATCAGCTGAATGGAAGTCCAACATGACCCCGAACTCGCCGGCAATGGCCTGCAGCGCGGCGACACGGTGCCCCAAGGCCTCCAAGCCGTCCGTGCCCCGGTAGTCCCAGCCTTTTTCCGCCCCGTAGTTGGGGGCCAGGTGCGTGACCGGGAGGCCCCGCCGCTCGATTTCCCGCAATAGGAACACCAGCTCCTCCGGACTGGTGAGGCAATCGAAGGCGTTGACTTCGGCGGGGTGCTCGTCGACGGTGAACTCCAGGTCGAAGGTTTGACCATCTTTGAGGGCGCTGATCTCACGGACCAGGTCCTCGAAAGCGTCCAGGGCATCCCAGTACTTCGCCGCATACCGGTTGACGAGCTCCACGGTGGGCCAACAGGTCACGTTGCCTGCTTGGAGCGGGCCCGCATGGACGGCGAGAATGGCACGCCTCTCCAGCGCGTTGGCGACGTTGTCGTCGAGGAAGCTCGTGGCCGCGGTTGCGTTCAGGGCGTCATAGTGGAGCATGTCCGCCATGTCCAGGGTGAAGAACGTGTAGTAGCGGGAGGCCTTGACGAGCTCCAGGGCCCGCGCCCGGCCATTGGGGCCGCGCTTGACCTGCAAGTGGTCGGCGTCGGCACCGTACCGCAGCGACGCCCCCTCTTGCAGGGCGGCCAGCGCGCCGGCGACCCAAAGTCCCTCGTACGTGCTACCGGTGTACCCGCTTTCGATCGTGCCGAAGCCGCAGGCGTAATTGCGCTCGGGCGGCCGTCCCGCCAGCACGTCGTCCAGGGTGCTCAGCTCCCGCACTGAGTTCTGCACCGGGTTGGCCGCGAAGCCGTACGTGCGCATGGCCTCGAACACCCCCGGCCACACGGCGGTCGTCATGCGGCAGCCGATCCCCAGCCGAGGCGTGGCGCCCAGGGGGCGCGGGCCTTTGTGAGGGGCGAGCAGCCGGAGGTACCGGTCGAGGACGCCGGCGTCCGTCGGGAAGGCGGACACGACGAGGCCGTCGTCCAGCCTCATTGTCCCGAGCGGCTCGCCCAGCGTCTGGGCCCCGCCGCCATGGCCTAGCTCGACGAGCACGCGCTGGCCATCGGCCAACCCGGCCAGACCAAATGCCGCCGCACCGCGGTGCGCAGCGGCGGCGGCAGGCAGGTCCACCCCGGACGGGGTGGACCAACCGGTATTGGCCCGCAACGCCGTCGCGGCCAGGCGCCACTGTTCACCGACCTGGCGGATCTCCTGCCAGGCATGCTCCGGCCGCCAGGTCGACGTCGCCAGGACAGCAGGGTTTGTGGCCGGGCTTATGCCCAGCCGGTCAAAACGCTGGTCGCTCTGCACCACTTCAAGTTAGGGCCCGTCGACTCGCCTGTCAACAGTAGACCTGCCCGGACCGTTACGCGGTCGAGTACGTCGCCGTCGGCGCCTTTGCCTCCAACTACAAAAGGTCCTCGATCACGTGTAGGCCCGATACGGCTGGGCTGAGCCCGTTTACCGCGTAGCAAAGAAGAACGGCACCTCTGATCTCCTCCGCTGTGGCACCGGCTTCGCGCGCCTGCACGGCATGTACCCGCAGTCCCGTCACCCACCCTCTAGCCGCCAACAGCGAACAGAGCACCAATTGAATGACTTTGGCGTCCAGGCCCACCGCGTCATACAACGTCTCGGTAAACAGGTGAGCCGCCTCTGCCCATAGCTGTGGGTAATGCTGCTGTATCTCGCTAAGCTCGGCTAGGGACACGACCCCTGTGCCCTCGCCTGGCGTGACCGGCTGCTCACCTTTTGGCGCCGACCTCGGCTCCACCGTCATAGCATCCCCCTTTTCTACTCGCTCGGGCTGGCCGTGCCATCGGTCTCGGCTGAGATCCGCCGCCCCGTCACGGCATCAAATACATGAACACGCTCCTGCTTACAGAACAGCGACACCTCGGTCCCTCTGGAAATCATGGCTGCAGGGTCGACGGCCGCTACCGCCGCACGATTTGCTATTGAGAGCAAGGCAAATGACTCAGTCCCAAGGTGCTCAACGAAGTCGACGGTAGCCTGACCAACACATGCGCCCCGGGCCCCTCCGTCGCTGGCGTCCCCCACGGCCACCAGGTGCTGAGGCCTGATGCCAACCAGCACCTCCGAAGCGCCAATGTCGACATTTCTCAGCTCCAACCGGATCCCCTCTCCAAGGAACATTCTCGAGCCCGGGCCGGCGCTAATCGAACCGCGGAACATATTTATGCTCGGATGGCCCATGAACCCGGCGACGAAGGAGTTGGAGGGGCGCTGGAACAGGTCCAACGGCGAACCCACCTGCTCCAGGCGGCCATGGTCCATCACGGCCACCCGATGGCCCATCGTCATCGCTTCGATCTGGTCGTGGGTCACATAGATCGTCGTGGTACCAAGACGGGCCTGTAGCCGGACCACCTCGTTACGCATATCAACTCGGAGCTTCGCGTCCAAGTTCGACAGCGGCTCATCCATAAGGAACACCTGCGGTTGCCTGATCACGGCCCGCCCGAGTGCCACCCGCTGCCGCTGGCCTCCCGACAATTGCGCCGGCTTGCGGTTGAGCAGCGTTGAGAGCCCCAAGCTCTGGGCTATCTCCTCTACCGCCCGAGCGACCTTCTGCTTGTCTACTCCCTGGCGTAAAAGCGCATAGCCAAGGTTCCGGGCCACCGTCATGTGTGGGTACAGAGCGTAGTTCTGGAACACCATCGCAATATTTCGCTCGCTAGGGTGGACCCAATTGGACACGCGTCCACCGATAACGATGTTACCAGCCGACACAGACTCCAGCCCGGCGATCATACGTAATATGGTGGTTTTTCCGCAGCCGCTCGGGCCGAGCAACACCATGAACTCTCCATCACGCACCTCTAAGTCCAGGCGCTCAACAACAGTGGTATCTCCGAATGTCTTGACCACGCCCTCCAACACGACACCAGCCATACCTTTTCCCCTCCGCTATTTCACTGCGCCGGCCGACAACCCCGATGCCAGTCGCTTCTGGACGATGAGAAAGATCACAAAAACGGGAACGATGGCCAGTAGCGACGCTGCCATAAGGTAGTTCCACTGGATCTGCGACTGGCCCATAAATGCATAGATGCCTGTTGTCAAAGGCCGGATCGTTGGATTAGTTATGAAAGTGAGGGCGAAAACAAACTCGTTCCAGGCGATGACGAAGCTGAATATCAGAGCGGTAACGATGCCAGGTACGCCCAGCGGTACAAAGTGGTCCTTTAGCATGCGCCATGCCCTCACTCCGTCCAACGTGGCGGCGTCCTGGACCTCCTGCGGTATCAACGAGAAATAAGCCGTCATGATCCATATCGTGATAGGTAGTGAGATCGTGCCGTCCATAAAGATGAGCGCCCAGTAGGTGTTCAACAGGTGAAGGACCAGCATCAACTTGAAAGAGGCGATCAACAAGACCACCGGCGAAATCATTTGCGTGGCGATGATAAATATCAGGAAGGCGCGGCGACCGCGAAAGCGTAGACGGGCCAACGCAAATGCAGCGGGGACGGCGGCAATAGCGTTGAGAGCAGTAGCCCCCCCGGCAATGATCCCGCTGTTCAAGAAGTACCGTGCGAGTGGTATTACACTGAAGGCCTCACGGAAATTAGACAAGGCGATCTGGTCCGGCAGCCACGTAGGAGGTATGGCAACCACTGCCCTATTTGAGGCGATCGCGGTCGACAGCATTACAAAAAAGGGCCCTAGGAGCACCAGAACGAGCACGCCGAAGCAAATGCGGGTGATCAGCCGGCCGAGCGACGAGCCCCGGGCGATCCTGTCAAGGCTGAGTTCAGCATCCCGGTTCATCTCGCCACATTTCTCCAGGCCAGCCTGGTATATAGTGTGGAAAATGCCAGCAGTATGAAGAACATCACGACTGCCACCGCCGCGGCTGCCCCCATCTCATTAAGCTCGAAGGCGAGGTTGTACATGTAGGTTGGCAATGTGTTCGTGCTGCCTAACGGGCCTCCTTCGGTCAGTATCCAGATTATAGGGAACGAGTTGAAGACGAATATCACGTTGAGTAACACTGTCACCGTCAAGACTGGCCTCAGTAGTGGCAGCGTCACATCTAAAAAAAGCCGGCTTCCCCGGGTGCCGTCGAGCGAGGCAGCCTCGTAGACATCACGGTCGATCCCTTGCAGGCCGGCCAGGAGGATCAACGCAGTCGGTGGCACGGACACCCAGATGGCGATCCACATCATCAAGGGGAGGGCATAGTTGCCGTTGCCAAGCCAAGCTATATTTGTATGGATCAACCCCAAGGTCCGTGCCAGATGGTCCAAGGCACCGAAGTCCGGGTCTGCGATCCACTGCCACAGCAAGGTTGTGACCACCAGGCTGGCGACCCAGGGAAGAAGCAGCAAGCCCCTGACGATGGCGCGACCGCGCCACGGCTGGTTGAGCATGACGGCGACAAAGAGGCCCAGGACAGTGGTCACGCCAACTACAACTACCGTCCAGACCCCCGAGCGTAGTACGCTTCCCCGGAAGGCCGGGTCCCGAAAGATCGTGGCGAAGTTGGCGAAGCCAGAGAAACCTTGGGTCTGCCCAAATTCGTTCACGTTGTGGACAGAGAGCCAGAAGGTGTCAATAATTGGGTAGCAGAGGAAGACGGCGCAGAGTAGCCCGGCGAGGGCAATCAAGCTGACGTGCGTCAGCCCTGTCTTTAGATGTTCAGTTGTCGGCCCTTTAGGTACCAAGCGGCGAGTTTGAGTGTGCGGTTCTAAGGCGACCATTGTGCAGTCCATCCTCCGAACAACGCCTGCCCGGCGTGGTCGCTGGGCAGGCGTTGTATTTCGGCCTGGTTCAGAAGCGTGCCCGGGGGGTTTGGCGGTCCACCGAGCTCACGGCGCGGGTTCCGTCCGGGCCCTCGCCCCCTGCAATGGGGGCAACTAAGATCCCGGCAGTGCGTCGAACTGGGAGGCCGCTGTCGCGAGTGCCTGGGACGGCGTGGCCTTACCTAACAAGGCCTCCTGTTCGGCGGTTTTCAAGAGGACCTGTAGCTGGCTGAAGTCCGGGGAGAACGGGTCGAACCGTGAGACCTCGGTCATCTTGACAAAGAGCCTGTCGAACGAGTTGTTGAATGCCGGTAGGGTGGCCTCGTTCTTCTCGAGCGGCGTGAAGCCTTCGTTCTCGTCGAACCGGGCCTGGATCTGTGGCTGGTAAATGTAGTCCAGGAAGGGCTTGAGCGCGGCGGCGTTTGCGCTCTTGCTCACGACTAGCACGTCCGTGACACCCCAGTTGACCGGGGTTACCCCGGGGGCTCCTACTGGGATTTGCGCCACCGAGTAATCAAGAGAGCCGGCGGGTATCTCGGCAAAGAAGTAGGCATCGTCGATCATCATGCCGATCTTGCCGGCTTTGAAGAGGGTTTCCAAGTCGACAAGGTTGTTGGCGATCGGGTCGGGTGTGAGGCTCGCCTTATCGGCCTTGACCAGGAAGCTGAGGGCGTTGACGCCGGCCGGACTGTCAAAAGCGGCCTTACCGTTTGGCGCGAGCAGGTAGCCTCCGTCGTTTATCAGGAGGTACCCGAAGTACCGAAATGCCTGCTGATCGGAGACTTCGTAGGCGTAGCCATAGGCACCGGTCTTTTGCTTGATGGCCTGGGCGTCAGAGTACATCTCTGCCCAGTCCGTCGGCGGGTCGTTGGGGTTGAGGCCGGCCTTTTGGAACAGGCTCTTATTGTAGAACAGCGCTCTGGTCCCGGCGGCGATCGGTAATCCCCAGATCTTACCGTCGTACAGGGACGCGACATTGTAAAGTGCAGGCAGGATATTGGCACGGGTTGGACCGGAGAGCATGCTGGGCGATATAGGTTGGAGCGCACCGGAGTTCACCCACTGAGGTAACCAAATGGTGGCGGTGTTCACAATATCGGGCAGGTCGTTGGCCGCGATCTGCCTCACGGTTGAGTTCTGGGCTTGGCTCCATCCCATTGAGGTGAGGTCGACGTGTACCGTCGGGTTGGCGGCCTCGAAGTTCTTGACCACGCCCTGCCAGAACGGGACCGTCTTGGTGCTGTACTCAGCTACTTCAAAAGTGATCGTAGTACTCGACGCGCTGGCCTCTTCGATTGCACCGGGCAGCAGCGACAGTGCCCCGGTTATGGCGACGAGACAGCCAAGTTTTGCGGCCCGACCTTTTGCCATGGATCTCTCCTCTCGTTTCTTTTGGTGGTTGGTCCCGTTGTGTTGTTGGGGTAGGTCTCGTTCCTTGTTTGGTATGCGCCTAGGTGGGAGAGGCAATCCTCCCGTCGGCCTGTCAGCGCTGGCGGGACTGAAGGCACCTCGGGGCTCAACCCCGGCCCTCCTAGAGCGCGCGGTCGACTCCAGTGGTCTTCGATGCGGAGTGATTGTTGCGCATTGCGGGCCCGCTGTCAAGGGGCATCTCGTGCCGGCGATGGTCTTGGCCGCGCCCACAGGACCGCTGGCGGCGATATAATCGTACGCAACATGAGACTATTTGGTGGGGCGTACGGCGAGCTCCTCGACCTACGCCCGGTACATCGACTACTAAGCGCCGTGCCGCAGAGAGTCGCCATGCGGATAGGTCGTTCGCAGTCGAGGGGGTGCCCTGGTGCACCGCTCAGGGTGCCGGGGCGTGGCCACGGGCCGTCCGCGCTGCGGGCTGCGGGGCGCTACTCAGCGCAGGGATCGCCTGACGATCTGGAGGGCGTAATAGAACTGGTCGGTCCTCTCCAGGGACAAGGCCGCCTGCCTCATGGGCGCCAGCAGACGTTCGCGTGCGGGCGTGGTGAATTCGCCCGTTGGCCCGGTCACGCTGATCGCGGCGACGACCTCAGAGCCTCGACGGATGGGTACGGCGAGGCAGCAAACCCCGACATCGCCCTCCTCGTTGTCAAAGGCGAAGCCGGCACGGCGTATGTGCTCGAGCTCGGTGACCAGGTCGCGGCGCTTGGTGATCGTCCGGTTGGTCATAGCCGGGTACGGCTCGGGCAGGAGGTGCTCGTCCAGTTGGGCGATGTCGGTAAAGGCGAGCAGGACCTTGCCGAGGCCTGTCCGGTAGGCAGCTTCGCGGGAGCCGGTGCTGGCACGGAAGCGGATCGGGCGGTCTGGCTCCACGACGCAAAGGTGCACGACGTCGGTGCCGTCCAGGATGGCGACATTGGCGGTTTGGCCCGAGGCGGCGGCGAGGCGGCCGAGGGCCTCTTCCGCGCTGGCCGAGATGTCGAGGGACGATGCGTAGGACTCGGCCAGGGGCATTACGGATGGGCCGAGCCAGAAACTGGGCGTTTCGTCGACCCTGACAACGTACTCAGCCTCTGTCAGGACACTGAGGAGGCGCACCAAAGTGCTCTTCGGCATGGTGGTCCGCTCTCGGAGAGAGGCCAGCCCGAGCGGGGAGCCGGCCTCTGAGAGCACACGGAGGATGACCAGGCCTCGAGTGAGGGCGGCCACGTGATAATTGGCGCGCTCCGGGCCGTCCTCGCCCGCGCCGTCGCGCGCCTCGGCCGCCCCGTACGAGGCCTTGGCGCCTTCCGGGGCACCGCCAGGGCTCGACCCGCGACTTCTCGGGCTCACGCTCTTGCCTGGACCTGAGGGCTCTCTGCGTGATCGAGCTCGAGGGCACCCTCGATTTCGACCGGGCTGCCGAGAGGGAGCGCGGCCACCCCGATCGCCACCCGTACGGGGAGCTCGCCGCCCACGACGTCGGCCACCAGGGCGCTGGCGGCGTCGGCCACGAGGTGTTGGGCGACGAAGTCCGGCGCACTGGCCACATAGACGGCGAGCCTCAGCACCGAGCGGACTCGTTCGAGAGACCCGAGGTGGGTCTGCGCCGCCCGAAGCAGGTTGACGGCACACTGGCGGGCGCAGGCTCGAGCGGTGTCAAGGTCGACCCCATCGCCGACTCGTCCTTCAGCAATGAGCACCCCGTCTCGCTGGGCCACCTGGCCGGCGACGACCAGATGACCGTTGACCTCGCGGCAAATCGAGATCCGTGCCCGCCCCACGGCCGCGCCATCGCTGCTCGCACCTTCGGCCAGTGCCAAGCGTTCGTCCTTCCCGGGTTGTGTGCCGACCATGTGCTCGCTCCCTCTTCATGGCAAAACGAAAGGAATTATTTCACGAATGTCCGGACCGCTACAGGATCGGCACCCTGTAGGCCCCCCTGGTACTAGCCTATACGTAGAAACCCGTTTCACATTGTTGCACAGTTGGCCACGTGGAGAGAAGCCTATGCGGCCCGCACACGGTTGGACGAGGTGCGCTCGACCCAGCCGTAGCCGTCGGCCTCCGGCGCCCCGCCGATCGCGTCGGGCCCCGCGTCCAAGCCGACGCCTATCCCGACACGGCTGGCCAAACCGCCCTGTTCCAGCTTCTGGCGCCCGAGGACCGCCAGAAGGGTACTGCACGCGTTCTTGGCGGCCATGCCCGGGCACAGGAAGCACTACGCCGACAGTACCGCCGCACCGGGTTAAATAAGCCCGGGAAGGCGTCTTACAAGTTAACAGTCCTGAAACACCGGCCTCTCCGCACCCCTTGACAGTTACCACCGAGATCGGTACGTTCGACGTGGTACCTCGTTTCATGTAAGAGAGGAGATCGAGCAAGTGGCCGTTAACGGCCATCGCCCGCCTGTAGGCCTGGTGCTACGATCGACGTAGAAAGCCGTTCTACATTGTTTGTTCACACATTGTTGAACAGTACCGCCGCGTAGGAAAGGGACCATATGCGCGCAACGGGGCAGGACCTCGTGGCTGCCAGCCCGCTCGGGCTCGAGTTGGCGGCCAGGGCCGCCCAGGTCATGCCCGGCGGCGTCAACTCTGCGACCCGTGCGATCGGGCGTCCTTATGCTTTTGTAAGGGCCGACGGCCAGCACGTCTGGGACGCGGATGGGCGGCGCTATATCGACTACCATGCCGCGTTTGGCGCCATCCTGCTCGGCCACAATGACGCCGGGGTCAACCTGGCCGCGTCGAAAGCACTGGCAGAGGTCGACCTCATGGGTATCGGGGTCACCGAGATCGAGGTCCGCTTCGCCGAAAAGATCGTCTCTGTTATCCCGTCGGCCGAGATGGTGGTGGCGTGCACGAGCGGGAGCGAGGCGACTCACCACGCCGTTCGCCTAGCCCGGGGCTTGACCGGTAGGAGAAGGGTTGTCAAGGTGCAAGGCGGCTTCCACGGCTGGCATGACTCCGTGGCCCGCAACGTGATCTCGTCGCCCGAGCTCGCCTATCGCCTCGACCCCATTTCCTCGGGCATCCTGCCCGAGGCCCTCGAAGCCACACTGGTCTCCGAGTTCAACGACCTCGGGTCGGTCGAAAAGATTTTCGCTGACCATCCCGGAGACGTCGCCGCTGTCATCCTGGAGCCGGTCCCCCACAACGTGGGCACGCTGCGCCCGACCCAGGAGTACCTACAGGGCCTTCGGCGCCTGACTGAGCGCGAGGGGGCCCTGCTGATCTTCGACGAGGTGATAACCGGGTTTCGCCACGCCCTCGGCGGTTATCAGCAAGTGGCCGGTGTGCTCCCGGACCTCACCACTTTCGGCAAAGGGGTCGGCAACGGTTTCCCCGTCTCGGGCCTGGCGGGCCGGCGTGAGGCGATGTGCGGCTTCAACTCCGCCAACGGCGGTGTTCTCCTGGCGGGCACCTTCTCCGGGCACCCTGCCGGCCTCGGGGCGGCCCTAGCCACCATCGAACGCCTGGAGACGACCGACTTTTATGCGCGGGTATTCGCCTTGGGCGAGCGGATGCGCAGTGGGCTGGGCCGGATCGTGGACGAACTGGGGATCGCAGCCCGGGTCGAGGGCTTCGGGTCGGTGTTCGTCCTCTACTTCCTCAGCGGTGAGGTCCGGGGCTACCGGGACCTGTTGCGCAACGACGGCACCGCATATGTAGAGTTCCACCGCAGGATGACGGACCGCGGATTTCTGATGCTCCCGCTGGCGCTTAAGCGCAACCACATATCCGCCAGTCACACGGCGGCGGACGTGGACCTAACCCTGGAGGCGGCTGAAGAGGTGCTCTCGGCTATGCGGCGAGAAGGAGTGACCCCCGAGGTGGAGGCGGCGGGGATGCCTTGACGTGAGAACGAACAGTGGTTACATTATATGGAACTCCGTTCCATATTGATGGTACGGAGGGACCAGCCCAACGATACGAGGGCTCACCCAACGAGCAGAGGGAGCACTAGTGGGTATCAAATGGCTATCCCGGTTGGCGACGTCAGCCTGCCCGGCGTTTTGTGTGAGCGCGCTCGTGGTCGGCGCGGGCGGGACGGTTGCCGCGGTTAGCGAAGCGACCGCGAACGCCGCCACCGCCTCGAGCACGATCACGATCGCCACTCCGGCTGATATCAACAACTTCGACCCGTCCACCGAGCAATTGAACGTCTTCGAGTACATCAAGCCCCTCCTTTTCAGCAACGTGGTCAAATTCGGGCCGACCCTCAACATCGAACCCGACCTGGCCACTAGCTGGACGGTCAATCCCAACGCCACCGTCTTCACCTTCACGGTCCGCTCCGGTGCCACGTTCCAAAACGGGGATCCGGTGAACGCCGCCGCCATCGCCGGCTCGCTCCAGCACACCGAGCACAGCACTTCGGTCGTCTCTCCTGACCTGCTCAGGGTCAAGACCTGGCAGGTAATAGGCACCAACACGCTGAAGGTGACACTTAAGGCACCTTACGCCGCCTTCCTGAGCGCCCTCGCCGATATCTCGATCGAGGCCCCCGGCACCTATGTCACGGCAAGGACCAACCCCGTCGGGTCGGGCCCCTACCAGTTTGTGAGTTGGACGCCCAACAAGCAGCTCGTACTGAAAGCATGGAGCGGCTACTTCGGGCCCAAGCCGGCCACGCAAAACTTGATATTCGAGCCGATCCCGGACCCTGAGGTCGCTCTGGCCGATCTCGACGCCGGCAGCGTCCAGGCCATCGTCTCACTACCTGCGACCGATGTGCGCGCCGTCAACACCAGCCGGGCCACTGTCGTCGCTGCGAAGAGCTCCGACCAACTGGCATTGTTCGAGTTCCATAGCGTGGGTGTTCTGGCGAACGTCAAGGTTAAGCAAGCTCTCGCCTACGCCCTTGACAAGCCGGCGGTCCAGGCCATCGCCTACGGGGGCCAGGGACAGGTCGTCTGGAACCCGATCCCCCCGAGCTCGTGGGCTTATAGCAACATCAACGGATATCCCTACAGCTTGGCCAAGGCCAAGCAATTGTTGGCGGCGGCCGGGGAACCCAACCTGACCCTGACGGTGATAGTGCCGGCCGGGTACCCCGAGGGGACGCAGACCGCTGACGTGTGGCAGCAAGACCTCCGCCAGATCGGTGTGACCCTCAACGTGGACGTAGAACAGATCTCGGTCTGGCTCGACCAGTACGTCAAGGAGAACTACCAGATAACCTGGAACGTCTTCGACGTCAAGGGCGACCCGGACTCGTTCTACAGCATCATCATGGACCCGCACCTGGCCAGTGATTATCACAACCCGACCATGCTCAGCTTACAATCCCAGGCCCTGGCCACCTCCAACGAGAAGGCACGTGCTGCGATCTACAACAAGCTGGACAACATGGTGGTCGACCAGCTGCCGGTGATGCCCATACAGACCGAGCCGATCTACTCGGTCGTGAAGAAGGGCTTGTCCGGATGGTCCCTCAATCCCCTCGGATGGCCGACACTGGCGACGGTGAGCGCCGGCTAGCCTGGAATGAGGCGTCCACGGCTCGGGCCACGGGGACTGTTGGTCCCGGTGGCCCGAGGTCTTCTTGTCGTGTGGTGGGTTTCGGCTCTGGTTTTCCTGGCCCTGCGGTTGACTCCGGGCAACCCGGCACTTCTTTTGTTGGGGCCCGAAGCTCGCCGGCCCGGCGTGGCCCATCAGCTGGTCCTCCTGGAACGACAACTCGGGTTCGGCCGCCCTATCCCGGTCCAGTACTGGCTGTGGCTAAAGCCATTGCTGGAGGGCAAGTTCGGGAACTCTGATCTCAGCGGCCGCTCGGTGGTGTCCCTGATAGGCGGGGCCGCCCCGCCGACGCTCTGGCTCATCGGGCTTTCGGTCTTGCTGTCGGTGCCGATAGCGATCGGCCTTGGCGTGGTGGCGGCCAGGTTCCGTTCCTCCGTCCTGGACCGCGGCGTCCGGTTCGTCTCGACGCTCGGGCTGGCTGTCCCGCCGTTCTGGCTCGGCCTGCTCTTGCTCCTTGGCCTGGCCGTGGACGCCGCGGTACTGCCGGCCAACGGTTACGTGTCCCCGGCTACCAATTTCGGCGGCTTTGTCACCCACATGGTCATGCCCGTGACGACCCTGACTCTCTACTTGGTGGCGGTGCTGACACGGTTCGTATATTCCGAGGTGACCGAGTCCCTGGCGGCTGACTATGTCCGTACCGCCCGCGCCATGGGTCTGTCTGAGATGAGGGTGGTGTTCTGGAACGCGGCCCGCAACGCGTTGATACCGATGGTGAGCATCCTGGCGGCGTCCCTCGGACCTCTGGTGGGTGGGGCGGTCCTTGTCGAGCAGGTCTTCGGCCTGGGTGGGCTAGGCGAGCTCCTGTTGAACTCCGTCCTGGACCGCGATTATGCGGTAGTGCAGGGCATCGTCATATTTCTGACGATCGGTATCATCGTGCTTCAAGGGCTGGCGGACGTGTTATACCGGCGCCTTGACCCGAGAGTACGATGACCCGGGTCCTGGTGCAGCTGCGTCGGGCGATGAACTGGGGCCGGCATGCGGGCCCGGCCCGTCTCGTGCTCGTCGCCGCCGCCGTTCTGGGCATCATCGCCGCCGTGCGTCCTGAAGTGCTGACCTCCCAGGACCCGAACGCCATAAATGCACACGCCATCCTGGTCGGCCCGAACTGGGCGCATTGGCTAGGGACCAACGAGGAAGGTTCCGACGTCCTGGCGAGGATCATCTACGGGACGCGCCTGGATCTGCTCCTCGCCGTGGGCAGCGCCGGGATAGCCGGGGTGGTCGGCTTCCCCCTCGGGGCATTGGCCGGGTACCGTGGTGGCGTCACGGATTACGTCCTTCAGAGCTTTGCCATCAGCACTCTGGCGTTCCCCCTGATATTGTTTGCCGTGCTCATCGTGGCCAGCTTCGGCGCTTCGCTGGTGACGCTGATCGGCATCCTCTCTTTCCTTTTCACGGCGCAAGTTTTCACGGTCGCCCGCGCTCAAGCCAAGGCCTTACGGGAAAGGGAGTTCATCACGGCGGCCACTGTGTCGGGGATCAGGACGACCCACCTGCTCCGGCGCCATCTGTTCCCGAACACGAGGGGGCCGGTGCTGGTATTACTACCACAGCTCATGGCCACCGCCATTATCGCGGAAGCGGGCTTGAGCTATCTGGGCCTCGGGGTCCAGCCGCCGAGTATCACGTGGGGGACGATCCTGGAGGCTTCGGAGAACTACTACCAGCAGCAGCCCTATTACGCGGTCGCGGCCGGACTGGTGGTGACCGTGTCGGCCGGGCTCTTGATGTTCGCCGGCGATGTCATATCCGAGTCCCTCGACCCGCGGCGGCGCAGGGCAGCCGCCGGCGGGCAGCCGCCTGGGGTTAGGACGGCCCCGAGCGGCGCGGGACCGGCGCCGGCTACCAAGACCGCCGGGCCCCCGGGCCCGACCGGCTCCGCCCGGGGGGCCGCCTCGCTGAGCCCGGTGAACGTCGGGCTCGGTGGTGAAGGAGGTGGAGGTTCGTGAGCGGCACTGTCGCCGGCCTTGTCCCGTCCGAGGGTGGGGTGTCGTCCAGCCCGTTGTTCTACGTCGACCAGCTGAGCGTCACGTTCCAGAGACGTGGTCGTGTCCCTGGGGGACCAGGAGCGGTCAAGGCCGTCGACGGCGTGTCTTTCGAGATGGGGGTCGGGGAATGCCTTGGGCTGGTGGGCGAATCAGGGTCAGGGAAGTCCTCGATAGCGCGCGCCATGGTGCGGGTGATCCCCAGCCGGGGCAAGTTCGTCTTCCGGGGCGTCGATTTCTTCGGTCTCAAAGGCGAGGCCTTGCGGGTGGCGAGGCGAGAGATCCAGATGATCTTTCAAAACCCGCAGGGAAGCCTTGACCCGCGCCAGACCGCCAAACAAGTGGTACGAGAACCCCTGGTCGAGCACGGGCTGCTGGCAGTGGGGCAGGTCGAGGCCCGGGTCGAGGAGCTGATGGACCAGGTTGGCTTCAACTCGGCGCTGGCCGATCGTTATGCGCACCAGCTGAGCGGCGGTCAATGCCAGCGTCTGGCCATCGCCAGGTCGCTGGGCCTGGGTGCTCAACTACTGATCTGCGACGAGCCCACGTCCGCCCTTGACGTGTCCGTGCAGGCTCAGATCATCAACCTTCTAAAAGACCTGCAGCAGACCAAGCGGACAAGTTACCTCTTCATCTCGCACAACCTCGCCGTCGTGCGCCAACTGGCAACAAAAGTAGCCGTAATGTACCGAGGGCGCATCGTCGAGTCCGCCCCCGTGGCCGAGCTCTTCGGGGCGCCAAAGCACCCGTACACGCTGGAGTTACTCGGTTACGAGGCCCTCGAGCCGACCAGGGCCGTCGGCCCGGCGCGTCCCGGTCCAGGAGAAGATCTCACCATTGCCGGCCCGTCGTCCTCGGGCGTGGCCGGTTGCTCGTTTGCCCCTCGCTGCCGATATGCCGAGGAACGGTGCACTCTAGAGGCGCCGTTGCCCGACAAGGTGGCTGACTTGCACGTGGTCGAGTGCCATCGCTGGCGCTTTATCGAGGGAGCCGACGGTGCCGTCGCCAGCCACTGACCGCGGCGCCGGTCGGGACGCCCCGGCGCTCGGGGGGACGCCGGAGGGGAGCAGCGGTGCACCTCTGCTCAAGGTCGAGCACCTCTCCGTCCGGTTGCGCTCGGGTGGGCACTGGAGCCACGCCGTGGTCGATACCTCCTTCGAGGCGGCGGCGGGCTCGCGCGTTGGGATGGTCGGCGAGTCGGGCTCGGGCAAGTCCGTCAGCGCTCTGTCGGTGCTCCGGCTCAACGACCCTCGCGCCGCCCAGTACGCGCCCACCTCGCGGATCGCCTTTGACGGTGTTGACCTGTTGAAGCTGCCGCGACGCGCCCTGAGAGAGCTGCGCGGCGCCCGGATCTCCATGGTGTTCCAGGATCCCATGACCTCGTTGAACCCAGTGTTCAGGATCGACCACCAGATCGTGCAGGTGATCCGGACCCACCGGAGCCTGAGCCGCCGCCAGGCGCGTGAGGAGGCGGCGGAGGCCCTGAGCCTTGTCCACCTGCGCGAACCGTCCAGGGTCTTGCGCAGCTACCCGCACGAGCTGTCGGGCGGCATGGTCCAGCGGGTGATGATCGCCATGGCGATCGTCTGCCGGCCCCAACTGCTTATTGCGGACGAGCCGACATCGGCTCTGGACGTCACGGTCCAAGCCGGGGTGCTCAGTACGTTCCGAGAGCTCGTGGAGCGGCTCGGGATGACACTCCTGTTGATATCTCACGACATGAGCGTGATCGGGAGGACGTGCGAGTACGTATACGTGATGTATGGCGGCAGAGTGGTCGAGGGCGGACCGGTGACCACGGTGCTGACACGGCCCCGCCACCCCTACACGTACTTGTTGCTGCGCTGCCAGCCAGTCGTCGGCGCCCCTGTCCCGCGGCGGCTGCCCACGATACCCGGCTTCCAGCGCACGCGAGCGGAACCTGTCGTGCCCCCCGGGTGCGAGTTCGCCGATCGCTGTCGGTTCGCGCAGGACCTGTGCCGGACAACCACCCCGCAACCAGAACCGACCAGCAACGACGGCCGGGCGTGGGTGGCCTGCCACTTCTGGAACGAAATCCAGTTGAGCGATGCAGATAATACGCTGTAGCGGTTCATGATCATGGGAGGAGCTGAGCAATAATGACGGTCCGGATTGGGGTTATCGGAACCAAGAACGGCCATGCTGCTATCATCGCCGGCTATTTGAACGGCTGGTCGGAGTCTGCCCCCACCCCGGTGCGGGCCGGCGGCTACCTGGACCCCTTTTACCACTTCTGGCAGTACCAGAGGACAGAAGAGACCATGGTGAGCGGCTCGCCGGACCTGGGGGGGCACGCTCGGGTGACGAAGATATGGAGCCCTGACTTGAGCGCGGCACGACAAATAGCGGCCGCTTGTGACATCGACGAGGTGAGCGCGACCATCGAAGATGCCTCTACCGATGTCGATGCCGTGATGGTATTGAGCGGCGAGCCCGAAGAGCACCCACGCCAGGCCGGCCCCGCATTAGAGCGCGGCCTGCCCACTTTCATAGACAAACCGCTCGGCTCCGATATCCACCAGTGCCAGGCGATGTACGCCCAGGCCGCTCGGGGCGGTGCTCCGCTGTTCTCGGGATCGGGCCTCAGGTGGTCCGCCGAACTGAAGGTGGCCAAGCAGGAGTTCGTATCCGGTTACGGGGAGCCCATCGAGGGCATCTACGTCAAGGTCCCCAACCGCATGGACCAGTACGGGATCCATGCCGTCGAGATGGCCAATGTCGTGCTCGGTGCGGACGTGCGCTGTGTCAAGGGGTTCACGGCCGGGAACAGGGCGACGGCGGTCCTCGAGTACGGCTCGGGCCAGACGGCTGTGATCGAGACACTGTACGCTCAGGTGCGGCCCAGTTATTGCGTGGTCGTCTATGGTCAGCGTCACACGAAGATGTACCATCTTTACGATACATCGTTGCCGTTTATCTGGATGTTCCAGGATTTCGTCAAAATGGCGACCGATGGGACAGTGCCGGTCCCCGAACGAGAGGTACTGCGCTTGATGACGATCACATTTGCGGCCGAGCAGGCTTGTTCCGGTGGCGGGGATGTTCAATTACCCCCCTATCCGGGGTGAGGTGCGCCGTCGCCCTAAGAGCGTGGGCGCTCAGCCGGCGAGCAGGTCGGCCACGGCCCGTACCCAATCAAGAGCGGGCGCGGGCGCGGTGGTGAGGTTGTAGAAGCCGAACTTGTCGATCCCGGCCGTGCGGGCCAGGCTGATCTTGGCCAGGAGCGTGGCGAGATCCATGTGGTGCTCGGGCCACAGGGTCTGCACCAACTGAAGTTGTCCTGGCTCCACAAGCGCGAGGTAGTGGTCAATATCTCGGGCCACGGCCCCGGGGCCGGGATAGTACGCTGTCGCCACCAGCCGGTCGGAGGTCATGGCCAGGCGGGCGGGGTCGGTGCCTTCCATCCACCCGAGCGGGCCGGGCCGGGCGAAAACGCCCAGGGCGGTTGACAGGCGACTGCCATGACTGTGGGCGAGGGTGGCTATTTCGCCCACCAACTCGGCGACGCGGTCGCAACGCATGGCCGTCCACGCGGCGAGGTCGGGGCGCGAGACCAGCAGGCTCGACAGCTCGTCGCCAGGATCGGGGTCGCGCACCACGGCCAGGGGCGAGTTCCATGTCCGGTGGAGGGTTTCGGCGACGAAGGCCCGCAGAGCCGGCCCGTCGATGCCGCGGTCCTCGCCACCGTGCATGCAGCTGGCACAGAAGCACAGGGAACGGAGGTAGCGGGTGGCCGGGTCGTCGCGCACCGCCCACAGCTCGTGCGGATGACCGTGCCTGCCGATCATGTAGGCGACGCTCTCCACGAAGAGCTCGTCGAATATGCCGATCTCGAGCACCTGGCGGCACAGTTCCAGGGCATAGGTCCGCACGGTCGGGTTGGAGGGGCACAGGCCATGACCCGAGTGGTCGCCGAAGCAGTTTTCGAGGGCGGTGGCGGGCCTGGCGGCGGCCAGGTCGGAGTTGTGACAGACAATGACCCAAGCGGTCAGGCCCAGGTCGAAGGTTTCGGCTGCGCCGGCCATCTCGCCGGGGAACTCCGGGTGCTCTCGGGCTAGTTTGCCTGTGGGTAAAACGAGGTCCGAGAACCCCCCACCGAGAGGTAGGTGGGAAACGTTGGCTTCCGCGGTAATTTGCACCGACCGCCTGCGCCTCGGCGCGATGACCTCGGCGGAATGATAGGCGACCGCCACAGCCATCCTGTGGCAGCCGAGCTCGTGTACGAGCCGGAACGAACTGGCGGCCCCGTCGAGTTGGAGGTCCCACGGATAGGCGAACATGGTGAGCTCGCTGCCGCTGCCCGCCCCGGGCTGGTTTGGGGCCGGAGTGCCTGGCACCGTCATGACCGCACTGGTTTTGGCTCAGGTGCTCGCCGACAAGGCGACTTCCTGTTCACCAAACGGTCCAGCCGCCGTCCACGACGACGTTTTGGCCTGTCACGAACGAAGACTCGGGCGATACCAGGAACAGCAGGGCCGAACGCAGGTCCTTCACGTCGCCCACCCGTTTCACCGGCGTGAAGGAGCTCGTGCGCTCAATCCCCTCAGGCGTGACGAAGTCGATGTTGGCTTCCGTGTAAGGGAACATGCCCGGGCTCAGGGTATTGACGGTGACGCCGGTCCCCCCGGTGCGGACCGCCAGGTACTTGGAAAGCCCGATGAGGGCGTGCTTGCTTGTCACATAGGAGGCGGCGTCCCAGTCGAAGTCGTAGAAGTAGGGATTGCCTACGACCATGCCGTAGACGGAGGAGATGTTGACCACCCGGCCCCAATGACGCTCCATCATCGCCGGGACGAAGAGCTGGGACAAACGCAGGGGAGCCTCGACGTTGACGGCCATGACCTCGCGCCAGTCGCTCAAGGACACCTCCGTCCAAGGTGCCTGTAACCCGTAGCCGGCGTTGTTTACGAGGATGTCGATATCCCCCGACGCCGTCACCAGCGATTTCAGGCCTTCCTCACTCGTTAGGTCGCAGGGCACCGACGTAACGGCTCGGCCCCGCGAGCGGATCTCGGCCGCCACCGTCTCCAGCGGGGCGGCCCGGCGCCCGCAGATCACGAGCTCAGCCCCATGGTCGCTGAGCGCCTCGGCAAAGGCCCGCCCGATGCCGGTGCCACCCCCGGTCACCAGCGCCCTCTTGCCCAAGAGCAATGAACTACCGCCCGAACTTTGCGCGTCGGTCATGGTCCTTACCTTTCTGTGCTCGCAGATGTACTCGTGGGCCTTGATGGCGGCCCGACGTCTAGAAGAATGTTTCGATGATCTCCACGACCCTGTGGTAGTCATCGACCATCGGCACCTTTCGCCATTTGTCGAAGGCGGTGCACGGGTGGAGGATGCCACAAATCAAGCGGTCACCGACCTCCAGTTCCGGTGCGGCCGTCGTGTCCAAGTAGGCATGCTGGTCGTTCAGCCCCGTCACGGAGGCGACGATGGGAAGGAGGCGTCCCGGCTCGCCAGCCGGGACGCGAGAAACCACGACGGGTAGGCCGCAGTCGAAAGGCGCGTCCCTGCGGCCGAAGCCGGCGATCGCCCGTCCCGGCTCGGGGGTGCTTAGGATCTCGCTCCAGAGCTCGAGCGCCGGAATGAGACCGGAGTTGCCCGGCTCGCCCGTGAGGGGGGCGGGACCTCCATAGCTGCTGTGATCGTGGGTGACGTAGCAACCGCTCCTCAGTACGACCCTCGTGGGCGACCTGAGGTCGGCGGCGCCCAGGACGGCGGCGACGCGGTCGAAGTAGGTGCTCCCCCCGGCGCTCAAGATCACCTCATTGACGTCGGCAAAGAACCCTTCGTCCTCGAGGCGGCGGGCGAGGGCCGCCAGTTGCCCCAGGTACCGGTCGACTTTAGCCAGGTTGTCAGCCGATGTCGTGCTTCCGAGGATCCCCTCGAAGCCCTCCACGCCGACGAGCTCGAGCGCGGCGCTGGCCGCCGCCGCCCGAGCCACTCCCAAGGCGTCGTCCATGGACCTGACGCCGGCACGGCCACCGACTGACCCGAGCTCCACTAGCACCGGGAGCGGACGGGAGAGACCGCTGGCCTCCAGGCCTGCAGAGAGCCGTGCGACCCCCGTCGGCGAGTCCACCAAGCAAAGAACTTCGAGTGCTCCGTCATATGTCGAGAGCGTGCGGCCGAGCCACTCGGCCGCCCGCGGGTTGACTATTTCGTTGGCTACCAGCACCCTGGTGACGCCGGCGGCGACGCACGCGCGCAACTGCTGCATGGTTGCCACCGTCATCCCCCAGGCCCCGCTTTCAATCTGGCGCCGAAGTACGCCCGGTGCCATCGTCGTCTTGGCGTGCGGTGCGAGAGAGACGTCGTGGACTGTGCAGAACTTCGCCATAGAGGTGATGTTGTGCTCGAGCGCCGAGCGTTTGAGGACGAGGCGAGGGAACTCGAAGGCACCGTCGAGAAGGCTGGTGCCGATCACGCTCCCACCATCGTCAATGTCACGAAAAACGAACGTCATCCTGGCCCTCCACGACTCAGGCGGCACCCATGGCCCGCATCAGTAGTTCACCCACCCGCCGTCGACGACGACGACCTGACCGCTGACGAAGTCGCTGGCAGATGAGGCGAGATAGACGAACGCGCCGGCGAGATCTTCGGCCATCCCGCGCCTGGGCACGCTTTGGCGGACTGCTTGTTCGCGGGCCGTTTGCGCTGCCGCCCCGGGGAACATCTCCTCCTCTTGTTCGGTGCGGATGGCGCCTGGCATCACGCAGTTCACACAGATGCCATCTCGTCCGACCTCGCGGGCGAGCGATCGGGTTAGCCCGATCAGCGCCGCCTTGGACGTCACATAGTGAAGCGCGTTGGAGGAGCCCAGTTCCACCATCACACTAGAAACAGTTATGATCTTGCCCCGTCCCCGGTCGCGCATAGCCGGGTAGACCGCCTGAGCGCACAAGAGCGTGCCGGTCACGTTCACCCGCATAACCCGGTCCCATTCGTCCTCGTCGATAGTGGTCCACGGCATGCGCGCCGAGGCGGCCGCATTGGCAACGAGGATACCTACAGCGCCTAGTCCCGACGCGACGAGATCGACCATCGTGAACACGGCCCGGCGGTCCGATACATCAGCCTCGACGGCCATGGCGCCAGCGCCGCCGGCGCGCAGCTCGTCGACGAGGCGCACCGCGCCCTGGCGAGCGGGCTCGGACCGCGGGGGGTAGTTCACGGCGACGAGCGCGCCTTGGACGGCGAAGGCGCGGCATACCGCCGCGCCGATCCCTCGCCACCCACCGGTGACGAGGGCCACCTCGCCTTCCAGGCCGCCAACCACCGGCGCCGTCGGCATCAGGCTTCGGCGCCGTCGAACACGATCAGCCCGCGAAGATCCTTACCCGCGGCTAGGTTCTCGTAGGCTTCGTTGATCTCGTCGAGGGCGTAGCGACGGCTCACCATCTCATCGATCTTGAACCGGCCGCTCTGGAACAGCTCGATCAACCTTGGGAAGTCGAGCGGCGGGTTGCACGACCCATAGGAGCAACCCATGAGCATTGTCTCCTGGGCGCGAAGCGAATGCGGGTCGATGCTGAGCATTGCTCCCGTGGGAGGCGCCCCTATCACGACGCACTTTCCTCCCGGGTTGAGAGCCAGCATGCCCTGTTCGATGGCCACGGTGCTGCCGACGGCCACGATCACTACATCGACGCCACCACTGCTCGCTGAGCGGATGGCCTCGGCCATCTGCTCTCCGGAGCTCGGCACGGTCCCCGAAGCACCGAGACGCCGGGCGGCGTCCAATTTGATCTCGACGGGGTCCACGGCGATCACGGGGAAAGCGCCGGCCACGAAGGCGGCGTGCACGGCGTTGAGACCGACGCCCCCACAGCCGACCACGGCGACGCTCTGGCCTGCGGCGACCCTCGCAGTGTTGAAGACGGCGCCGGCTCCGGTGCTGAGGGAACAACCGACCAGCGCCGCCCGATCGAGGGGGACAGACTTGTCGATCTTGATCGCCGCCGATTGGGGGAGGATGACATAGGGGCTGTGCGTGGCCGGGCCGTAGTGGAATATTTGCTCGTCGCCCCGCCGGAACCGGGTTTCGCCGTCGCGGAACACGCCGAAGGTCGGCTTGCGCGTGCAGCGGGCGGGCCGGCCACCGAGGCACTCCCGGCATTGGCCGCAACTCGGGGCCCACGAGATCACCGCGTGGTCCCCGGGCTCGACCATGGTCACGCCTTCGCCGACCTCGACGACGACCCCGGCACCTTCGTCGCCGAGGATGATGGGAAGGGGCGTCCCCTCCAGAGATCCGTCTATCGAGTGCAGGCAGCTATGGCAGACGCCGCTCGCTACCAAGCGGATGGCAACCTCTCCGGCGCGGGGTGGCACCACTGTGACCTCTTCCATTTCCATCGGTACCCCGACTCGACGGAACACCGGTGCCTCGACTGTCCACGGTCCGTTACTCATGTCTCGCTATTCCTTTCTCGGTGGCAATCATGTTGCTGAAGTTCGCTCGACGGCGTGGCCGTCGCCATTGTCGTCGCGCTGGGGACGCCCGTCGAGCGGAGCACTCGCCATCGCGTCGAGGAGGGCCCGGCTGTAGGGGTCTTTCGGCCCCGAGAAGAACCTCTCAGCGTCCGCCGCCTCCCTGACCTGTCCGTGGCGAAGCACGAGCACGTGGTCCGCCACCACCTGTGCCACGGCGAGGTCGTGGGTCACGAAGATGCAGCTGAAGCCGATCTCGTGCTGGAGGTCACGTAGAAGGCCCAGGATCTGGGCCTGCACCGAGACGTCGAGGGCCGAAGTCGGTTCGTCGCAGAGCAGGACTCTCGAGCGGGCGACTAAGGCGCGGGCGATGGCAACTCGCTGGAGCTGGCCGCCGCTGAAGCGCCAGGGGCGGTCGGAGAGCCGGGCCGGGTCGATCCCGACGCGTCCGAGCATCTCCACCACGGTCGCCCTTCGCTCGGCCCGGTCGAGCTTGCCCAACGGCTCGCCCACGCTTTTAAAAATGCTCCGGTGGGGGTTCAGCGACCCGGCGGGATCCTGGAACACGACCTGGGCTGTAGCTACTGTCCCTGGCCGGATCCTCGGCGTCTGGCCCGCTACCGTGACCCGGCCGCTGGTTGGCCGTTCCAGGCCGGCGATGAGCCTGGTAAGGGTCGATTTACCCGAACCGCTCTCGCCGATGACAGCCAACGTCTCTCCCGCCCGGAGCGAAAAGCTCACCCCGTCCAGGGCGCGGACCACCGTGCGCGACGAGTGGTAGACGCGGGTGACGTCCACGAGCTCAACGGCGACAGGCTGGTCTCGCTCGCTCATCGGCGGACCGCCTCTCTGGATACCACGGGACAAGCAACGCGGACGTCGGAAAGGGGAATGAGCGGAGGCTCTTCGAGCCAGCAGGCGTCCTCGGCGAGAGGGCAACGCGGTGCGAAACGGCAGCGGTGCTCAGACTGGAACAGTGAAGGCGGGCTGCCCGGGATGCTGGCCAAGGGCTGCTTCCCCCTCGCCCCGATCGTGGGGGTACAGGCGATCAGGGCCCGCGTGTAAGGGTGCCGGGGATGCTCCAGTAACTCTTTGGCTGCGCCCGCCTCAACCACCCGGCCCCCGTACATGACCACGATCGTGTCGCAGAACCGGCCGATGAGCCGCAGGTCGTGGCTGATGATGACGAGCACTGCTCCCGTGGCGGCGGTGAAGCGGCGGATGAGCTCGAGTACCCCCAGCCTGAGCGTGGCATCGAGCGCTGAGGTGGGCTCGTCGGCCAGCAGCACGGCCGGGTGCGGCATGAGCGCCATCGCGATGGCAATCCGCTGCGCCATGCCCCCGCTCAACTGACTGGGGAAGAGCCTCATGACATCATCGGCGTGAGTGAAGCCCATTTGCTCGAGCAGTTCGACGGCTCGGGCCCGAGCGGCTGAGCGAGACGCCAGCCGCCGTCGCACCACGCCCTCCACGATTTGGGAACCCACCGACTTGAGGGGGTCGAACGCCGTGAACGGGTTCTGAAGGACGACGCCGATGGCGCGCCCGAGCTGTCGACGCAGCTCCTCCTCGGTACGGTACACACGGTCATCGTTGCCGAGGTGCACCGACCCGCCCAACTGGAAGCCGGCGGGCAACAGGCCCATAAGGGCTCGCAAGGTGAGCGTCTTGCCTGCACCGGTCTCGCCCACTATCCCGACGGCTTGGCCGGGGCCCGCCGACAACGAGATCGGGCCGATGGCCGGCGGTCCCGCGGCTGAGCCGCGCACGACGGTGAGGTCCGAGACGCTGAGCCCGTTCATCCGTTGCCCGTCGCCACGTCGCTACCGAAGAAGTCACGCATACCGTCGCCCGTCAAATTGAAGCCGACGACGAGCAGCGCCAGGGCCACGCCCGGGAAGGTGGCCACCCACCAGGCCTGGGCCAGGACCTCTTTGCCTTCCGACATGAGGAACCCGAGGCTGACGTAGGGCGGTTGCAGGCCGAGGCCCAGGAAGCTAAGTCCCGCCTCCCAGAGCAGCGCGACCCCAGCCTGTAACGACGCCAGCACGATGGCCTCCGTCCGGATGCCTGGCAGGATGTGCAAGAAAATGATGGCCGGTCGCCGTCGCCCTGCCAGGCGCGCCGCCATGACATAGCCACGCTCCCGCTGCGACAGGACACGAGCGCGAGTAAGCCGGGCGTACGGCACCCAGCCGACGATGCTCACGAGGATGATAAGGCTCGTCATGCTGTTCACCACCACCGCGGATGCGGCGATGAACAGCGGCAGTGGCGGGATCGATAGCTGGATATCGGCCAGGCGCATCAGCACGACGTCGAGCCAGCCCCGCGTAAAACCGGCGACGACACCGATGGTGCAGCCCACAAAAGCCGAAAGGCAGACGACGCCGAGAGCTACTTCGAGCGAGGTCCGGATCCCCATCGAAACCCAGGCCAGCACGTCCCGGCCGAGAGGGTCCGTCCCGAGCAGATGTCCTGCGGTACCCGGACGGGCCAGTATCGAAGCGAAGTCCTGCTTTGACGGGCTCCCGTCCACGATCGACCCCACGATGCTGAAGACCACCATGACGGCCAGTATCCCGCCGCCGGCCACAAGTGACCCGCTTACCTTCAAGTGCCCGTCCGCCGGTCGTTGGCGAAGACGGAGGAGGCGTGATGTTACTGGTCCGAGGCTCAGCGTGCTCACCGGGAGGCTCCCACTGCCGGGCGGCCGATCCGCGGGTCGAGCCAGAGGACGGCGAGGTCGGCCAGAAGGTTGAACACTGTGAACGCCACGGCGATCACGACGACTATCGCCTGGATCACGGTCAGGTCGCGGGCCAGCACGGCACTTATGAGCAGAGTACCTATCCCGGGCCAGGCGAAGATGGTCTCGACGATCACCGTGCCACCGATCAACCAGCCCGCCTGAAGCGCCACGAACGACACGAACGTGGCCATGGCGTTGCGGAAACTATGGCCTAAGACGATCTCCCGACGAGTGAGGCCCCGGGCGCGCAGGGCAAAGGCGATGTCGGAGTTTGTGAAGTCGAGCAGGTTCGCCCTCAAGAGCCTCGTGAAAGAAGCCAGCATGGGGACCGTCAGCGCCACGCAAGGCATTATCAGCGTTTCCGGTCCGGCGAACCCGAGGCTGGGCAGGAGGTGCAGATGGACGGCCAGCACGAGCACGAGGATGAGCGCGATCCAGAAGTCAGGTACCCCTTGCAGGACAAGCACGACCGGGCGCCAAAAGCGGTCAGCCCATCCTTTTCGGCTGAGGACGCTCGATACGGCAATGGCGATCGACAACACCAAAGCCGCAGAAAGGCTCACACCGATCAGGGCTAACGTATTGGGCAGGGCTGTCATTACGCTGTTGATCGCCGGCGTGCCATAACGAAAGGACACCCCGAACTGGCCGTGCAGCACGCCCACGATGTACGAGCCGTACTGCGAGAGGAGCGGACGGTTGTAGCCAAGCTGTTGGGACAGGGCGTGCACCTGGGCCGCCGGGAGCGACCCACCCGCAAGCACAGTGGCGGGGTTGCCGGTGGCGTGGATCAGCAGGAAACTGATGGTTATGGCGCCAAAAAGCACGAAGATGCCGGCCGCCAGACGACCGGCGAGATAAAGGAGCACTCCCTTGCGCCGCGACGCCCGGGACGTCCTCTCGATGAGGACATCGCCCGGCGTCACGCCCGCGACCACTCACGCCCGGTCCTGCGCCGGGCGGCCAACACGATGCCAAGCGGTCCGGACATGGTGCCGGACCGCTTGGCCATATATGCAACGATCATCTTGCCTGGGCTCAGGTTCCTCGGCTTCGGCTCAGCTGAAGGACGTGTTAGCGAAAACGGGCTGATAGGCGTCCTTCGGGTACACGTACCCGTGGACGGTCGAGCTGAAGGCGTCGGTGTTGTTCGCGTAGTAGAGCGGCAGGTGAGGGATCTGCTGCATGAAGAGATCCTGCGCCTGTGCCAGATAGCTGAGCCTCTTCGGGCCGTCCGGCGTCGTATTGCATTCGTGGACGAGCTCTGTCAACGCTCTGCCTTTGTACTGTGGGTGGGCCAGGACGAGGCCCGTGTCGAAATGGAACGGGCCGCCGTTGACCCAGCCATAGGTGAGGATGAACAAGTCGTGCTTCGGCTTGGTCGCTCCGAGGTCCGCGACCAGGACGCCCGGGTCCTCGACGTCGAAGATCACGTTGATCCCGGCACTGGACAGCTGGGCGACCATGGCTTCGCCGACGAGGGCATAGTCCGGCGAGCCGGTGCCCATCTTGAGCGTCAGGCCCTTCGAATACCCCGCCGCCTTCAGCAGAGCGCGGGACTTGTCCGGGTCGTACGAATAGGACGTGGTAGGTGTGATATGGCCGTAACAGCCGATCGGGATCGGCGAAGGAGCGACGGTGCCCTGCCCGAGGAGCACGTCTTTCACGATCGTGTCCCGGTCGACGCCGTAGGCGATGGCCTGGCGTACCAGGAGGTTGCTGGTGATCGGCTGGTCACAGCGGAACGTCAGGTGGAGCTCAAGCCAGCTCGGCCCGCCGGACAAGCCGACCTTCGCATTGGACGCCAGGGACGGGAGGTCGTGGGGGTCGACGCGCATGATGAGGTTCAACGAACCTGACTCGAGGCCGTTGACGCGGGCAGTCTCGTCGGTCACCGTTATGAGGTCGATGCCGTCCAGGTACGGTTCCGGAGTGCCCCAGTAACTGGAACTGGCGGCCAAAGTGATCTTCTCGCCGTGCACCCATTCGCCCCATTGGAAGGCGCCTGTCCCCACGGCCTGTTTGGCGGAAGTCTTCTTCTGGATCTGCAATGGCGACATGGCCTTTATGAACGTCAAGTTCCGGCCGAAGTCGGGATTGGGGGCCGAGAAGCTCACTTTCAGCACGAGCGGGTCAGAGTCATCGAGCGTGGTCATGCTGCTGAGAAGGAAGCCCCACGAGCCCGGCAGGTAATGACTGAACGTGGCCTTCATGGCGCTCGAGTTGAAGGGGGTGCCGTCCTGGAAGGTCACGTTGGGGCGCAGCTTGAACGTCCATTCGGTGGCGTTCGAGTTCGACGTCCATGATTCGGCCAGGGCGGCCACGAGCTGGCTCTGGGTCGTGTTCCATTGGAGGAGGCCGTCGTACACGCTGCGCACGACGGCAAACTCTTCCACCTCGAGCGCATAGGCCGGGTCTATGAAGTTGGGTTCTGCCAGGTTTGCCACCTGGAGAGTCCCCGACCGCTTCGACACCTCACCGGCCCGGGCCTTGGCGCCCTCACCGAGGAGAGAACGGAGCACGTCGGTTTGGTTACCACCTAAACTGCGCAGGGCAGGGAACGCCAGCGCCCCGGCGACAGCTCCTCTCAGCATTGACCGACGCGATATGAGGCCGGTTTCCAGGACTGGTCGCGCACCTCGCTGGTCGTCGGTGCCTACATGCTCATTAGTTGACATCGTCCTCCTTTTGTATGGGTCGACCGGCCTCGCTATTTCTGCTGCCGGTGGACCGGGTGTCGCCGGTGGATCAGGTGTAGAGGTGGGCGGCCTAGCTGATGCAGCTAGCTGATGCGGCTAGCTGATGCGGCTAGCTGATGCGGCGCAAGGCCTCGGCGGCGGCGTCAAGGGTCAGCTCGACGTCGGCCTCGGTGTGCGCGGTGGACACGAACCATGTACCGCGACCGGTGACGCGGACACCTTCGGCGTCAAGGGCGGTGATGAAGGCGAGCTGTTTGGTGAGGTTGGACAACTGGTAGGAGCGGTAATCGGTGACCGGCCCGGGCGGGTCGAAGGTGGTGTTGAGCACGGGCCCGACGCCCTGGACGGCGAGGCTCCCGCCGGTGTCTTTGGACAGCCGCTCGAGGCCTTCGCCCAACAGCCCGGCCACCTGGGCCAGGCGCAGGTGGGGGCCGCCCCCGGGGCCGGAGAGGGCGTCCAGGGCGGCCAGGGCGGCGGCGATGGCCATGGCATTGCCGTTGTAGGTCCCGCCGTGCATGACCGTCCCGTCGCCCAGCAGGGCCATGAGCGGCGCGTTGCCGGCCAGGGCGGCGACGGGGAAGCCGGCCCCCAGGGCCTTGCCGAGCACGGTCAGGTCCGGGGTGACCCCGAGGAGCCCCTGGCCCCCCCCGGGGCTGAGGCGGAAACCGGTGATGACCTCATCAAAGATGAGGACTATGCCGTGGCGGTCGCACAGGCGGCGGGCACCTTCGAGGTAGCCGTCTTTAGGGACGATGACCGAGGTGTTGCAAAGGACGGGTTCCATGATGACGGCCGCCACCTCGCCGGCCCGACGCTCGAGGAAGGCGTCCAGGGGCCCGAGGTCGTTCCAGGGCAGCACGACGAGGTCGGCCAGGGCGTGCGGGGACTGGCCGGCCGTCTGGGCGGCAGCGGCAAAGCCGCCCGGGGCAGGCAAGGCCGTCGTGCCCGAGAAAGTACTGTCGAACCACCCGTGGTAGTGGCCCTCGAACTTCACCACCAGGGCTCGGCCGGTGGCCGCCCGGGCCAGGCGCAATGCCAACTGGACCATCTCCGAACCCGTGCAACCGATGCGTACCCG
>CAYZVQ010000009.1:0-35815 GCA_964481925.1 uncultured Acidimicrobiaceae bacterium
CGCTGCGGGACTGGTTGGTGGGCAGCGACATGGACAAGGACCCCCAGGCCTACGTACTGCGCCCCGACGTGGTCTTGAAGTTGGCGGCCGCCATCGTGGCCGAGCCCACCGCCTACCTGCGCACCCGGCGGGCGGCCCTGGCCACCCTGGAGGCCCTGCGCCAGGGCCATGCCCAAAAGGAGTTCTCGCTCAGCAAACCGGAGGCCCACTGGCTGGGCCGGCTGTCGGCCCAAGCCGAGGACCTGCCCGAGGACGAGGGCCGCTTCATAGAGGAAATGGTGGCCGGGGCCGACCGGGACAAAGTCCGCTTCGACCAGTACGGCCTAGACGTGTAGGCCACGGCCGGCCCGGTCGCCTTCCGGCGCGGCTGAGGCGTGCTTCCGGCCGGCCGAGGCCGCTATCCGTTCGGGGCCGGAGCCTCGGCACACCCGCTTCGGACGGAACGGTAGATCGTCTCGACCAGGGCGAGCGTCTTTGTGTTGTCGCGCACGGATGTGAGCGGCGCCGGGCCCCCACAGGCGGCGGCGAGGAGGGAGGCCATCGGGCCCAAGAAGGCGTCCGGCAGCCACCGCGTGGTCACCGGGTACGGCACCCACCCATCGGTAGGCACGAGGTCGCTGGTAACTTCCAGGGTGTCCGGTCGCCCGGTCGGGTAGTCGTAAAGCATCCCCAAGGTCCCGCGTACGGCGCCGTGGTTGCCCTGGACGCGGAAGGTCGCTGACGCGTCACCCCAGGAGTTCTCATGGTTCGAGGTCACGAGGGCGCGGGCCCCGCCAGCAAACGAGTAGATGGTCATCGTCCTCGTCTCGGCGCGTGGCGCTTGGCCCGGCGTCCGGCCGGCCACGCAGTACACGCTGTCCGGTTCTCCTAGGAACCAGCGCACGAGGTCGTGATAATGGACCGAGTGGTACCACACTTCGAGCTCGTCGAGCTCGAGCATCCAGGGCCAGTCCGCCCATTCGCTCCAGATATCGACCTTGATCTCCAAACTGGTGATCTCTCCCAGCCAACCGAGCTCCATTATGTGGTGCGTGGCGGCCGGTCCTTCATCGAAGCGCATCTGCTGGTTGACGGCGAGGAAGACATCGTTTTCCTCGGCGAGGTCAGCGAGCTCTAAAGCGGTGGCCGAGCTCAGCGCGAAAGGCTTCTGGCCCAGCATGTGACGTCGGGCCACCAGGACCTGGCGGGCGATACCGGGCTGCGCCCTCGGCGGTACCGCCACGTCCACCACTTCGACGTCGTCGTCGGCGAGCAGGTGGTCGAGGTCTCTGTAGACGCGGTCGACGCCGTGGCGCTCGGCGACGGCTCGCGCCCGGTCGTGGTCAAGGTCGGTGATGCCGATGATCCGGAGACCACCACGCCGATAGGCGGGGAGGTGGGCTACGTCCACGATGACGCCGGCGCCGACGATGGCAATGCCCTTGCGCTGGTCAGGCGGAACGTGGATCCGGCAAGCCCGGGAAACCGGCCCGAACAGGTCGATCATGGCGCCTGCACCCCCAGGCCGTAGACCGACGAAGCCGTGCCCCCAAGGAGAGCGGCGCGCTCCGGCCCTGCGAAGTCCTCAAAGATGTCGAACAACGCGCCCACGACCGCCCCGTAGCCACCGGCGACCTCGCAGATGGGCCAATCGCTGCCGAACATAAGACGCTCGGTGCCGAACAGCTCGACGGCGTAGTGCACGATGGGGCGTATGTCTTCGACAGACCACCGGCGCAGGTCGTCGCCTCCTGGGTAGAGGCCGGACACCTTGGCGTAAACATTGGGGAACTCGGCGGCCTGGGCCAGCAAGCTGGCCCAGGGCTCACGGTCGGAGCGGCCGATGGGGGGTTTGGACAGATGGTCGATCACAATCCGCAGCCCGGGGTGCCGCTCACAGAGGACCGCCACATGTTCGAGGTGCCGGGGGAGCACAGAGACAAGGTCGAACGGGATCTCGGCACGTTCCAGCAGGCCCAGGCTCGTGCTTACGGTAGCGCTCAACACCCAGTCGGGGTCGGGGCGCACATGGATAAGGTTCCTCACCCCGACGAAGTGCTCCCGGGCGAGAAGCTCTTCGAGCATGCGCTCGGCTTCGGCGGGACGGTCGAGAGGCAGCCAGGCCACGACGCCGGCGATCTCGGCATGCTTGGCGGCCATCTCGAACATGGCCTCGTTGTCCTCGGCGCTGTCGGCCGATTGGACCAGCACGGTGCGGTCGACCCCGGCCGGGCTCAGCAATGGGGCCAGGTCGTCGAAACCTATGGTCCTGTCCAGCTCAGGGAAGTTGGGGGCGAGCCAAGGGTAATCCACCTGGGACGGGTCCCAGAAGTGTTGATGAGCGTCCACAACCCTCATGACGTGCCCTTCTTCCCCCGGCGTCTGTGCCCGGCCCGGGCTCTGACCGGCGACTGGGCCCTGAGGTCTCCTAGCACAGCCTCCTCCCCTGGTTGGCGCGTCGGGCCAGCCTCGTGCAAAGGTTATACGGTGGGGTGGGCGGCAGTGCCCACCGTCGGGGTGGACGTCCTGGCCGCCGTAGGGGAGGGGTGGGGATGGGCCACGAGTCTGAGGCCGCGCCTACCGTTTGCCGGATAGGTGCGGTGATCGGGCTGGCGGAGGAGGGTGCCGAGGAGTACATCAGGCTCCACGCCGACGTCTGGCCGGAAGTCCTTGATGCTCTACGTAACGCGAACGTGAGCAACTACTCGATCTTCCGTCGGGGTGACCTGTTGTTCAGCTACATGGAGTACGGGGGCTCCGACCTGGCCGCCGACATGGCAGGAATGGCCGCAGACCCCGCCACAAAACGTTGGTGGGACGTGGTGATGCCCTTGCAGCGGACGCTACGGGCCTCGGCCGGAGACGACTGGTGGGCACCGATGGAGGAGGTGTTCCATCTCGACTGAGCTGTCTTTGGGCGCAGGGCGGGAATGGTGTTTTGCGGGCGGCCGCCCCGCCACCGGACGGGGCTCCAGAAAACGATTTAGCCCAGTTCTAGGGTGGGATTTTGCCAGGTTTGAGCCGGGAGGGCCGCACCTCGATTAGGGTCTTTAGTCTTAAAACGCAGCTCAGGTATGTGAGATAACGTTTGCTCACCTTGCGCCGCCGATATGAGCGGGGTACGATCACCTCACCAGGGGTACCGCCCCGGCACTACTGGTTTAAAAGAGGGGAAGCCCATGAACTTAGGGATGAAGCAACAAGCGACTGAGCACCCGGCCCGGAGCCACAGGCCCAAGCCGCTCGCGTTGGCGGCAATAGCCGCAAGCCTGCTTATCGTCGGTGTCGGCGCGCCCGCGTCCGCATCGGCCACACGCTCCCTGCAGCCCGCCGTACGACTTAATCCGATGAACACCGTTTCAAAATCCAACCCGCTGGTGCTCTGGGTCGACCCGCCGAGGATCCCGGCCGTCAAGGCTTTCGAGAAGGCGTACCCGAACATCCCCGTTACGGTCACGACGCTGAGCTCGAGCGCCAGCAACGCCGGGCTCGAGGAGAAGTTCACGCTGTTCAACAGGGTCGGGAGCGGCTGGCCGGACGCCATCTTCTGGCCCGGCAACTCGGCCATCGCATGGGCGACGTCGCCTCAGATCAATTACGCAGCCAATTTGACGAACATCATCACCAAGAAGGTCCAGGAGGGCTACTCTCCCGCTGTCGCCGCCCCGTGCCTTATCAACGGAGGGCTGTACTGCCTACGTAACGACGTGGCCCCGGACGTGCTGTGGTACAACGCCACCCTCATGAAGCAGTTCGGGTACACCGTGCCGACGACGTGGCCCCAGTACGAGGCGCTCGGCATCAAGCTCGGAAAGCAACACCCCGGCTACTATGTGGCCATGCTCGGCGACACCTATGCAGTTGAGCGTTACCTCTGGGGCAGCGGCTGCCCGACCAATGACCTCATCGGGCCCAACAAGGTACTGATCAATCTCAATGACCCGACCTGCACGCGGGTCGAGAGCATGCTCGACGCCCTCATCGCCGCCAAGGTGGCCTCGCCGGTAGGCGTATTCGACACCGACGCGCCCAAGATCGGCTCCAAGCTGCTCATGACCCCGGGTGCGGCGTGGTACGGCGTGTACGAGTTCGAGGCCACCTTCAAAGTGCCCGCCGGCCAGATCACGGCCACCAAGCCGCTCCAGTGGCCGGGGAGCCCGGCCGGGACCGGTGACGAAGGCGGTGGCCTGTGGTCGATGTCGAGCCACATCAGTGGCCAACGGCAGGCCGACGCCGCGCTTTTCATGGAGTTCATGGCCAGCGCCCCGGCCTGGCAAGTTGACCTGACGACCGGCTTGCCGGCCTACGGCCCCGACGATGCGGCCTGGATCACCAAGAACGTCGTCGATTCCCATTACTTTGCCGATCCCATGCAGATCGGCCCCGCCATGCTGTACGCGGCGTCCATCATCCGTCCCCACCACAGCTACCTCCTCTATGACGAGGGCGCCCTGTGGACAGACACCGTTACCCCCGTCCTCGCTGCCGGTAAACCGATCAGCGCGGCATGGTCTGCCTACCAGAGCGAACTTGTCAACAACGCCAAGCTCAACGGCTACACAGTAGAGACCAGCTAAGTAATGCAGCCCTGGCCTGGGCCGTACCGCCCTGGCCCGTAGAGCCTTCGCCCGCCTGGCGCCAGCCAGGCGGGCGACGCCTCGTCAAACGAAGTCCATGACCGGTCCAGTGCTCGCCTGGTGGTGACCAAGTGGCTGTCTTAGAAAAAGAAATAGGCGGCAAGAAGGCGGACGGAGGAGCCGGACCGGTGGGCGCGGCCCCTCGTCGGCGGCGCAAAGCCTTCGCCATATCGGGTCGCCAGGGCCGCGGCGGCCTGGTCTTGCTGGTGCCATATGTGGTCCTTCTCCTCATCGTCGGGATCATCCCCGCCGGGTATGCCGTTTACCAAAGCTTCTTGGCTCGCAGCGGCAGTGGATGGGGCGGCGTCAGCGCCTACCACGAGGTCGTCACCGAGTTCCAGTTCGTGGGCACCCTGGAGCACATCGGGCTCGTGATGGTGGTGTGGCTGCCGTTCATGATCATCGGCGTGGTCGGGTTGGCCCTGTTGCTGCACGGTCGGCGCAGCCGGCTGGTAGGACCGCTGAGGTTCATTTATTACCTGCCCGGGGCACTGGCGGGCATGGGCAATTTCGTCCTCTGGCTCTTCTTGCTCGACCCCATCGACAGCCCGGTCAGACCGCTGTTGTCCTGGCTCGGTTATTCGACCCTCGACCAGACGGCCGAGCCCTCCCACCTACCCGTGATCTTCGCCCTGATGCTGTTTTTCCAGGGCGCCGGCACCTGGATCCTCATCATATACGGAGGCCTCAACGGGATCCCTGAAGAGGTCCAGGAGGCCGCCATGATGGATGGCGCCACCGGTTGGCAGTTGACCCGGCGTATCAAAATACCGCTCGTCCGCCCGTGGATCGCGTACCTCATACTCTTGAACATCGCCTACGCCACCCAGCTGTTCCTGGAGCCGCAGGTATTGGGCCTCGCCACCCAAGGGACCATCTCCCCGCAGTGGACGCCTAACCAGCTCAGCTATACATTTGCTTTCCAGATCTTCGACGTACCGGCGGCGGCGGCGCTCTCGGTGATGCTGCTTGTAGTGAGCCTGGTGATCGGTGTCATCATCACCACGCGTACCGGCCTGTTCAGCGAGCAGACGTAACAGGGGAGATCGTCCATGTCCGCAATCTTGGAAAAACCCGTCGCCTCCGGCCGGCGGCAAGGCAGCGGCGACGCCTTCCGCCCTAGCCGGCTGCGCCGGGCGCGGAAGATGACCCCGATGGGGTTCCTCCTGCTGGTGGCGCTCATTTATCTCTTCATCATGGTGACCTTCGTCCTGTCCACGATGCGCTCCCAGGAGAGCCTCGTCCGCCAGGGCCCCTTCGGGCCGCTTTCGTTGGGCCGCCTGGGGTTCGACTGGCGGCAATTGCAAGGTTTCAGCGACGGCATCTACTTCACCTGGCTCAAAAACTCGGCCATCGTCGCCTTCGGTGGTTCGGTGCTGGCGGTGCTCGTTGCCCTCCCGGCAGGGTACGTGCTGGCCATGCTGCATTTCCCGGGGCGCCGGGTACTGCTCTTCCTGACCATCCTCACCATGGTGATGCCGAACACGGTGCTCGTGATCCCCTTGTTCCTGGAGGTCGCGGCCGTGCACGAGGTGGACAAGCTGTGGCCGGTGGCCGTGATACTCGGCTTCTTCCCCTTCGGCACGTACCTGTCGTTCATCCATTACCGGACCACTCTGCCCCCTGAGATGCTGGAGGCGGGGAGGATCGACGGCGTTTCGGAAATCGGGCTGTTCATGCGCCTGGCGTCCCCGCTGGCCAAGCAGGCGATCGCCCTGGTCTTTTTCTTCGCCTTTGTCGCCGACTGGACGAACTATTTCCTTCCGTTGGTCATGCTCCCGACTTCTGCGGTGCAGACCGTCTCGGTCGGTCTCCAGGAGCTGATCACGTCGAGCCAGCTGTTCAACGCCAGTGCCGCCGCCGGGCTCAACGTCCAGCTTTATATCCCCGAGCTGGCCTTCGCCGCCCTGTTGCAGATGCTCCCGGTCCTGGCCGTGTTCGTCGGAGCACAGCGCTACCTGGCGCGCGGAGCCATGCTCGGGGCCGTGAAGGGTTGAGCGCGCCGCTCGCCGGTACCACCGTGCTCGATTTCAGTCAGTTCCTGGCCGGGCCGGTGGCGGCGCTCCGCCTCGGCGACCTCGGGGCCCGAGTTATAAAGGTCGAGCGCCCCCCGGTGGGGGACATCGGGCGGCAACTGGCCTTCGCCGGGATCGCCAAGGACGGTGACACCATCTCGTTCCACGCCATGAACCGCAACAAGGAGAGCCTGTCCGCCGACCTGAAGGACGAGGACGACCTCGCTCTGGTCCGGCGCATGGTCTCGTCGGTCGACGTGATAATCGAGAACTTCCGCCCCGGCGTCATGAAGCGGCTGGGGCTCGACTATGACTCTGTGCGGCGCATCAATCCCGGGATCGTGTACGGCAGCGTCAGCGGCTATGGGGCGCAGGGCCCGTGGGCGGCCAAGCCCGGGCAGGACCTGTTGGCACAAGCGGTGTCGGGGCTGCCGTGGACGACCGGTACTGCCGGCGGCCCCCCGGTCCCGGTCGGGCTCTCGATCGCCGACCACCTGGCCTCCTGCCAGCTGGCCTTGGGCGTGGCGGCGTTGCTGGTACGCCGGGAGCGCACCGGCCAAGGTGGCTTGGTCGAGACCAGCTTGCTCGAAAGCGTGCTCGACTTCCAGTTCGAACTGCTGTCGGTTTTCCTCTCCGAGCCCAGCTTTCAACCTCGCCGCGGCGGCATCTACTCGGCCAACGCTTACCTTGCCGCTCCCTACGGTGTTTACCCGACCTCGGACGGTTACCTGGCCATCGCCATGAACCCGGTCCCAAGGCTCGGCTCCCTGATCGGGCTGGAGGCGTTGACTGCCTTCGAGGATCCGGCTTCATGGTCAGAGAGACGGGACGAGATCGCCGCGCTCCTTGGTGACCACTTGTCCACCCAGCCCACCCAGCACTGGCTGGACTTGCTCGAACCCGCCGACATCTGGTGCGCCCCCGTGCTTACCCTCAGCGCCTTGGCCGGCTCGGAGGCTTTCGCCTCCATCGCCATGGTCCAGGAGGTGAGCCGGCCGTCCGAGGCCGGTTCTGGGCCTCCCGTCACCATCCGGACGACTCGCAGCCCCCTGCGTATCGACGGGGGCAGATTGACGCCGCCGGCCGGCGCGCCCCGGATAGGCCAGCACAGTGCCGCCCTGCGGGCCGAGTTTGCCGCTCCCGGTGCCCCCGGCACCACCCGGGAGGGACAGCCGCCCGGGGGGATGGCGTGACGAGGCTCAAGGGCATTACCTGGGACCATCCCAGGGGCTTGGCGCCGCTCGTTGCCTTAGGTCCGCAGAGCGGGCCCACGAATGATGTCATCATCGAGTGGGCGGCCCGATCGCTGCAGGCTTTTGCCGATCATCCCCTCGAACAGCTCGTCAAAGAGTACGACGTGCTCGTCATCGACCATCCTCACATCCCGTTGGTCTCGGACCAGGGCCTCCTCGTCCGTCTGGACGAGACCGGCCACGACGCCGAACTGGCCCTCCTCGCCCGGCAATCGGTGGGCCGCTCCCATGCCAGCTATAGCCACGGTGGCCACCAGTACGCGCTGGCGATAGATGCCGCCACCCAGGTCTCGGCCCACCGCCCGGACCTGATCATGGAGCCGCCCCGCAGCTGGCCTGCTGTCCTCGAGCTGGCCGGCGAAGGACGGGTGCTCTGGCCGGGTAAACCTGTCGACGCCCTGTCGAGTTTCCTCACCCTGGCGGCTCAGATGGGAGGGCCCGTCTGCTCCGACAAGACGGGCTTTGTCGGTCGTGACGTCGGCTTGGCCGTGCTCGACCTACTGCACCAGCTCGTCGACCGTATCGGTCCCTCCTGCTTGGCCGCCAACCCCATCAACGTCGCCGACCGGCTTTCCAGCACCGACGAGTGCTACTACGCACCGCTGGCGTTCGGCTACGTCAACTACAGCCGCCCGGGGTTCCGGCCCCACCAGCTCGCCTACCGGGACATGCCGGTCGGGCCCCGGGGAGTGACCGGATCCTGCCTGGGCGGGGCCGGCATCGCCGTATCGGCCCGCAGCGCTGAGAAGGAGGCGGCCGTCGCCTGTGCCTTTTGGTTGGCGAGCGCAAAGGTCCAGCGGGACCTCTATTACTGGGCGGGCGGTCAGCCCGCCAACGCGCTGGCGTGGGAAGACCAGTCGGTGAACAAGGACTGCCTGGATTTTTTCAGTGCCACCCGCGCTACCATCGAGGGCGCCAGCGTCCGCCCCCGCTACCCCGGGTGGATGGTGCTCCAGGAGCGAGCCGGTGAGCTTGTGCACGCCGCGTTGTCAGGCGACATCGGTGAGGATGCTTGCCTGGATGGCCTCGACGCCGAACGCGAACGGCTCATCGGTGACGGAATTGGCGGATGAGCACCATTTCTGAGAAGTTCTTCGAGGACTATGTCGTCGGCACTTCACGCCAAAGTACGGGCCGGACCATCACCGAAGCCGACATTGTTTTGCACGCCGGCCAGACCGGCGATTTCTTTCCCCACCACATGGACCGCGAGTGGTGCGCCACCCAGAGCTTCGGCCGCCGGATGGCCCACGGTACGCTCGTCCTGTCGGTTAGCGTCGGCATGACGGCCGGCACCATCAACCCTCGGGCCATGAGCTATGGCTACGACCGGATCCGCTTTGTGAGGCCTGTTTTCATCGACGACACGATAACGGTGACGGCCGAGATCACCGCCATGAGCGACCACCCGCGCTCGCCTGAACGTCTCGGTCGTGTCGACGAGCTGGTGACCGTGGCCAACCAGGACGGCGAAGTGGTGCTGTCCCTCGTCCATCTGTACGTGGTCGAGAAACGAAATGTGGTCGAGGCGCATGGCTCCCAAGGAGGTGGCCTCATTGGTTGATGGCCCGTTTATGGAAGAAAGGCGGCCCGGTCGACCCGCCGGTCCCGAGGCGGAAGGCCTGGCGGGACGTCTCCAGCGCCTCTACACGGGGATTATTTTCGACGTCATGCGCGCCCTCGCCATCGCACCGGGGGTCCTCCCGCCCAACATAAGTGCCCTCGACCCGGGCTTGAAACTTGCCGGGCCGGTCTGGACGGTGCACGGACATCTCGTCGAAGGAGCCGCCCCCCACGATACGTTGCTGTCCTGGACCAGGATGCTGTCGGCCGCCCCGCCCGGGTCTGTCGTGGTGTGCCAGCCGGAAAACCAAGAGATCGCGCTGATGGGCGAACTGTCCTCTGAGGCAATGAAAAGCAGGGGCGTGCGTGGCTACGTGGTTGACGGGGGATGCCGGGACACGGCGTTCATCCGGCGGCTGGGTTTCCCCGTTTATTGTCGTTTCACTACGCCTCGTGACATCGTCGGCCGCTGGCTGACCGACCAGCTGGGTGGTTCGGTGACCATCGGGCCGGTCACGGTTTCGACCGGGGATTTTCTCCTGGCGGACCAGGACGGGGTGGTGGTGGTGCCCGCTGACCGGGCCGTAGAGGTCATAGGGGCGGCCGAGGAGGCCGCCGCCGTGGAAAACAAGGTGCGCACCGCCATCCTGGACGGTACCGATCCCGAACAGGCTTACATGAGATATGGGAAGTTTTAACCTATGACAGGCCCAGCCCCTGAGCTGACCGACGGCCGCCTGCTGCGCCTGCATCCCGACGATGACTGCCTGGTGGCGGCCCGCCCCATCCGGGCCGGTGAGCAGGTGCTGGTGGAGGGGAGGACCGTTCAGGTCGCGGCCGACACGCCCTTTGGGCACAAGGTAGCGGCGCGCCGGTTGGTGACGGGCGAGCTCGTCCGTAAATGTGGCGCGGTGATCGGTCGGACCACAGCCCCCGTCGGCGCCGGTGAGCTCCTGCACCTGCACAACTTGAGCAGCAATTACCTCGCTGCCCATCTCGTCGGGGGGGCCAGCGCGGGCGAGGCCGCCGCCTCCCCTGGCACGGCGGTGCCGGTGGCGTTGCCGTCGTTCCCCGACGCGCCTGCCGCCGGGCCGGTCCCGACGGGCGTGGCCGGCGGCAAGGCGGCGGTCGGTGCGCCGATGGTGCGCCCGGGCGGGCCCGGCGGGCATGGTGCGGGCGGCGCTGATGGGAGTGCCGATATCGGTGAAGTGATGGGCTATGCCCGCGCCGACGGAAGGAAGGGGATCCGCAACCATTTACTCGTTGTCTACCTCGTGGAGTGTGCCCACCACGTGGCCCGGGAAATTGCCAATGGCGACCGTTCCGACAGCGGTGGTTCCGTCCAGGTCGTCGGGTTCCCGGGCTGTTACCCTAACGATTACGCCCAGCGGGTCCTCACTGCCCTGTGCACGCACCCCAACGTCGGTGGCAGCCTGCTCGTATCTCTCGGTTGCGAAAGCTTCGACCGGCCGGCGTTGAAAGAGGCGGTCCAACGCAGCGGCAGGTGGGTCGAGAGCCTGGTCATCCAGCACGAGGGTGGTACCGTGAAAACGGTCAACCGGGGTCGGGAACTCGTTGCGGAGGGACTGGCAAAGATAGCCGATGTCGAGCGGGTGCCCCTGTCCGTGGCCGACCTCGTGGTGGGCACGATCTGTGGGGGATCGGACAGCACGAGCACCTTGACCGCCAACCCCGCCGTAGGCCGGTCTTTTGACAGGCTGGTGGCCGGCGGTGCCCGGTGCATCTTCGAGGAGACGGGCGAACTGATCGGGTGCGAGGAACATCTGCGCGGGCGTGCCGCGACCAGCGAGCTCGGGGCCGAACTGGCGGCACGCGTGGTCAAGGCGGCTCGCTATTACGAAGAGCTCGGCCATGCCAGTATCGCTCCCGGCAACCTCGTTGGCGGGCTCACCACGATCGAAGAGAAGTCGATCGGCGCTTACGCCAAGAGTGGAAGTTCGACCATCAGCGGGGTCATCGAACCTGGCGAACTGCCGGCCGGGGGCGGTCTCTACCTGCTCGACGTGGTGCCCGACGGCTCGCCTCGTTTTGGCTACCCGAACATCAACGACACCACTGAAGTTGTCGAGTTGATCGCCTGCGGGGCACACGTCATCCTCTTCACCACCGGCCGTGGCTCGGTCGTCGGATCGGTTATTTCGCCCGTCATCAAGGTCTGTGCCAACCCGGACACCTACCGACGAATGTCAGACGACATGGACGTCGACGCCGGGCGTATCCTCCTGGGCGAGGCATCGTTGGACGAGGTCGGCGCCGAGATCTTCGACCTCGTGGTGGCTACCGCGTCCGGGGCTGCGACCCGGTCCGAGGCTCTCGGCCACCAGGAGTTCCAGCTTGGCTACAAGTTGTTCCGCTCGCTCGAACCTTCTTGCCTGGCTTGAGCCCTGAGGTGGGCCGGGCCGCAGCCTTTCATATCCCCGGGCCGGCCTTCAGAACCACACGCTCCTGGAGGGTTACGAGGCGGAAGGCGAAAAAAAAGGAGGCAGGTGCTCCGGTTCTGGCCGCGTCAAGTTTGCGTCCCGAGGCCCCTGCGCCCGCGTCAGTCCTGCTCGTCGAGGAGCCAACGTGGGCCCGGGCCCTCGGCACCGGCAACGTCGTTGGGGTTTAGCAGGCGGCATACCCCGAGCGACAGGCAACCGCAGCCGATGCAGGTGTCGAGCCTGTCCCGGACTCGTTCGAGCTCCGCTATGCGCCGGTCCAGCAAGGGCCGCCAGGTACGCGACAACCGGCGCCAGTCGTTAGTAGTAGGCGTGCGGCTCTCGGGCAGCGCCGAGAGGGCTTGTTTGACCTCTTCAAGTGTGAGCCCGACGCGCTGCGCGGCGCGCACGAAGGCGATGCGGCGCAGGACCTCTCGCTGGTAGCGGCGCTGGCCCCCGTCCGTGCGCACCGACGAGATAAGCCCCTCCCTCTCGTAAAAGCGTAGGGCCGAGGTTGCCACATTGGCCCTTTCGGCCACATCCCCGATCGAAAGCATTTTGTTCAGCCTACCCTTGACTTGAAGCTAACTTCAAGTTCTAAGGTTCGTTTCATGACTAAAACTGCGATCATCACCGGTGGCTCCAAGGGCCTCGGCCGTGCCTTGGCCGGCGAGCTCGTAGGGGCGGGGTGGCGTGTGGTCATCGATGGCCGGGACGGCGCTCAGGTGCGCAAGGCGGCGGCCGAGACCGGGGCCGTCCCCGTCGCTGGAGACGTCACCGACCCCGGTCACCGCCGTCAACTGATCGAGGCCGCACGGCGCACCGGCCGTCTGGACGTGCTCGTGAACAACGCCAGCACGCTGGGACGCACCCCGCTACCGGTCCTGGGGGCCTACGGGTTGCACGATCTCCGGGGAGTGCTCGAGACCAACGTGGTCGCGCCCTTGGCCCTCGTGCAACTGGCGCTCCCCCTCCTCTCGGCGACTGCCGGGGCTGTCGTAAATGTCACCTCGGACGCCGCCGTCGAGGCGTACGAAGGATGGGGTGGTTACGGGTTGTCCAAGGCTGCCCTCGAACAGCTGAGCAAGGTGCTGGCCGTCGAGGAGACGGGCACCAGGGTGTGGTGGTTCGACCCCGGCGATATGCGCACCGATATGCACCAGGAGGCTTTTGTGGGTCAGGACATCTCGGACCGGCCCGAACCGAGCACAGTGGCCCCACTTCTCCGGCGGCTGATCGAGGAGCGTCCGCCGAGTGGGCGGGTGCGGGCGTCCGACCTGACTGAGAGCCAGCCCCGGTGACCAATCGGCTCAGTTTCGCGTTGCCGGCGGAGCTCCGGGCCACCCAGCCACCTGAGCAACGGGGCCTTGGTCGTGGCGGGGTGAGGATGATGGTGGCGCACCGCCTCGACGGACGGCTCGTCGATTCCATGTTCGGCCTTCTTCCTTCGTTCTTGACGACCGACGACCTCCTCGTCATCAATACGTCGGCCACGCTTCCCGCCGCCGTGACCGGTACGGACGTGGTGACGGGCGGCGAGGTGGTGGTCCACCTCTCCACCCGCCTCGGTGACGGCCCGGACGGAGCCGAAGTATGGGCCGTCGAGCCCCGCCGGTCGGTAGGCCTCGTCACCAAGCGTTGGACCGGCCCGGGCCACGACGGGACCGGCGAGCTTCCACCCCGGCTCGTGCGCCTGGGCCGCGACGATGCTTTCTTGGAGTTGCTGGGCCCCTACCGGAGAAGCCCTCGCTTGTGGACGGCTCTGCTCGTCGTCGGTGGCCCGGTTACAACCTGGCTGGCCGAGCACGGCCGGCCCATCCGGTACGGGTACGTGCCGCAGGCCTGGCCGCTGAGCGCCTACCAAAACGTTTACGCCACCGAGCCTGGCAGTGCCGAGATGCCTAGCGCCGGTCGCCCCTTCAGCGCAGATATGGTCACACGGCTTGTTGCCGGCGGCGTCGGGGTGGCCCCGATCGTGCTGCACACGGGCGTGGCGTCGCTTGAAGCTGACGAGTTGCCCTACCCCGAGCGCGTCAAGGTGACGAGAGCCACGGCGCGACGCGTCAACGCCACCAGGGCGGCTGGGGGCAGGGTGCTGGCGGTCGGCACGACCGTGGTGCGCGCCCTGGAGTCGGCCTTCGACGCCCTCAGCGGCCAGGTCGAGGCGAGGGACGGCTGGACCGAGCTGGTCATTACACCGGACCGCGGTATAAACGTCGTGGACGGCCTGCTCACGGGCTGGCACGAGCCCGAAGCATCGCACCTACTGATGCTCGAAGCGATTGCCGGCCGCCCCCTCCTCGAGGCCGTTTACTCGGCCAGCCTGCAGTTGGGCTATCTGTGGCACGAGTTTGGCGACGTGGCCCTTATCCTGCCCTGAAGGATCTCCCCGGCCCGAAAACGCGGCCGGCGGCCTAACCGCTATGGAGTAGGAGGAGGGAGCGGGCGTCTAGCGCAACAGTCCTTCGTCTCGTGAGCTTGGGCGTTTTTTCGACGGGCCCGGTGGTGAGCACGGCGTCCCACTTGGCCCGTCCGGGCGGCAGCACGAACTCGACCGGCTCGTAATGGGCGTTCAGGAGCAACAGGAACCGGTCGCTCGTGGTCTCCCCGTCGCTGTCTTCGATCTGTCGCCCATCGATGGCCATGGCGAGCGCCCGGGCTGAGGGATCCTGCCAGTCTTCGGCGGTCATGTGTTTGCCGTCCGGGCGGTAAAGGACCATCTGGGCCGGGCCGCCTTCGGGGCCGCGGAGGTACTCTCGAGGCCGGAGGGCGTGGTTGTCCCGGCGCAGGGCGATCGCCGTTTTGACGAAGGCGAGGAGGTCCTTGTCGACGTTGTCCCAGTCGTACCACGACACTTCGTTGTCCTGGCAGTAAGCATTGTTGTTACCGTTCTGCGTCCGGCCGATCTCATCGCCGCCGAGCATCATGGGGACCCCGGCAGAAAGCAATAAAGTGCCAAGTAAATTGCGCCGTTGCCGCTCGCGCAGCTCCAGCACCTCGGGGTCGTCCGTGAGGCCTTCGACCCCGCAGTTCCAGGCGCGGTTGTCACTCTCGCCGTCTTTGCTGTCCTCGCCGTTGGCCTCGTTGTGCTTATCGTTATAAGAGGTGAGGTCGGCCAGGGTGAAGCCGTCATGGGCGGTCACGAAATTGATGCTGGCCGTCGGCGCCCGCCTGTCCGAGGCGTAAATGTCCCCGCTGCCCGTGAGGCGGAGCGCTAGTTCGCCCAGGGTCCCGTCCGCCCCTCGCCAGAAGTCGCGGACACTGTCGCGGTACTTGCCGTTCCATTCCGACCAGCGGGCGGGAAAGCCGCCCAACTGGTAGCCGGCGATGTCCCAGGGCTCGGCGATCATTTTGACGGGGGCCAGGACGGGGTCCTGGTGCACGAGGGTCAGGAACGCGCTGTGGATGTCGAGGTCACCGCTCTGGCGGGTGAGCGCGGTGGCGAGGTCGAAACGGAAGCCGTCCACGTGCATTTCCGTCACCCAGTAGCGCAACGAGTCGAGCACTAGGCGCAGCGCGTCCGGGTGGCCGACATTAAGGCTGTTGCCCGTCCCGGTGGTGTCGAAGTAGTGAGCCCGGTCGTCGTCCACCAGGCGGTAGTACCCGGGGTTGTCTATGCCTTTCAAGCTAAGCGTGGGCCCGAGGTGGTTGCCCTCGGCGGTGTGGTTGTAGACCACGTCGAGGATGACCTCGAGGCCGGCGGCATGAAGTGCCTTCACCATCGCTTTGAACTCGCCCACTTGGCTGCCGCCTGTCCCGCTCGAGCTGTACCCACCGTGAGGGGCCAGGAAGGCAATGCTGTTGTACCCCCAGTAGTTGCGCAGCTCGCGTTCGAGGAGGTGGGAGTCCTGGACGAACTGGTGCACAGGCAGCAGCTCCACGGCCGTGATGCCCAGATCGGTCAAGTAACCCGTCACTGCCGGTTGAGCCAGGCCTGCGTACGTGCCCCGCAGCTGCTCGGGTACGTCCGGGTGGCGCCGCGTGAGGCCCTTTACATGGGTCTCGTAAATGACGGTCTCGTCCAAAGGTGTGCCGGGCGGTGCGTCCGTACCCCAGTCGAAGTGCCGATCGGTGACTACGCACTTCGGCATGAACGGCGCCGAATCGGAGGGGTTGGCCTCGTCCGGTTCCTTGAAGCGGTGCCCGAACACCGCTTCGTCCCAGCTCACCTGGCCGTCCACCGCCGTTGCGTGGGGGTCCAGCAGCAGTTTGGCCTCGTTGCACCGAAGCCCGTCCGCTGGTGCCCACGGGCCCCTCACCCGTAGCCCATAGCGCTGTCCCGGTCCGGTCCCGCTCACCAGCCCGTGGAAGACGTGAGCCGTGCGTGCCGGTAGCTCTATGCGTTGCTCGTGCCCGTCCCGGTCGAACAAGCAAACCTCGATGGCGTCGGCGATCTCCGACGACACCACAAAATTGGTCCCCTCCGCAGTGGGGGTGGCCCCCAGCGGGAAGGGGCGCCCGGGCTGAACATTCATTCGCCAACCGTACCCGTGCCGTGCCCGAACCAGGCATGCCCTGTTGAGATGACCGTATTGTGTTAGGCGTACGCTGGATTGTGTGAGGAGTACGCTGGCGGTCTGCGCCAGGGAGCAGCATAAGAGGAGATCTCGGGCATGCGAGCCCTGTTCGTGGGGGGTACCGGTCTTATAAGCAGCGCCTGCTCGACCGCGGCCGTCGCCGCTGGGCACGAGCTCTGGCTTCTCAACCGCGGCCGGTCCCGTCTCGAGGTCCCTGTGCCGGCCGCACGGACCATCATCGCCGACGCCTACAACGAGGCCGAGGTCCGGTCCGCCCTGAGAGGCCATCAATGGGACGTCGTGGTGCAATGGGTCGGCTACCTCCCTGCCCAGGTGCAACAGGACATCAGCGTCTTCGCCGGTGCCGGCCAATACGTGTTCATTTCCACCGCCGCCACGTACGAGAAGCCGCCGAGCCACTGGCTGGTAACAGAAAGGACGCCCCAGTCCAATCCCTACTGGGACTACGGGCGCCAGAAGATCGCCTGCGAGAAGCTGCTGACCGAAGCGGGGGAGCGCAGCGGGTTCCCCTATACGATCGTCAGGCCCTCGCTCACCTACGGTGTGTCGCAGATCCCGGTGGTCATCGGTAGTTGGGACAAGCCGTTCACCATCGTCGACCGTATGCGTCGTGGGGCTCCGATCATCGTCCCCGGTGATGGCACCAGCCTGTGGACGATCACGCACAACAGCGACTTCGCCAAGGGCCTTGTCGGACTCCTGGGCAACCCCGCGGCCATCGGCCAGGACTTCCACATCACTTCCGACGAGGCGCTGACCTGGGACCAGATCTACTCCTTGGTGGGGGCGGCTGCCGGAGCTGCCCCTAATATCCTCCACGTCCCCAGCGACGCCATCGTGGCGGCTGACCCGAGCGAGCTCGGCAGCCTCTTCGGCGACAAGATTTACAGCACGGTGTTCGACAACAGCAAGCTGCGCGGCGTCGTCCCCGACTACCGGGCGATGGTCCCGTTCGTGCACGGGATCACTGAGACGGTCGCCTGGTTCGACGCCGACCCTGACCGCCAGGCGATCGACGAAGCCGCCAATAGCCGCTGGGACAACCTCGCCACGGTCTACCAGGATGCTTTGGGCCGGGTGCGCTGAGCGGCCCCGCCGGCGCGCCCGGGCCGCCGGCCTAGCTTGTCATGTCGGGCACTTTGGCGGCACCTGGCCGGGCTGCAAGCCCGGCGGTATGTACTGCCCGCCGTAAAACGAGGAGGCGTCGGGGGCCACCTCGCTGGGGGGTGTCGTGGCCGGTGCGCCAGCCGGTGCGCCTGCGGCTTCAGTGCCGGCTTCGAGCCACGAGGTGAGCACAGCTTGGGCCGGAGCGGCCAAGCTGCCCGGCCGGCCCAGGCCGACAGCGGCCGTGCTCGTGGTCGCGGCCGGGCTTGTGGTCCCGGCTGTGGCGCCCGCGGTCTTCACCGCAGGAAGGCCGTAGCTCAGGAACTCCTGGACCATTTGTTGGTCTTCCGAGGGCACGGGGTCGAGGGCGCCGGGGACCTCGGTGGAGTTGACCGTCGGGTAGGTCCACTCGGGGATGCCAGCGGCGTCGGCGTGGCGGAGCACGGAGGCAAGGCTGATGAGTTGGGAGCTGGAGAAATTGTCGTCCACCGTGAGACTGCCCGCCACGCCGGCGATCACGCCATTGAGGGCGACGGGGTTGGTGGGGGCCACCTGCTCCGCCTTCTTTAGGGCCAGTTTGACGAAGTCCTGCTGGCGTTGGATACGGGCCAGGTCGCTTTCGGGCACGAGCTGGTACTGCCAGGACCCGTCCAGGTAGTACTGGTACTCGCGGGAGCGGACAAAGGCCAGCGCCTGGCTCCCTTTCAGCAGGACGCAACCGGCCTTGGGCACGCTCAGGTCCGAGTACAGGTCCCGGGCCGGTGTGGGGAAGTACTGGTAGACCCCGCCTAGGGCATCGGATATCTGGGTGAACGAATAGAAATCGACCACCATGAAGTGGTTGAGGTCGATCCCGAGGTCCTGTTGGACAGTGCTCACGAGCAGGTCTGGGCCGCTATTGAAGGCCGCATTTATCCGGGTCGTCCCCATGCCGGCGATGGGTACCAGCAAGTCCCGGGGGACCGACAGGATGGCGACGCTCGAGGTGGCGGGGACGATGCGGATGAGCATGATGGTGTCGGAACGCTGTCCGCTGACGCTCTCGGTGCTCCCGAAAATGGAGCTGGCCCCCTTGCCCAGGTCGCGGGTGTCGCTGCCGACGGCGAGCACTGTGATCGGCGCCCCGGGCTTCGTGGCGGGCGTCAGTCCCTGGACGGCGACCCGGTTGACCTGCCCGAGACGCCACTGGACGTACCCGTAGGCGGAAGCACCCAGCGCCAGCATCGCCAAGACGACGACATTGGCCAGGATGAGCAGCCGCCTCGGCCATCTCCTGTGCCGGGAGATCCGGGGCGAGGTGGTGCCATGCTGGACCGGCTGGTCAGCCCGGTTACTACCGCGGAGGACGTGGTCAACGGGCATGGTCCCCACCGATGCTAAGCCAGTAGCGGGCCCAAACCCGTTCTCCGCAATGGGAAGGGGCCCCCAGTGAGGACGGTGAGGCCGGGCCTACCTCCGTGGTGGCCGTGGGAACACATGTTCCTCTGCAGATTAGGCGGGGATTGCCAGCCTCATCAGGGCTCGGCCCAGCCCAGAGAGCGTTCTACGGCTTTTTTCCAACCCGCATAGGCGGCCCGGCGATGGTCCTCGTCCCATTCCGGGCGCCATTGTTGCCCCTCATGACAGTTCCGGCGGAGCTCGTCCTCGCCTGACCAGAATCCGACGGCGCAGCCGGCGGCGTAGGCGGCCCCCAGCGCGGTGGTCTCGGCCACGCGAGGCCTGGACACCGGCACGCCCAGGATGTCGGCCTGCACCTGCATGCAGAGCGCGTTCGCGGTGATCCCGCCGTCCACCTTCAGGGTCCCGAGCTTGTGCCCGAGGTCTTCCTCCATGGCCAGTACCACGTCGCGGGTTTGAAAACCTATGGCCTCGAGAGTGGCGCGGGCCAGATGGGCTTTGGTGCTGGCCCGCGTCAGTCCCACGATGGCGCCCCGGGCGTCCGAGCGCCAGTACGGGGCGAACAGGCCGGAGAACGCGGGCACGAAATAGACGCCGCCGGCGTCTTCGACGCCCGCCGCCAGAGCCTCGATCTCTTGGGCGCTCCTGATGACCCCGAGCTGGTCACGGAGCCATTGCACGGCCGCGCCCGTCACGGCGACCGAGCCTTCCAGCGCGTAAACCGCCGGCCGGCCTTCGAACTGGTAGCACAGGGTGCTGAGGAGGCCGTTCCTGGATCTCACAATGTCGGTCCCGGTGTTGACCAACAAGAAGTTGCCCGTCCCATAGGTGCTCTTGGCTTCTCCCGGGCGCAAGCAGACCTGGCCGATCATGGCCGCATGCTGGTCGCCCAGGACGGCAGCCAAGGCGACGCTGCCCTTACCCGCTCCTTCTAGGAAGATGTCACCGAAGGTCCCCGTAGACGGGCGGATCTCGGGAAGGGCTCGGCGCGGCACGGCGAACATGGCCAGCAGCTCGTCGTCCCAGGACAGAGTGCGCAGGTCCATGAGCATCGTCCGGCTGGCGTTGGTCACGTCCGTGATGTGACGCCCACCCTTCGGGCCACCGGTCAGGTTCCACACCAGCCAGCTGTCGATGGTGCCGCAGCAGGCTCGCCCGGTGGCGACGGCTTCCCGGGCGGCGTCGACATTTTGGAGGGCCCACTGGATCTTGGTTGCCGAAAAATAGGTCGCCGGAGGTAGCCCGGTCTTGTCCCGGACCGTCGGCCCGACGCCGGCGCGCTCGATCGCCGCCACGGCCCCCGCGGTCCTGACGTCCTGCCAGACGATCGCGTTCATGTAGGGCTGGCCCGTCAGGCGGTCCCAAACGACGGTGGTCTCCCGTTGGTTGGTGATACCCAAGGCGGCGAGGTCCGACGTCTTCAGGCCGGCCTTGGCCAGGGCGGTGCGTGCGACGGTGCCCACTCGTTCCAGGATTTCCCGAGGGTCGTGCTCGACCCACCCGGGCCGGGGCAGGAGCTGGCCGTGCTCCAACTGATGGTGGGCGACGACGCTGCCCTGGTGGTCGAAGACGAAGAAGCGTGTGCTGGTGGTGCCCTGGTCGATCGCTCCGACGAAGTCTGGCATCGGGCAGTTCGCTCCTCGTCCCCGGTCCAGATCAGCGTACGCTCGGGCCGAGGAGCACTTGCGGACCGCGTGCCCCGGCCCTAGCCTCACCGGCGCGGTGCCAGCTGACGACATGACCCGTCTTCTCCTGCGGAGTAGGCCGTGAGACAGTCGAGCACCCTGTCCCCCCAACGCCGTCCGGCGGACATTGCCCGGCTTGCTGGTAGGCCTCTCGACGTCCTGGTTGTCGGAGGCGGGGTTACCGGTGCGGGAGCAGCCTTGGACGCGGCCAGCCGTGGTCTGTCCGTGGGCCTCGTTGAGGCACAGGACTGGGCCGCAGGCACCTCGAGCCGGTCCAGCAAATTAGTGCACGGGGGCCTCAGGTACCTCCAGATGCTGGACTTTCGTCTCGTGCGCGAGGCCTTGAGGGAGCGCTCCCTGCTGCTCCAGCACCTGGCGCCCCATCTCGTACGGCCGGTGCCTGTCCTCTACCCACTGCGCCGCCCGTTCCTGGAGCGTCCGTACGTCGGTGCCGGGGTGGCACTCTACGACGTCCTGGGCCTCTCGATGGGCAACGGCCGCGGCCTTCCCTTGCACCGGCACCTGAGCAAGCGAGGTGCCCTCTCATCGGCGCCGGGGCTCGACCCGAGGGCACTCAGCGGGGCCGTCCTGTATTACGACGCCCAGGTCGATGACGCCCGCTACGTGGTGGAACTGGTGCGGACGGCGGTCTCGTACGGCGCCGTTGCCCTCAGCCGGGCCGAAGTGGTCGGTTTCCGGCGCGACAACGACCGGGTCGTGGGGGTGACCTTCCGGGACGCCGAAACAGGCGGCACCCATGACGTCCAGGCCCGGGTGACCGTTTTGGCCACGGGCGCCTGGACGGAGGAGACGGAGGCTCTTGCGGGCGTGGAGCGGGCTGTTCGCATCAGGCCGTCGAAGGGTGCCCATATCCTCGTGAAGCGGGACAAGCTCGCTGTTACGACCGGCCTTATCCTGCGCACGGACCGTAGCGTGCTGTTCGTGCTCCCATGGGGGGAGCACTGGCTCATAGGTACCACCGATACGGACTGGTCCTACGGCAAAGCCAGGCCGCTGGCCACGGTGGCCGATGTCGACTACCTGCTGTCGGAGCTCAACAAGGTGGTGGTCAGGCCCCTTGGGCGCGGGGACGTCGAAGCCGTTTTTGCCGGCCTAAGGCCTCTGGTCGCCGGGTCCGGTGTGGTGCGCGGCCCAGGCGAGGGCCAGGGCGGGAGCGACGGGCGGGCCGCCACGACCAAGGTCTCGCGTGAGCACGCGGTGTCCCAGCCGGCGCCTGGCCTGGTGGTCGTCTCGGGCGGGAAGTACACAACGTACCGGGTCATGGCGGCCGACGCCGTCGACGCAGCCGTGGCCGAGGCACGGTTCCAGGTCCCCGCGTCTGGGACGGCTGACGTGCCCCTGCTCGGGGCCGGCGCCTTCCGGGAGATGTGGGGCGAGCGGCACCGCCTGGCCAACGACCACTCCATCTCGGTCGAGCAGGCCGAGCATCTTTTGTACCGTTATGGTGGCCTCGCCCCGGAGGTCATCGGCCCGGCCGCCTCCCGCCGCGCTCTGTCCGAGCCTGTCCCCGGGGCCGCCCTCTACCTGAAGGCTGAGGTCGAGTACGCGGTCACCCACGAAGGGGCGCTCCACCTGGAGGACGTCCTGGTCCGCCGGACCCGGATAGCGATGGAGACCCCAAGGGGGGGCATGGCCAGCGCCGCTGCGGTGGCGGGCATAATGGCGGCGCTACTGGGCTGGGACGAGGCCAGACAAGCCGCTGAAGTGGCGGACTACAGCCGCCAGGCGCAATTGGTGGGCCAATCGGCGAGCACGGCCCACGACGATTCCGAAGCCGCACGCCTGGCGGAAGCAGTGCCTAGCTTTCTCCCGCTCCCTTAGGTTGCCTCGTCTCGACCGTATCCTGTCAGGGACGAGCCAGGAGGTGGGGTATGAACGACAACGAGATCGTGCACCGGATCGGTGAGCTGGCCGAGCAGGAGCACTCGCTCGAGAGGGCGCACGCCGGCGAGGAGGTCCAGCCCGAGGATCTCGAGCGGCTGCGCCAGATCGAGGTCACCCTGGACCAGTGCTGGGACCTGCTCCGCCAGCGTCGGGCCCGGCGCTCCGCCGGTGCCGACCCCGACGAGGTGAGCGTACGGCCGGCAGTAGTCATCGAGGGCTACCGGCAATGAGTTGACGGGTGCTTGACTCGTAGCGTGAAGAAGCTCGTCGACTACGGCCGCGACGACCATCCGGCGGACGACCCTGAGCGGGCCCAGGTTTCCTGGGCGGTGGCGGCCCTGGACGACTGCGAGCCCTGCGCCGACCTCCGTGTCGCGCTGACCGTCGAGGACGTCGGGCGTCCCGGAGCCGGCCTGGTCGCGCATCTCTCCCCTCTGACCGCCAAAGCCCTCGTCCGGGCGCTGACGGCCGCGCTGCGGGAGATCGGTGAGAGCGCGTAGCGCTGGGGCACCTACCCAGGCTCAGGGCCGGAAAGGTGCGGAGGTGCACAAGTGATGATCGACGAAAACATGAACGAGCGGCCAGAGCCCGAGGCCCTCGGGCCGGAGATGGGCTTTGAACTGCTCGACCAGGTCAGGAGCGACCTCGACGACGTCGAGGCTGGTCTTCGTCGCTTGGAAGATGGGACCTACGGGCAGTGCGAAGCCTGCGGGGGACCGATCGACCAGGGGCGTTTGGCTGCCCTGCCCGCCACCCGCTACTGCGTTGGCCACCAGCCGGTTGTCGGGGCGCCGCGACCGTGGCCGACCGCCCCGGGCGATCCTGGGGGCGGGTTTCCGCTAGACAGGGTCCCATGACGACTGAGTGCCCGGCCCCCGACGGTTCCAGCCCCAAGATCCAGCACTTCGACGGGCCCCCTCCCATGTGCATCGACTTGCAGCGGCGTTACACGGCGGAGGTGGTCACCTCGAAGGGCACGATGGTGATCGCCCTGGACCCGGCGGCGGCGCCCAAGACCGTCAACAATTTCGTGTTCCTCGCCCGTTACCACTATTTCGAGGGCATTTTCTTCCACCGGGTGATCCCGGGTTTCGTCCTCCAGGGAGGGGACCCCACGGGGACGGGGACGGGCGGTCCCGGCTACCGCTTCGCCGACGAGCTTCCGCGGCCCGGCCGTTATGAGCTGGGCTCGCTGGCTATGGCCAACGCCGGGCCTGACACCAACGGCAGCCAGTTCTTCGTCATCAGCGGTCCCAGCGGCATGAGCCTCCCACCCCAGTACTCACTGTTCGGGAAGGTTGTGAGCGGCCTCGACGTGGTCGCCGCCATCGACGCCATAGGCACCGCCTCGGGCAAGCCGAAGGAGCGGGTCGCCATCGAGTCTGTGACCATCACCGAGAGCGGTTGATGCGCGGGTAGTGATTGGGGAGAGATTAAGGGCAGCTTTAAGCCGCTCACAGCTAACGGGGCGACACTGTAAGGAACAAGGTGACGCACAGTACAGGCAGTGAGACTCGGAGGGACCGATGACCGATCGACCGATCTGGCCAGGCGAAGAAGGCGGCACACCCGGCCATCACGGGCAGGTCTGGCCCACGGGCCGGGCCCAACCCGCCTTTGGCCAACCCCCCGCACCGCCATCGTACGGCCCGCCGCCCTTGGGGCCCCCGGTTTACGGCCCGGGCGCCTCGGGCGAGCCGGCGGTGCCACCGCCTGGCGGCCCGTCGCACCGTGGGCGCGCCTGGCGTTCGGCAGCCGCAGTGCTGGTGGTCGCGGCAGCCGCTGTTGCCGGTGCCGGGGTCAGTCACGCCGTTTGGCCCTCGAACAGCTCGGCCAACGTAGCGGCTCCGCAGACCACTACACCCACCACCGGAGGCGAGGGTACCGACCCGGGGAGCGGGAGCTCGGGAAATGGGGGCTCGCCGTTTGCTTTCGGCAACGGCTCAGGAGGCACTGGCTCGAGCGGGACAGGCTCGGGAAATACTGCGGCTGCCGGCTCGCCCTCGGATGTTTCCACCATCGCCGCCAAGGTGGCCCCGGCCCTTGTCGATGTCAACACGACCCTCAATTACCAGGACGCCGAAGGCGCAGGGACGGGGATCGTCTTGACCTCTAATGGCGAGATCCTCACCAACAACCACGTCGTCGACGGCGCCACGAAGATAAGTGTGACCGACATCGGCAACGGCAGGACCTACGGGGCCACCGTCGTGGGCTACGACGTAGGCCACGACGTCGCCGTCTTGCAGCTCCAGGACGCTTCGGGCCTGAAAACGGTGCAACTGGCGACCTCCACGACTTCCGTGGGGGAGGCTGTCGTAGCCATCGGCAATGCTGGTGGCACGGGAGGCACGCCGACCGACGCCGGCGGCTCGGTCACCGCTCTCGGCCAGTCGATAACCGCGTCGGACGAACTGACCGGCTCCAGCGAGCAGCTCTCGGGCCTGATCGAAGTGAACTCCAACGTTGAGGCTGGTGACTCGGGCGGGCCTCTGGTCAACGCGGCCGGCCAGGTCATCGGCATGGACACGGCGGCGTCTTCGGGCTTCGCCTTCTCGTCCCAGGGGAACGCGGGCTTCGCCATCCCCATCACGACGGCCGACGTCGTGGCCAAGGACATCGAGGCGGGCAAGGCCAGTGCGACCGTCCACATCGGCTCGACGGCCTTCCTCGGGGTCCTGATCGACTCGACAGGGAGCAGCCCGTTCTCCGGCCAGTACACCGGCGGCGGTAACGCTGCTGCCACCGGGGTCGAGATCGGTAATGTCGTAAGCGGCGGCCCGGCGCAGGTCGCAGGTCTCGGTTCTGGGGACACGATCCTCTCGTTCGATGGGCAGACGGTAACGTCCGCGGCGCAGCTGACCAAGCTGCTCGTGCCCTACCACCCTGGCCAGAAGGTCCAGTTGGGCTGGGAGGACCAGACAGGTCAGTCACATGCGACAACGGTGACCCTCGCCAGCGGCCCCCCGGCCTGACGGGAGCCGGCGCTCCTCCAGCACGCCCTTGACCCGCCGGGCGACGTCCGGCGCGCCGCCGGCGGTCAAATCGTGCTCCCAAAACCGCAGGGGCAACCATCCCGAACACGTCAGTTGCCGGTCGGTGTCCTCGTCCCGGCGACGGTTACGGGCGATCTTGTCCGGCCAGTACCAACCGTTGACATCGTGGCGCCGCCGACCATGCTCGGGACAACCGTGCCAGAAGCACCCATCTACGAAAATGGCGACCCGTTCGCGGCTGAAGACGACGTCGGCCCGGCGCCGGAGCGAAGGCACGGGCGCCCGGTGAAGGCGGTAGCGGAGACCGAGGGCGTGCAACGCCCGCCGCAAGGCCATTTCCGGCCCCGTGCCCTCACGCCGTTGGGCGCTCATGCGCAAGCGCACGGCTTCAGTGGAGGCGAAGGGCTGACGCCACCGCTCCGGCACAGAAAGTGACTTTACCCTGGCCGCAGCCGGAGGGCACAAAACACCTCATTGGCGAGCAACTCAGGCGGTCCCGGGCGAGGCGCGATAAGCACCGACCGTGTTAGGGCCCGGCTTCCATTTGGTGCCGAGAAATTGAGGTCGCCATCGAACAACAAACTTCTCACTAGCCCGGTAATGCAGCCGCCAAAGCCTTTCGTCGTCTCCCGCCCCGGAGCGACTACCAGCGTCTACCTGCGCCTGAAGACACCAATGGCGCCCCGGAGGGCGCCATCGGCGGAGCAGACCGAGCGGCGGATCTCAGATCCGCTCTACGGAGCAGGCGGCGGGTTCCCGCTCCGGGAATGAGAGTACACGTTTACCAAGCCTTTGCCAAGTGTGCATACAGACTTTTGCGGCGGTTCGCTTTGCTTGCGTCTTATAGGCCCAGTTTGGGATCTAAACAACCCTTTTACGCTGTCGTCCTACCACGCTGAGTGGGCGACAGGCGGCCTGCCGCCCATCGAGACGGGGGGCCCCCTCGGCATCGGTCCCCGCCGGACAGAGTTGGGGCTAGCATGATGGGCCGATCGGCAGGTCGCGCGAGCGTCGTACAGAGGCAGTACATCAGCTTCCCAAGCTGAGAACGCGGGTTCGATTCCCGTCGCTCGCTCTCAAGGTTTCCGCAGGTCACGGGGCGCTTTCGAGCGCCCTTTCGTCGTTACTTGAGGGGTTTCGTCGCGCGGCCATTGCGCGTTCATCGCGCGGACGAGCGAGCTTCGCGCGCCATCGGGACCACTTTCGCGGCCGTTGCTAGTGGTTTCTCAGCAGTCCCCTGGTCGAGCTCACGGGCCCGAGGGCGCAGCAACGCCGTTGAGCCAGCCAGCGGTCTGACCACTCCGCCAATGTGATAACGCCTCCGTGGGGGCCCACCCAAGCGCCGCGTACCCGGTCCGTCTTCTCTACAGCGGCGTACACCTCTGCTAGGCCAGAGCAGTGACGGCTTTGAATCGCGGCTCGCGCGGATAACCGTAACGGTGCTCTTTATGAGGCATAGCGCAAACGTGCGCCAGTAGGGTCCGCTAGCGTCCACTGCGTACTCGTAACTCCTTACCAAGCAAGGAGAATCTGTCCCTGCTGACCGACCGCATCGCCTCTCGGCAATGCCAACAAGTGCCCGTTACTGACCGGTCACCGCGGGACAAACTTAGGGACCAGAAGCAAGGCCGGGCATGGGCGCGAGCCCTCGGATGCGCGCTGAACGCGACCGCTGAGAGCTAACCCGCAGTCAGCACCGCCTCGAAGCCCGCCACCGCACTCGCCATCACCCTCGACGGGACTAGGTCCGGCAACATCGCCACCGCCTGTCGCGGGATGACCAATCTCCCAGGGGTGTTCGCTGGTGGCGACATCGTTCGTGGGCCGGCGACCGTGATGTTGGCGATGGGCGACGGCAAGAGGACCGCCGGCAACATACACGACTACCTTGTGCGTGGCTCGGCCATGACGAAAGCCCGCCCGACGTAGCCGAGCTGTAGGACCAGGCCCTGCTCCAGGCGCCTCCGCCCGCCGATGCCGTGATTGGTGGTGCTTGCGTTCGCCCTGAGCTGTAGCATTGCAGAGGTAGCCATCAGCCGTTATTGACCGCACGACCAGCAGAATAAGGGGTCTGTCATGCCGAACTACAAGTTGCCGACAATATCCGAGCGGCCAGCCCTCGGGCCCAAGACGGTTTGGTTGGTCGCCAGTGGCGACCTGCGACAGTCGCCCAACGCATCCGGTTGGGCGACGCAGCAGAAGCTCGAGAAGGCCCTTATATCTGCTCTGGCCGACCTCGGGTGGGCCACCCAACGGGCCCACAGTTTCGACCCGGTCAAAGGGCACGGGTTCATTGACAGCCAGAAGATGGGGTTGTCTGTTTTCGCCCAGATCCCACCTGACGCCCCTCTGGTGGTCGCCGAAACGGTCTGGCAGTACAGCCATCACGTCTTGGCCGGCCTCCGCTCCCACCGGGGGCCGGTCCTCACCGCCGCCAATTTCGACGGCACCTGGCCGGGCTTGGTCGGCATGCTCAACCTGAACGCGAGCATGGCCAAAATGGGCCGAGAGTACTCGACGATCTGGAGCACCGACTTCAAGGACAAGTGGTTCCGCGACGGGATAAAGCAATGGGTCGAGACGGGAAGGATCGTCCATGACGAATCTCATGTGCGGCCCCTGCCTGCCTTGCCCGCCTCCAGCCCCGAGTTCCGCCTCGGTGCCGCCGTGGCCGAGAAGCTCCGTACCGACAAAGCCATCATCGGCATCTTCGACGAGGGCTGCATGGGCATGTACAACGCCATAATCGACGACGAGCTCCTCAACAAGCTAGGGATCTACAAGGAGCGACTTTCGCAAAGCGCGCTGTATGCCGAAATGTTGACCGTCGGGGAAGAAGAGACGGCGGGCGTGCGGCGCTGGTTGAGCGATCGCGGGATGACGTTTTGCACCGGGAAGGACGAAGCCACCGAGCTGACGGACGAGCAATTGCGCCAGCAGTTCGCCATGTACATCGCCGCTCTGAGGATAAGCGACGATTACGGCCTGGACGCGGTCGGTATCCAGTACCAGCAGGGCTTGAAGGACCTCGTGGCGGCCTCGGACATCCCCGAAGGGCTGCTCAATAACCCCGACCGGCCGCCGGTCCTGAGCCGTGACGGCTCCAGGGCCCTTTGGGAGGGCCAAGCGTTGCCCAACTTCAACGAAGTGGACGAGGGAGTCGCCGTGGACGCCCTTGTCACCAACCGGGTCTGGACGGCGATGGGGCTCGACCCTTCCACCACTTTGCACGACGTCCGTTGGGGCGACGATTTCAACGGGCAGTTCGTGTGGGTGTACGAGATTTCGGGCTCGGTGCCCGCGTCGCACCTCGAGGGCGGGTACGCCGGCGCCACAAGCATGCGGCAGTCCCCGATCTACTTCCCGTTGGGTGGGGGCACGTTACGTGGCGTCTCCCGGCCGGGTGAGATCGTCTGGTCCCGCCTGTACGTGCTGGACGGAGTACTCCACTACGACATCGGACGCGGGCGGGCGGTCGAACTGCCCGAAGAGGAGACCGAGCGCCGGTGGCGGGCGACCAACTACGAATGGCCCATGATGCATGCCGTGCTCGACGGCGTCAGCCGGGACCAGTTCATGGGCCGCCACAAGGCCAACCATGTCCAGGTGGTCTATGCTCCCGACGCCGAACAGGCCGACCGGGCCCTTGTCGCCAAGGCTGCCGCTTTCGCGCAGCTGGGCGTCGCCGTGCACCTTTGTGGCGACGTCAACCTGGACAGCCAACGAGTTTGATGGCAGGCCCGGCTCGTGCCCCGAGCCGGGCCGGCCTTTCAGCCGGAGAAGATTTCTTCGAAGAGCGCCATCTCGCCGGCAAAAGGCTCTGAGCTCCGTGGCCAGTGGACGACGAAGTCGGTGACCCCAACTTCCTCGTAACGCCTCACAGTCTCGTGAAAAGCTCGGCCCGAGGACAGGCCCGGGTCGAGCGCGAAGCCGGTTAGGACGAGCTTGCGCAGGGTCGAGGCGTCCCGTCCGACCTGGTGACATGCATCTTCAAGCTGGCGTACCTGAGCGGCGACGACGGCGGCGCCCTCTGCGGGGCCGAGCCTGCCGACGCTCGTGAGCCCGGTGGTGACCCAGAAGTCGCCGTGGTCGGCGGCTACGCGCATGCCCGTCGGCCCGGTGGCGGCTATGGCCAGCGGGGCCCGGGGCTGTTGTACGCACCCAGGGTAGGTGCGGGCTTCGCCCACGGAGTAGTAGCGGCCGCTCCACGTGAGCTCCGTATGGCGCAGTAGAAGGTCCGTCAGTGTCACGAACTCGACGAAGCGCTCGCCTCGCTCCTGCGGCGACCACCCGGGTTGGCCGAGCGCCGTGGCGTCCCACCCCTGGCCACCGGCACCGATGCCTACGATCAGTCGGCCTCCGGATATGTCGTCCAGAGTGATGAGCTCTTTGGCTAGGGGCAGGGGATGGCGGAAGTTGGGCGATAGGACCAGGGTGCCGACGCGCAACCGATGTGTCGCCAGCGCGGCAGCCGTGAGCGTCGGGATGGCGGAGTACCAGGCCTCGTCGCGAAATGAGCGCCAAGTGAGGTGGTCATAGGTCCACGCATGCTCGAAACCGAGCTCCTCGGCTTTTCGCCACCGCTCCCCAGCCTGTGCCCAGGCAAGCTCGGGAAGGACCACCACACCGAAATGCATGAGCCGACGTTACGTCGAGCGACCGGCACCGAGCGGACCGGCCGACCTCCCCGAGAGGCTCAGAACGCCCCTGCGCCGTCGGGGGTGCCCAACCCCGTCGGTCCGTCCCAACCAGGCCCGGCGGTGCACAGATCTGTAGTGGTGCAGCTCCCGTTGCTGCCCGAGGTGACGTCGTAGAAATCCGCGGCGTAGGAGCTCGAAGCCGCGGCATAGAGCTGCCCCGCCCCGGCACTGACGGGCGCCGTCCCCCGGGCGTAGGCGGCGGAGATGATCTGGGTGGCCACGCTCGTGCCCCCGAACACCGTCCATCCGCCGAGCCCATAGCTGTCATAAACAGCCACCCCCGTATTGGGGTTAGCGACGGCGGAGACGTCGGCCACGGCCCGCTTGGTGCAGGCTGAGGGCACTACTACGGCCTGCCAGGTGGGCTGAGGTTCGTAGCTCGAACAGCCACTGCCGGCGTCGGACCAGGCGGTCTCGGTCCAGGCCCGGCCGCTCTGTGGGGCTGGGCTCACGGGGGAGAGGGTCGTCCCCCCCACGGCGATGACGTCGGGCGAGGCGGCCGGGTACTCGACACCATAACCATCGTCACCGGTGGCTGCGGTGATGGCTATGGACTTCTCGTTGCCGGCGCCGTAATAGCTGTCATAACTGGGCTCAGAACTCGACTCTGCGCCGCCGTAGCTGTTCCCGATGGACACCGGGCCCGCTGCCGCCGCCGTGAGCTCGGCCGCCCCCAGATTGGAAAAGGTGGGCGAGTTGGCCTCCACCAGCAAGATGTTGCAGTCGGGGCATATGGCCGAGACCATGTCCAGGTCGACCGAGATTTCCTCGGACCAGCCGACATTGGAAGAGGGCAACCTGGTGCTCCCGCTCTGGCTTTCCTCGGTGAACCTGATGCAGCCCGTTGTCGTTGGGCCGTTGCAGACCGCGGGCAGGCCCCACTCGGCACGGTAGGTCGACAAATTGTAGAGAGCGTCGGGGTCGTTGTAGGCGTCGACGATGGCCACTGTCTTCCCGCTACCCGAGCTCGGGGCGCTGTTGAGGTTATAGGCCGACTGCAGCTCGGCCGGGTCGTAACCCGAGGGCGTGGTCGGAGGGGCGGTCGTCACCGGGCTTCGTCCCGGGGAGCGGCTGGGCCCGACGTGACGGCCCTGCCACGCCGACGGGTTGTCCAGCTCGATGGCGTTGCAGACCATGGCGCTCCCCGCTGTCGCGCCGGGGGCGCCGGGGGCGCCGCAGGCAGCCGACCACCCGGTGGGCCAGGACCAGCCACCGCTCGGTCCACCGAACTGGGCGAGAGGCGAAGCCGTTGCCTCTACAGGAAGGACCAGGCAGGCCACCAGTCCCGAAATCCCGATCACCGTCGCGAAAGTCCTACGTCCCATCTCCATACCTCCAGCGCCGCTGGAGCGGACGAACCACGACGGGCGCCGGAGCGGCAATCCGGCACGTCGCGAGATGGTCGACCCCGAAGGCGCACCTCTTGGCTGCCTTGAGGAGCACCTCGGGGCCAAGCATCCCTGAAGCAGCGCTCCTTGTCAAGGACCGTCGGCTGTCCTATGCCCGTCCGCGCCGCTACGGCAAAAGCACCGAACAGTGGCGGTCCAAATAATCGCGCAGTGGCGGGGCAAATAGTGGCGCGCCGGGTTTTTCAGCCCGCCGGGACAGTTAGCGGCGGCACCGTGGTCCGGGGGACGGTAATGGGCCCACCGCCACCCGGGCCACCCGGCCCGGACTGGCTAGGAACGGTTGCCGTAACAGGGTTCCCAGCCCCTCTCGCGAGGTCGAGCAGTACCTCGAGCGTCCCGGAGCTCTGGGTAGTAACGAAGCCTCCCATGCTCGGGTTCGAAATGTCCCAGTTGGTGAAGACAATGTGGATATCGGCCAGTACATAAACCTCGGCCCCGGAGCGTTCGGCCGAGACGGTGAAGCTCACCGGCCGGGTGACACCGTGCATGGTGAGGTCGCCCCGGGCCGGGTACCTCTGGATTTTTCCGTCAACCGGGAGGGTCGCCAGGCTCAGGGGGCTGGTGAGCCGGAAAGTGGCCGTCGGGTAGGTGCTCACGTCCATTATCCGCCCGTCGAACTGGGCATTGCGTTGGCTCTGGTCGCTCACAACCGTCGCCATGTCGGCGGTGAACGAGCCGTTGGTGACCGACGTGCCCGAGATCGTGAGCGACCCCCAGACCTTGGCCGTCCGTCCAACTGCCGTCGCCTGCTGGCCTATCAGTACCTCCTGGACGCGGTAGCCGACGGTGGACCCCGGCCCGACCTTCCAGGTACCGGCCACCGACGCCCCGCCCGCGCCGGCAGCTGTGGCCGTGGCGGACCGAGTGCCGCTCCCGTTTTTGGGCAGGCTCAGTTTCGCCGGAGCAGGGCCTTCGATGAAACGGATGAACACGAACGGACCGCCCACGGCCAGGACGACCACTGCGGCGACCCCCGCCACTACCCAGCGCCGTGCCCTGTGCGTTCGTCCCGCCATCGGTTCTCCTCCCGAGCCCGCCCGTCGCTTACGACGTGGTACGTCACCGATAGTACGGAGGGCCGCCTTAAAAAGAGCTGGGAAGCGCCTGGGGGGCGTCTGAGAAGAGCGCCTGTTGCGCCCGTAGCCCTGCGCCCGTCGCCGTCACGGCAGCGACCATTCCGCCGAGACCCGGACCTCGTCGTCTGTCATCAGGCACATACGGCCCGGGCCTGCAAGCAGGGTCACGGTGTGGCCGTTCTCCAGCGGCCCGTGGTGGGTAAGAGCGGCTGACGCCACCGGGCCTCCGGTGACCTCGGTCACGGCCGCCCAGACGGCGGCATTGTTGACGTGACCGACGATGTCGATGTCGGCCCGCCGAATAGGCCAAGGCCGCCCTGTCACCCCGGCCACCCCGGTCAAGCTTGGGGCGACGGGTACTCGGCCCGACGCCCGCCGACCGCCCGCCGCCTCGCCGTAAACGTCGTGGAACTCCGGCCCGAGCCGCAGCGGGCGTCCGCCGCCGTCGAGAGGTACCCACAGGGCGACGGTTTCGATGATGGGCACGCCGTTGACTTCGAGGTCGGTGCGCCGTTCGGCCCAGGCCGGGCCCGTACCGCCGCACCACGTAGTCAGGTCGACGTCTTCCCCCAACGCCGGCCACCGCCCGCCGCCGGCCACCTGTACCGTCGTGCGGCGTACGACCCAAATCTCATCGGGGCTCAGGCCGGCGTCGGCCCAGTCGTCGGTGGCCACATCCTGCAGGTACCGGGCTAAGCTGTCGAGGCGCAAGGCACCATCCGGACCGGCGTCGCTGACCCGGACGCGCCGGTGGTGCGTGTACCGCCTCCCTCGGGCCGGGCGGGGGACGAACCCACCCGCGGAGCGCCCTTCGGCCGGCCCTGAGCTCCCTCCGGAGCTGTCCCTCATGGTTAGTCCCTTACGGTCTTGGCGGCAAGGTGACGCCGAGCTCTTCGATGGTGACGGGCCGACCGGTGGCTATCGACCGGTTGGCTGCCGCACCGAGCAGGACCGCCGCTGCACCATCGAGATGGGAGGCCCTCCATCCCCAGCGGTCGGGCGGTGGGTTGCTGCCGAGCAACTGTTCCAGCATGTACCCGTCCCCGCCGTGTGAGCCTCTGCCCTCCGGGATCTCGACCTCCAGCGGGCCTTGGAACATGGGGAACAGGAGGATTTGGCGCAAGGGGCCGGTCCCGGCGGCTCCCGGTCCCTCCTCACCCGTGGGGGTCTGCTCGATCACGTGCGCGCCGTGGCGCTCGTACAGCTCGACCCGGCCTTTGTCCCCCGTGACGGCCACTCTGAGGCCCTCCCAGGGGGAGTACGCGACCAGGGAGTAGCTCAGCAACACCCCGCTGCGGTAGCGGGCGCTCACCACCATCGTGTCCTCGATGGAGATGTCTTCGCCGAAGACATTGCGGTCCCGCACGTAACCCGTCTCTACCTCCGCGTCCCGGTAAAGGCCTTGGAGCATCTCGCTGCGGCCGAGGTCGAGGGCAAAGGGGTCGTCGGTGGTGTTGCCCGTGTACCTGGCGTACGAGTAGTCCTCGCCCCTGGCCTTCGCCGCCCTGCTCCCGTAAAAGGCGAGCGAACCCAGGGCGTACACCGTCTCCGGCCAGGACCCGGTCCACCAGTTGACCAGGTCGAAGTGATGGCTGGCCTTGTGGACGAGCAGACCGCCGGACATGGGCTTCTCACGGTGCCAGCGCCGGAAGTAATCGGCGCCGTGGCTCGTGTCCAACATCCAGGAGAAGTCCACCAGACGCGGTACCCCGATCGCTCCTTCGGCGATGACCTGTCGGAGCCGGGTGAAGCCTGGCGCGTAGCGATAGTTGAACGTCACCGTCAGGCGGCGTTGGGTCTGCTCCACAGCCGACAGGACCGCCCCTACCTTCTCGGCGTCGATGGTCATCGGCTTTTCCGTAACCACATCACAGCCGTTCTGCATGGCGCTGATGATGTAGAGGTGGTGGAACGCGTCCACCGTCGTAACGATCACGACGTCCGGGCGGCGCTGACTGAGCATGACCGTAAAGTCGTGGGCCAGGAAAGCGGGCACCTCGTCACGCTTGTACAGAGAAGCCAGACGCTTGTTGTGGTAGGCCATGCGGACCGAGCTCGTGTCGCACAGAGCGACGAGGTCGCAGCGGTTGGCGTATTGCCCACAAATGGCGTCGATGTACATCGTGGCCCGGCTCCCCGTGCCGACGATGGCATATCGGGTGCGGTCCGCAAGTGGCAAAGCCATTCCTCTACCCTATGGCGGTCCTCGGCACTGCCGCCCTTTGACCGTAGGGCTCCACCGTCATAATGTTAGATCCTACATCCTACAGCCGGCGCCGTGCTCGTGCTGGCGTGACACGGGCTCGTGCTGGCGTGACAAGAGAACGGAGCAACGCCATGGGGGCCGACGTGGAGCAGGAGATCTGGCGTGACCCGGGCGCCTCCGTGACCGAGCGGGTCAAGGACCTCATGTCGAAGATGACCATCGAGGAGAAGACGGGCCAGCTCTACGGGCTCTGGTTGGGCGTCGATGAGCAGACTGGCGAGATGGCGCCATACCAGAGCGACATGGGGACGGGCGCCAGCGAGTGGGAGGAAGTACTGGCCCGCGGGGTCGGGCAACTGACGCGGCCGTACGGCACGACGCCGGTCGAGCCGGTGGTCGGCGCCCAGGCCTTGGCCCGGGCACAGGGCGAGATTATGGCCGCGGGCCGCTTCGCCATTCCTGCGCTCGTGCACGAGGAGTGCCTTACCGGCGTGTCGGTGTGGAAGGCGCCCGTGTACCCGTCCCCGCTGTGCTGGGGCGCGACCTTCGACCCTGAGCTGATCGAACGGTTAGGTGCGCATATCGGCCAGTTGATGAGGCGTCTGGGCGTCCATCAGGGCCTGGCCCCCGTGCTCGACGTGGTCCGGGATCTGCGCTGGGGCCGCACGGAGGAGACCATCGGTGAGGATCCCTATCTGGTCGGGACGATTGGCAGTGCGTACGTCCGAGGTGTCGAGTCGGCCGGCGTGGTCGCCACTCTGAAGCACTTCGTCGGTTACTCGGCGTCGCGCTCGGGCCGCAACCTGGCCCCTGTCTCGATCGGTGCCCGGGAGCTGGCGGACGTGTTCCTGCCCCCCTTCGAGATGGCGCTGCGTTCGGGCGCCCGGTCGGTCATGAACTCCTACACCGACCT
>CAYZVQ010000010.1:0-34377 GCA_964481925.1 uncultured Acidimicrobiaceae bacterium
CGAGGCCCGGTGAACCGCCCGAGTACAGGTTGCCTCCTTCGAGGCGCATGTCGGTCCGGACCACGCCGGCGAGGGTACCGGGACGCCAGGTGAGCTCCTGGACGGCAAAAAGAGGCGTCGAGAGGTCGAAGTGAAGGCAGGCGGCAGTCGATACCGGCCCCAGGGGGTTATGCGGTACCTGTTCTATATAGTGGGTTTCGCACCAGCCGGCCAGCTTCCTGCTCTCGGTCAGCCCCCCGCAGATGCACAGGTCGACCCTGCAATAGTCGATCAGGTCGCGCTCGATGAGTTCGCGCCACTCCCATTTGCTCGCCAGCTGCTCCCCAGTGGCTATGGGCACCGGCATCTGGGCGCGGAGGTAGGCAAACTCGGCCACGTTCTCCGCCCGGACGGGGTCCTCGAGGAAGAACGGTCTCATCGGAGCCAGTTGGCGGGCCAGCTCGACGGCGTAGGCCGGGGTCGTGCGCTGGTGGAGGTCGACACAGATCTCCACCTCGGGGCCGAGCGCGTCACGCAGCGAGCCGAAGGCTTCAACGGTCCAGCGCAGCCCGTCCGCCTGCTCCAGGACACCACCTTCTGTCAGCGCACGGGTCTCACCGGCCCCGAAGCGGACGTACCGCCACCCTCGGGCTACCTGCTGCTCCGCATAGTCGACCATCTCGCCTATCCCGGCGTGGGGAACACCATGGGCGTCACCCTGAACGTGGCAGTAGCAGCGGACATAATCCCGCGCCCGCCCTCCGAGCAGGTCGTACACGGGGGCCCCGAGGGCCTTGCCCCGCAGGTCCCACAGTGCGAGGTCGATGGCCGCCACGGCCGCCGAGTGGACATGGCCGCCACGGAAGAACTGGCCCCGCCAAAGCGTCTGCCAGATGTGCTCGATCCGCGACGGGTCCATCCCTATGAGGATGGGCCGGTAGGTCTCGACCAGACCTTGCACCGCCAGTTCCTTCCAGGTCGCACCGGCCTCGCCGAGCCCGGTCAACCCCTCGTCGGTGTAGATTTTGACGAAGGTATAGTTGCGCCCTGGGCGTTCCGTGTCATGGACGAGGAACGTCTTGACGTCGCTAATCTTCATGGTGCAGCACCATCCCTTCCTTACCGCGACCGATGCTACCGAAGCCAACCCATATCGTCCTTAGAGCCTCCACCCGGCCTCATGAGCCGGGCCGCCAGGTCGGCGGAAGATGACCGACGCCACCCGGCCTGTCGCAGTGGTGACCGGAGCAGCGCGGGGCCTCGGACGGGTCATCGCCCTCACGCTGGCGGAGGCGGGGTTCGACATCGCTCTGGTGGACGTGGCTGAGCTCGGGGCCGTGGCGGCAGAGGTCGAGGCGAGCGGGTCGGCCACCTGGCCGTGGCGGGCGGACGTGGCGGTGGAAAAGGACGTGCTCGGGCTCGTGACCGCGTTCCGCGGGCGCTTCGAGCGCATCGATGTCCTGGTCAACAACGCCGGGGTGTCCATGATCGCCCCAGCGGAGAAAACGTCGGCCGCGGACTGGAGAAGAGTGATCGACGTCAACCTTACGGGGCCGTTCTTGCTCTGCCGGGAGTTCGGTGCCCTGATGTTGTCCGCCGGGGCAGGCTCCATAGTCAACGTGGCGTCGGTCGCGGGCCTTCGGGGCGTCTCGCACCGGGTGGCTTACAACGCTTCAAAGCATGGCCTGATCGGTCTAACTTCGACGCTCGCGGCGGAGTGGGGAGGCAGAGGACTACGAGTGAACGCCGTATGCCCGGGCTGGATAAAAACCGAGATGGACGCTGAAGACCAGGGCGGCGGGGCCTATACCGACCGCGATATCACCGATCAGGTCCCCCTGGCCCGCTTCGCGACGCCCGAAGACGTGGCCATGGCGGTGGCCTTCCTGGCCGACCCTGCAAAAAGCGGCTTCATAAACGGAGCGGCGCTACCGGTCGATGGCGGCTGGTCCTCCGATGCCAGTTGGACCTCTTTACGCCTCAGGTCCCGACGACCGCTCCAAAGCTAGACGCCGATCGGGTACGAACCATAGCAACGAGACCGCGGCATAACACGTGTAGGCCAGGTACGGGCTGACGAACGCCAGCCCGAAACCAACTATGTAGACGATCGGCGAAACGACCCCCTTGATGTCCTTGCCGACGGCGGTCGCAATCCCGGCATCGTCGGAGTTGGCTCGCAGGATGGCCCGGACGAGCGCAAAGTACGCCAGAGCGGCCCCCAGGGCGATGACGCCGTACGTGGCCGCGGGCAGGGTTCGTCCGTGCGCTGTCCCAACCCAGGCGGTGGCGAAGGGAACAAGGGACAACCAAAACAGCAGGTGCAGGTTCGTCCACATCACCATGGCATCGATCCGCCCGGTCGCTCGCAGCAGGTGATGGTGGTTGTTCCAGTAGATGCCGACGACAGTGAAACTGAGGATGTAGACCAGCAGCGATGGCAGGCGACCGGCGAGCCCGTGAAGGGTGGCCCCGACCGGGGTCTTCAGGTCGAAAGCCATGATCGTGATGATCACGGCCATCACGCCGTCGCTGAACGCTTCGAGCCGATGGGTGTCAATGGCATTGCCGGAACGCGGCGAGGCTGGCTCCGCGTCCGTCGGCACGTCGCTCACCGGCGCTGTCCCGCCGACCTCAAGCCCATCCGACCATGCCCAGTGCCCATCCGACCATGATGGCGTACCCGGATGCCGGAACTGGTCTCGGTGTGGGCCGTTCCGAGCGGTCCATGGCACATGGAGATCCTCGGCCACGCCAGTCCCATCTTGTACGGTCTAGTAGAGAGGGTCTGCGCCCGGAGAAGGGACAATGACGACAACGACTGACCACCATGTTGAAGTGCTCACTTGGGAAGTTTTCGGGCTTGCCAGCCGGCAACTCGCCGTCAATGTGGCCGAGAGCGGGTACCGCCCCGACCTCATACTGGCCATTGCTCGAGGCGGTCTTCCGGTAGGCGGAGCGCTCGGCTATGCCCTTGGCGTGAAGAACTGCGCCACGATCAATGTGGAGTTCTACACCGGTGTCGGTGAACGGATGGAGGTCCCGGTCGTCCTACCCCCGACCCCGCCGCTGGTCGACCTGGCCGGCCTAAGAGTGCTCGTGGCCGATGACGTCGCGGATTCGGGCATCACGCTGGCCTTGGTCGGAGACCTCGTCCGACCCCATGTAAAGGAGTTACGGAGCGCGGTGCTGTACAAGAAGCCCTGGTCAGTTGTCGAACCCGACTACTTCTGGGGTGGCACCGATGGTTGGATCGACTTCCCCTGGTCGTCCCAGCCACCGGTGATCTGACCCGAGGGCTTCGCCGGGGACGGCCCCGAGCGCTCCGCTCTTAGAGAGGCGGGCTCAAGCCGGGCCAGGAAACATTGTGTTCACACGGCCGGGACATTCGGCCCTATGACCGCGACCTTCCCCTCTGCAATGTTGATGACCAGGACTTATGAACGCGAGGACGCTTAGGTCATCAACATGAGAAGCGAACGATCAGCTGGCCTGCCCCGGGCCGCCAGCTCCTCACCCTGGAGCCGGCTCGTCTTGGGCTGGCTGGCGCTGCCTCTCTCGGCGTTCGCAGCACTGCTCATCGGGGCGCTGCTCATACTCGCCTTCGGAGCGAACCCGGTCACCGGTTATCACGCCCTGGTCTCGGGCGCCTTTGGGGGTAGCTACGCTCTCGCCAGCACTGCCCAAAAAGCTGTCCCTCTCCTTCTCGTCGCGGCCGGGATCTGCATCGCCGTCCGGGCCAACGTCTGGAACATAGGTGGGGAGGGCCAGATCGTCATGGGCGCGCTGGCCTCGACGGCCACCGTCCTGGCCGTGCCGGGCCTGCCGGCGTTCCTGCTGATCCCGCTGGTGGTGATCACCGCCGCGGCCGGGGGCGCCATTTGGGCCGGGATCGCCGGCTTCTTCAAGGCCTATTTCAACGTCAACGAGATCCTGAGCACGATCATGCTCAACCTTGTGGCGGTACAGGTGATGAACTACCTGCTCTCGGGGCCGATGGTCAACAAGTCGCAGTCGTTCTCGGTGACTGGTCTCATACCCCAGACAAAGCTGCTCTCGGAGCACTCCTGGCTCCCGACCCTGGTGAGCGGTACCCAACTCAACCTCGGCGTCGTCATCGCCGTGGCCGTGGCCGTGGCCGTGTACTTCCTCCTGTGGCGTACGGGGTTCGGCTTCCGTGCCCGGGCTGTCGGCCTCTCGAGTGACGCGGCCGCCTACGCAGGGATGCCGGTCAAGCGCACGATGATGAACGCCATGGTCCTCAGCGGCGCCTGCTGCGGGATCGCCGGTGCCGTGCTCGTCTTCGGGAGCATCTCGCACCGGATGGTCACTGACGGGAGCCTCACGGGGTTCACTGGTAACGACGGCTTCAACGGCATCGTCGTAGCGCTCTTCGGCGGGCTGAACCCGTTGTGGGGCATCCTGTCGGCTTACCTCTTCGGCGGTCTCCTGGTCGGAGGGACGGCGATGCAGGCGGTCATCGGGGTACCGACCGACCTCGTCACGACCATCGAGGGCCTCGTCGTCATTTTCGTCGTCTCCATCGATTACCTGCGCGTCCGCGTCCGCGTCCAGGAAGAGGCGAACGAGCTCGGACAAGGCCACGAGGCTGCGCCGCCCGGCGGCCGGCGCTCGTTGGTCTTCAAACTGGCCAGGGCGCGGTCATGAGCGCCTTTTTTACCTACACGGTCCTGACCGCGACCATCGCCTCGGCGGTCCAGTACGCCACGCCCTTCCTGCTGGCTGCGCTCGGTGAGACTCTTGGTCAGCGCAGCGGCGTGTTGAACCTGGGCGTTGACGGCATCATGTTGATGGGCGCCTTCGCCTGCTACTACGTCGCTCTCGAGACGGGCAGCGACCTGCTCGGGGTGCTCGTGGGCATGGGCGTGGGTGCCGCGCTGGGCCTCATCACCGCCTTTATGAGCGTCACGCTCCGGGCCAAGCAGGGCATCAGTGGCATCGGGGTTTACATTTTCGGTCTCGGGCTGAGCGACCTGCTCTTCGTCCGGTTCGTCGGGACCCCCCTTCCGGTAAACCCCCTGCCGACCCTGAACGTCCCGCTGCTGTCGAGGATCCCTGCGCTCGGCCGCATGTTCTTCCAACAGAACCTGCTCATCTACCTGGCCTTCCTCCTCGTCCCGGCCCTGGCTTTTGTGCTCTACCGGACCAACTACGGGACCAGGGTGCTCGCCGTGGGCGAGAACCCGGCCGCCGCAGACAGCCTCGGCATAAGCGTGACGCGTACCCGCTACTCAACAGTCATCTTGGGCTGCACGATGGCCGGGCTGGCCGGGGCCACGTTGCTCCTCCTCGACGGGATTTTCCAGGAAAACCTGACCCAGAGCGCTGGTTTCATCGCCGTTGCCCTCGTGTACTTCGGCGCCTGGCGTCCCTGGGGTGTCATGACAGGTTCGCTGCTCTACGGTGTCGTGACCGCGGTGGTCCTGCAGTGGAAGTCGCTCGGGATCATCCCCCTGTCAGTGGCGGACCTGGCGGCGACGGCGCCCGCGCTCGTCACCATACTGGCCTTGGTTTTGCTGGCGGGCCGCTTCAAGCAACCAGCCTCTCTCGGAAAGGCCTATGTGAGGGGAGGGTGACCTACCTCGCCCCCCTCGACCGCAGGAAAGCAACCACCACCGAACGGGAAGAGGGCTCGCCCCTCGCCCCACTCTCAAGGAGGACCAATTGAGGTTCAAATCCAACTGGGCGCGGCGCCTGGTAACGCTGGTCACTGCGCCGGCGCTCCTTACGACCGCGCTCGCCAGCGCCGTCCCCGCCAGTGCGTCCAGCTCCCTGCCGGTGCTGAAGGTCGCGCTCGTGGCACCGAGCGCCGTCAACGACCTTGCCTTCACCCAGTCGATGGTGGCAGCATTGGAGCAGCTGAAGACGTCGTACAACCTTCAGATCTCGATCTCTGATAATGAGTTCGTGGTTTCCGATGCCGCCAACCTGATCCGCCAGTACGCGGCGGACCATTACAACTTGGTTATCGCCCATGGTTCCCAGTACGGCAGCATCTTGCAGGCGCTCGCGCCTAAGTTCCCGAAGGTCTCTTTCGCTTGGGGCACGGCCGGTTCAACTTTCAATCAACCGAACATCTACGCCTACCAAGCCGCCTCCAACCAGGGGGGCTACGTACAGGGGTACATGGCGGGCATGTTGAGCAAGAGCCACGTGATCGGTGTCATCGGCCCCATCGACGTCGGTGACGCGCAACTCTACGTCGACGGCTTCAAGGCCGGGGTGCTGGCACAGGACCCCAAGGCGACCGTGCATGTCTCGTTCACCGGCTCGTTCAGCGACGTCTCGCTCATGGCGAGCGCGGCCAAGGCCTACGTCGCCGACGGGGCTGATGTGCTCACGGGCAGCTCGCAATCCGTCGTTGGCGCCATCGGGATCGCCAAAGCCGACAAGGCGGCATGGTTCGGGACGCAATGGTCGCAAGCCTCGTTGGCACCATCAGAGGTCGTGTCCTCTCAGGTGTACAACTGGGACCCGGTGCTCGAGAAGATCTTTACCGGTATCAGGGCCGGCAAGCTCGGCGGTTCCACCTACACGATCTCGCTCGGCAACAATGGTGAGAAGATCGTGTTCAACCCTGACTACCCGCTCCCGGCCAGCGTGAAGGCTCAAGCCGAGAAGCTGGTCAACAAGATCGCCGACGGCACGCTCACCGTTGCCCAGTAGAGCGCGTCGCCGGAACTGACCGGGAAGGAGCCGGACCATGCTGAGCACTCCGGAGAAGACGAGGGGCCCGGCCGCGCTGCTCGAGATGCGCGGGGTGACCAAGCGCTTCCCCGGAGTGCTCGCCAACGACAACATCGACTTCGACGTCCGCGCCGGTGAGGTGCACACGCTGTTTGGTGAGAACGGCGCCGGCAAGAGCACACTGATGCGGGTCCTTTACGGTTTCTACCAGGCGGACTCGGGGGATGTCCTCCTGGACGGGAAGCCGGTGGTCGCGCACACCCCGGCTGCGGCCATCGCCCTCGGGATCGGGATGGTCCACCAACATTTCATGTTGGTCCCGACTCTGACCGTGGCGGAAAACGTATCGCTCGGGCTCAGGTCGACGAGGGCGCCACTGAAGGACATCCGCCGTGTCTCGGCTCGCATCGACGAACTGTCGTCGGCCTACGGGCTAGAGGTCAATCCCTCGGCACTCGTATGGCAACTGTCGGTGGGGGAGCGCCAGAGGGTCGAGATCATAAAGGCCCTCTACCGCGAGTCGCGCCTGTTGGTCTTGGACGAGCCCACCGCTGTGCTCACCCCGCGCGAGGTCGACGACCTTTTTCGTGTGCTTAGGCAAATGACCGCAGACGGTCGCGGCTTGATCTTCATCTCCCACAAGATCCGCGAGGTGCTTGCCATATCGGACCGCATCACGGTGCTGCGAGGGGGCAGGAAGATCGGCACCGTGCGCCCCTCCGAAGTCACGCACGAGCAACTGGCCGAGATGATGGTGGGCCGCCAGATCAACGCCGACAGCCCCGCCCCGGCGGCACGGACGGGCGAGGTGAGGCTCGCGGTCCGCGATCTTGTCGTACGAGGAGACAGGGGCAACGAGTCGGTGCGCGAGGTGTCGCTCGACGTCCGTGCCGGAGAGATCGTCGGCATCGCCGGCGTGTCCGGTAACGGCCAGCGCGAGCTCGGCGAGGCCATCGCCTGCCTGCGGCCCCATTCGAGAGGGTCTGTCAAGGTCGACGGTGTCGAGCTGGCGGGTAAGAAGGCCTCGATGGCACGCCGCGCCGGCCTCGGTTACGTGCCCGAAGAGAGGATGCGCGACGGCGTGATCGGTGACTTCAGCGTGGCCGAGAACCTCATGCTCGTCGACTCCGACAAGCCCGCTTTCGCCCGGCTCGGGTTCCTGCGCCGCCGCGCCATCCGCGCCCGCGCCCGGGAGCTCGTGGCGACCTTCGACGTACGCACGCCCGGGATCGACACGCCTACACGGAACCTTTCGGGCGGCAACATTCAAAAGCTCATCCTCGCCCGGGAGCTTTCCGGCCGACCAAAGGCTCTCCTGGTGGCGCAGCCCACCCGGGGCATCGATGTGGTCGCCGCCCGTTATATTCATGAGCGGGTCCGTGAAGAGGCTCGCCGGGGGACCGCCGTCCTGGTTATCTCGGAGGACCTTGACGAGGTCATCTCGGTCTCCCATCGGGTCCTGGTCATGTACGAGGGCGCCTTTATCGGCGAAGTCGATCCTCGCACCACAAGCCGCGAGGCCATCGGGCTGATGATGGCGGGGATCTCGCGCCAGGACGGACCTCCAGCGAGCCCCCAGGACGCCTCAGCCCCAGGGCGTGCCCCTATGGCGCGGCCTGTGCCGGGCAGCGAGCAAGGCCGGCACGTCCAGCCCTTCGTTCACCGCCTCCCCGAGGCAGCGAGCCTTGACTTGGCCTGGGAGCCTGGGAATGACTGACCACGTGGTGGGCGCGAAGCCGGAGATTGTCATGGCCCCCGAGAGCGCGGCCCCCAGTCCCGCGCCGGCGACCGTCCTCGACGCCATCGGCAACACTCCGCTCGTGCTCGTCGACGGCGTATGGGCGAAGCTTGAGTACCTCAACCCGTCCGGTTCGATAAAGGCACGGATCGCGAAGTACATGATCGAACGGGCGGAGCACGAGGGCCTATTGCGACCCGGTGGTACGATCGTGGAAGCGAGCAGCGGCAATACGGGCAACGCCATGAGCATGGTCGCCGCGGCCAAGGGCTACCGCATGATCGTCATCATGCCCGAGGGTGTCAGCGTCGAAAGAGCAGCCATATCCCGGGCCTTCGGGGCCGAGGTAATGACTATCGGGGACTTCCACGTCAATGACGCGCTGGCTAAGGCCCGCGAACTTGGCTGCCAACCGGGGTTTTTTGCCCCTCAACAGTTCGACTCCGAATGGAACGTGGACGAGAACCGGACCTGGCTCGGCCGTGAGATCCTGGCCCAGCTACCGCCTGGGGTAGTCCCGGACGCGGTCGTCGGGGGGGTGGGGACCGGAGGCACGATCATAGGTGTAGGCCAGTGTTTCCGTGAACTCAACCCGGCCTGCCGGATCGTCGCCGTTGAGCCGAACGAGTCCTGCACTCTCATGTGCGGTGAGGTGGGCCGCCATTTGATCGAAGGGATCGCCGACGGGTTTGTCCCCGGTATATTCGCACGCCACAAGGACCTGATCGACGAACTGGTACCCGTCGAGAGCGAGGCAGCTATCTCTGAGATGCGACGGTTGGCCCGTGAGTTCGGGATCTTCGTCGGCCCGAGCTCCGGTGCCCATCTGATCGCCGCTCGCCGGCTCCGGCAAAGCTCGCCTGAACTGCGGACGGTTATCACGTTTTTCTGCGACGAAGGCGAGAAATACATTACTGATTATTTCCTCACTTGAGGAGAACTGCCTCGCTGAGCGAAGGCGGTCAACCCCTGCTGCGCCAGAGGTGCCCGTACGTGCAGAGGTGCCTGTATTTAACAGCGCCGTAACATTCGGGCTGTCTAAGTTGGCTGTGAGCACTTGCCAGAGCTAGCAGGTGAGGAGGCCCTATGGCCCTGTTTCTCGAAATTACGGTCGTGGTACTGGTTGTTGGACTTCTGGCGGCCACGGCACTGGCCATGGCAGTGGGCCTCGTGGGTGGGCTTGCCGGTGAGGTCGTCGAGCGCTGCCGGCAATGCGGTCGCTACGGCTTAACGGTCCGCGGCCAGCGCCACGATGGGAAATGCCCGCGCCCGTTGCCCGTGTACGTCGACGGTCCCGGCGTCTCGTTCGGCGACGGGTAATTCCGGCCGTGCCGACCAGGGTCGGCTCGTAGGCAAACCTGCAGCTCGGCCAGAGGCTGGTCCTCAATCCTGGAAGATAGATATACGGCGAGCCAGGTTGACGGCATGGTCCCCCAGGCGCTCATAAAAACGGGCGAGCAGCGTCACCTGTGCGGCCACTGGCGGCCTCATCGTCCCGCCGGCGACCTCGGCTGTAAGCCGTTCGTGGAGGATGTCGAGTTCCTCATCGGCTTCGTAGAGATCGAGGTCCTCGGCGCTCCGACTGGCGTAGGCGTTGGTAGCGGACCGCCACATCTCGACCGCCACCTCGGACATCCGCTGCACGATGCCTCGGCTGACCGGGGTCATGTTGGCCCCAACGTTCCCGGCCGCCCGCTGGGCAATGTGCTCGGCCAGGTCGGCGCTTCGCTCCAGCTCAGGCAGGACCAATAAGACAGCCACCAGGTGGCGCAGCTCCGTCGGCGTGGGATGTTGCGAGTCGATCTGTGCCCATACCAGTTGCCCGACCACCTCGGTCTGCTGGTCGATCGCCCTGTCAGCATCGATGACCGTTTGGCCCAGGAGCACATCGCCGTCCAGCAAGGCCGAGGTGGCCTGAGCGACAGCCTCGGTCACGCGGCCGAATAGGACCAGTACGAGTTGTTCGACGCTTGGCACGATCAGTAGACCATACTCAGCGCGTTCACCCCGTGTTCAACTTCGCGCTAGGCGGGAGCGATGGCGCCATCCTCGGGGTTGGGGGGCATAAGTGGTCGATGCCACTCTCAGCTCCCGGTCACGGCGCCACCGGGCCCCCGGGGCCCCCCGGCGGGCGGACAACCCCGAAGACAACGGCGTACGCCACTCGCCACGACCAGTAGCCTTTACAAAAGGGAGCCCCGGCTGATGTGGCTAACCCCCCAGGCCTTCCGGCCAGGGCTCCCAACCGTCGCCCACCGTAGCGTCCGCCGACGGTCAATACCCGTCACCCCGCCCATGGCTTTGTCGCCGCCCCTGGACAGGGACGGCCCCCCTCTTGAGATGGGCCGTCAGTCGTGGTCCCCGCTGGTTTGCATAGTTTGGGCCGATGGACCAGGACATCGAGGAGCAGGTCCGGTCGACCTGCCTAGCGCTCCCCGGGGTGACCGAACGGCTCAGCCATGGCTCCCCCGCCTTCTTCGTCGGCAGGCAGTTCGTCATGCTCTGGCCCCGAGGTCACCACCACAACCGGTTCCCTCATCTTTGGTGTGCGGCACCCCCAGGAGCACAGGAGAGCTTGGTCGGCGCCGCCCCGGACCGCTTCTTTCGCCCACCGTACGTTGGTGATCGCGGTTGGCTTGGCCTTCGTCTCGACGGCGACGTGGACTGGGACGAAGTCGCGATCGTCTGCGAAGACGCCTACCGAACCGTCGCGCCGCGGACCCAGGTTAGGCGTCTGGACGCCGGTGCGCCATCGGTGATCTCGCCCAGGAGGTACCTGAGATAAGAAAAGTCATGGCCACCAAGCGGCTCGGGGACCAATACCGCTACAAATCGCGAGTACAACTTATCTGCGCGTTATCTGCGCGATGGCAGGCCGGGAATATCCGGGGTCAGTCCAATTGTTCCCGTTCTATTGAATTGGCCGGACGAGCCTCGGCCAACGCCGGGCACCGGGCTCCGCTGGACCGCCGACGCCCGATGACATCGACGCCTTGGTCCCAGGGGCGGGCCAGAACACGGCCCACTTGGCCCCGAGCTCTCAGGCCGTGCCGAAGACTACGGCGACGCGCCGCTCTCCAGTTCATTAGCTTTGCTCTTAGTTCCTTGATAGCTTGGCGCGCCCCGGTTGGAGCTGAAGGCGGGCGAGAGGTGTCGGGCACCGGGCTAGGCAGGCGCAATGGCCGCCAGTCACGTCCGTCCCTGGTGTCGGCACCAAGGAACGGCACGGCTAGAAGAAAACCGCCGACCAGTACGGGGACAAGCCATATCATGAGCCGGGTACACGCAACGCCGAGGGAGACTGCATGTGACCATTATCCGGTACGTCTCGCCCACAACAGATGACACTTTCCGCGCCACACTTTACTTTTTCTTAGGTGTCCGGTGATCGACGTCCGCCGCCTCAATGTCCTAAAGGCTGTCGTCGAGACGGGGTCGGTGGCCGCCGCCGCCGAGCTGTTGAGCTACACGCCGTCAGCCGTGAGCCAACAGATGAGCACGCTCGAGCGAGAGACGGGGGTGCGGTTGCTGGAGCGGGTGGGCCGTGGGGTACGACCGACAGAGGTGGCCCTGCTTTTGTGCGAGCACACCAGTCGGGTTCTGGCGGCCGTACAAGACGCTGAGGACGCCCTGGCCGCCTGGCGCTCTGGCCGTACCGGTCGCCTCCGTCTGGCGGCTTTCCCGACCGCAAGCTCGGCGCTGGTGCCGGGGGCATTGGCCGATTTTCGGTCGCAGCTCCCGGACGTGGCCCTCGACTTCGTTGTGGCTGAGCCCGACGAGGCAACCAGCCACCTGCGCGCCGGCTCGGTCGATGTCGCCGTAGTGGTCCTGCCCCGTTCGCCGGGCGAGCCGGTCAACGATGGGCTAGTCCACCACCACCTCTTGGCCGACCCGTTCCGCGCCGTCCTACCTCGCTCCCACCCCTTGGCCGCGAAGCGTCAGCTGGATATTGCCCTGGCCGCCGGGGAGCCATGGATCGGGGTCAGCTCGTGCCCAGACTTATGTGCGCTGGTCGTTGAACTGGCCTGCGCCCGGGCGGGGTTCCGGCCACGGTACGCCCTCGAGGCCGACGAGTACCCCACGGCGCTCGGCTTTATCGCCGCCGGGCTCGGGGTCGCCCTCGTGCCCCTGATGGCGCTCAGCCCGTCGCCCCACCCCGGCGTCGCCGTCCGGCGGGTCAAAGGCATCCAGCCCGAGCGTCAGGTCTGGGCCCTGACTCGGGACGCTATCGCCGACGAGTTGCCGGTACGGGCCATGATCGCCTGTTTGAAGAGGGCCGCCGACGAGTTCGTCACCGAAGTCGTCGGTCCCGTCCCGGGGCGCGTGCCCGAGCTCGCCACCGGGACGGGCTAACGGTGGGAGCCGATTGGGCCCAGGGACCTTACGTGAACTGCACCCGACCCTTTGGGACCTAGGGGTACACCGTTGTCAGCCGGGCCAGTCGGCCCACGAGTGCGTTCATCAGTTGTCCCTGATCGGGCCAGGGAAAACTGGCCAGCGACACTGAAAGGGTAGCCAGCCCGTGAAGGCCGACCCATACCGCCACGGCATCGCCAAAATGATCGATGCTGGCGGAGCTCCCGGCCTGGGCGCAGTCGGCAATGGCCTGGACCAGGAGCTCGAAGGTGGCCCGACCTTCGCTGACCGGGACTGACTCGATGTCCCGGCGCCTTGCACCAGGGGCGGAGTGGTCAAACAGGGCCCAGTAGCGCCGGGGACGTTCGGCGGCGAAGTCCAGGTAGGCGTGGCACCCCGCCAGTAGGCGCGCCACCGGGTCAGTGCCCCCCAGACCGGCAGCTTCGATGGCTGCGGCCAACTCCCGGAACCCGTCAATGACCAGCTGGTCCAACACCGCCTCCCGGTCCGGGAAATGGGCGTAGATAGAAGGGGCGGCGATGCCGACGTCGCGGGCGATGGCTCGCAGGGTAACGGCGTCCTCCGACCCCGTCGTCTCGAGGATCCTCGCCGCCGCGTCGAGGATGTCCTGGCGTAACCGGGCACCCTCTCCCCTCCGGTTGCGCCGATGTGGCGTGGGCGGAGTGGCGGCGATCTGCTCTGAGGTAAGGCTCACAACTTTAACTTTACAAATGTTTGGTCTCGTAGTGTAACTTACAGTTGTAAGGCAACGACCGCACCCTGGCCGTCCTGCCGCCGCCGCACGTCCACGTTGGGCGACCGGTCGGTGCCGCTTTAGGCCGGTCAACTCGGCCAGCTAACCAAAGGCCTAACGTCTGGGGCAGTGGCCCTCGCCCAGGTTGCACCGCTCGTGAGCATCATCATCCCGACTCATATCAGCCGGCCGCCGTTCCTGGCCGAGGCGCTGGCCTCCGTCATCGCCCAGGACTGGACCAACTGGGAGGTAATCGTCGTCGACGACGGTTCTCCCGACCCCGGGGCTCTGGCGGAACTGGTCAATGTCGACGGGCGGATCCGTGTCGTCCGCCAGGACCGGGGCGGCGTCGCTAGGGCGCGGAACCGTGGCCTGGCTCATGCCCGTGGCGATCTGGTGGCGTTCCTCGACTACGACGACGTGTGGTACCCGCGGCATCTCTCGACGGCCGTCGAAGCCCTGGCCGCCGGCCCGGGCGTAGTGGCCGCTTACACGGCCTTTGACGTTGTGACAGGGTACAACAAGAAGTTCGCGAGAACGGTGCGGGCCGAGGGACCGACGACTCGTCACTCCGTCTACTCGACCACAACGCCAGCCGCGACACCCGTCGTATGGCCTCTGCCCTTGATCGGGCCATCTACGCTCACCTGCAGCGGGCGCTGGATGCGGCGGACACCGAGGCGGCCGCCGACCTGACCGTAGGGCGCCGCGCCGCCCGGCGGTTTTACTCCCAGACCGCCCTCCGGAACGCCTCCGCCGCCGCCCGGTCCGGGCACTTCGTTCGTGGTGCCGCTCTCGCTTGGTGGGCAGTCCGGTTTTCGCCGGCGAGCGCGGCCACAGCCGTCGCCCAGGGAACGCGCCGGCAGGTTGCCCGCCTGGCCCACCACGCCGACCGCGACGCCGGCTAGGTGCCGGGCCACCCTGTTCGGCACGCTATCCCAGCGCACCGGATCCATTGGTCCACACCCAGCCGGGGGGCCACAAGAGCAAGAGGCTGACCGGCTTGGCGTGATTGGATAGGACCATGTTGCCCTGGGGCGTTGAACTTGCCGGCCGTCTCGACCGCCACACCATCACCTCGGACCTGCTGGTGGACAACCCACTGGGGGACCCGCACGGACGACCCATTTGGGTGTACGTCCCCCCGGGCTATGACGCGAGCCCGGACGTCAAGTACCCCGCCGTGTACATGCTCCAGGGCTACACGGGCCACTTGTCCATGTGGGCCAACCGCTCTCCGTTCAAGCAGCCTTTTTTGGAGACGGCCGACGCCGTCTTCGCCGAGGGCAGGGCACCCGGGTGCGTGGTGGTCTACGTCGATGCCTGGACACGCTATGGCGGCTCGCAGTTCGTCGACTCGACGGGTACGGGCAAGTACCACTCGTACCTGTGCCAAGAGGTGGTGCCTTGGGTGGACGAGCATTACCGCACCATCGCCGACCGGGAGTCTCGCGGCATCGCCGGCAAGTCCTCGGGTGGCTTCGGCGCCATGATAACAACGATGCTGCGGCCGGACCTGTTCGGGGCATTGGCCACCCATTCGGGGGACAACCTCTACGAGCTGTGCTACATCCCTGAGTTCGCCAAGGGTGCCCGGGCTCTGCGCGACTACGAGCACGACATCATGAAGTGGTGGGAGGATTTCGGCTCCCGCCCGGCGTTTTCCAAGAACGACGACAGCACACTGCTGATGTTGCTGGGGCTGTCGGCCTGTTTCTCGGCCGCCGACGACGGCACCGCGGAATTGCCGTTCGACCCCGTGTCCGGTGTGTTGCGCCCCGAACAATGGCAGCGGTGGCTGGACTGGGACCCCGTACGGATGGTGCCACAGTACGCGGAGGCGGTCCGCTCACTGCGAGCGGTGTGGGTCGACGCCGGGACGCGAGACGAGTGGTACTTGGACCTCGGCGCTGAGGCGTTCCGGGCCGAGGTGACCAAGGCGGGCCTTCCCGAGGACCGCCTTCACTTCGAGCTATTCGAGGCCGGCCATGGGGGCATTGACTACCGTTACCCACTTTCTCTGGCCTGGTTGGCGGGGCGCCTGGCGCGCTGAACCGACGAGGGGCAGCGCTACAGTCGGCCCGCGTCCACGATCCGCTGGAGGAAACGTCGGGTGGCCTGTTCGCTGGGATCGCCGAAGATACGTTCGGGCGGGCCGGACTCGACGATGACGCCGCCCTCCAGGAAGCAGACGGTATTGGCGACCTCGCGGGCAAAGCCCATCTCATGGGTCGCGATCAGCATCGTCATGCCCTGGTGGGCGAGGTCACCGACGAGATCCAGTACCTCGGCGACCAACTCAGGATCCAAAGCGGAGGTGACCTCGTCCAAGAGGAGCAGCCTGGGGCTCATGGCGAGGGACCGGACGATAGCGACACGCTGCTGCTGGCCCCCCGAGAGACGGTCGGGGTACTCGGTCGCCTTCTCCCCCATGCCGATCCGGCTCAGCAACTCGCGGGCACGTTGCTCGGCCGGGCCGCGCTCGAGCCCAAGGACACGTCGCGGAGCGAGGGTGACGTTGTCAAGCACGTTAAGGTGCGGGAAGAGGTTGAACGACTGGAACACCATTCCGGTGTGACGCCTGACGAGGTCTTCGTCGATGCGGTCATCTCCCAGGTCATGGCCGAACAGTTCGATCGTCCCCGAGTCCACCCGCTCCAGGAGGTTGCAGCATCGGAGCAAGGTCGACTTGCCCGACCCCGAAGCGCCGATAAGGCACACGACCTCATGGGCACCGACCGACAAGTCGACGCCCCGCAGGACTGCGAGCGGCCCAAAAGACTTGTGCACGCCGACGGCCTTCAGCACGGGGGCCGCGGCTGCGGCCCGTATGGAAGTGACCGAGCTCTCGGCGCTCACACGGTCGTACCGGCCAGCCGGCGGGACCGGTCCCGGGCCATGATGTGGTCCGTATAACGAGTCAGGGGGACGGTAACGGCGAGGAACAGTAGCGACGCCATGGTGAAGCCGGAGTAGTTGAACTCGACGCCCCCAGCAATTTGGGCGGAATGCACCGCCTCGGCAACGCCCAGCGTAGAGACGATGGCCGTGTCCTTCTGTAGCGAGGCGAAGTCGTTGAGCAGTGCCGGCAGGACGTTACGCACGGCTTGGGGGAGGACCACTCGGCGTAGCGTCGTACGAGAGCTTATCCCGAGGCTGCGGGCGGCTTGGACCTGGGCGCGAGGAACAGACATTAGGCCAGCGCGGTAGACCTCGGCGACGTAGGCGGTATAGGAAAAGACGAGTACGAAGCCAGCGTAAACGACGGGCGACTGCGAGGAGACCTCGGCGATGTTGAGCGAGGGCACGCCGAAACCGACCCACAGCATGACGAGGATCACGGGCACGCCGCGGGCGAAGTCGGTGTAGGCGATGGCGAGGGCCCGGAACGGGAACAGCACCGGCCCCGTCGTGAGCCGCAGGCTGGCGATCCCCAGGGCGAGCAGCAGGACGATCGACTCACAGACGGCCGAGAGCCAGATATTGAGGACGAAGCCCTTGCCGACCGAAAGGATGCCCTGGGTCGGGCGGCCGGCGAGCGCCACCCACATCTGGTGGATGTTGAGGAAGCCGTTGCGGAACGCACCGGCTTCCGGCGACGCCAGGAACAGGACGATCAGAGCCACCACAAGCACGGTGGAAACGGTGCTGGCAGCCGTGCCCGACCGCCCGCGCAGGCGGGGACGATGGCTGGCGTAAAGCGAGATGGGCGGCGCGTCGCCGGCAGGCGGGCCGCCCGCACCGGCCGGAGGGCTTGGTACGGTCAGTGCCACCGCCTAAACGGCTCCGCGCGTCGTCCCGCGCACCTACGGCTTGAGGACCGGGACCGAGTTGTAGATCCCGAGGTACTTCTTCGAGAGGGCGGCGAGCACGCCGTCTCGGCCCATCGCCGTCAGGGCTGAGTCGACACAGGCCACGAGCGGGTTGCCCTTTCGGAACAGCAAGCCGTAATGCTCACCAGTACTGGGGAACTGTCCCACCTGCACACCCTTTTCCACCTCCGAAGTCGCCATGTACTGGCCATCGGGCGTGTCGACGACGATCGCGTCCACCTGCCTTGTCTGGAGAGCGGCTACGGCCTCGTCCAACGTATTGTAAACACGGGTGGAGCGTGCCGGGTGGATGTAGTCGTAAATATATGCCAAGCCTGTCGTGCCAATCTGGTCGCCGTACAGGTAAGTCTTGAGCTCGGCCGGCGTGTGCTTCGTCACGATCGGGTCGGACTTTAGGGCGACGACCGACTGCGTCGTGTTGTAGTAACTGGTCGAGAAAGTGACGACTTTTGCCCTGTCAGGCGTGACCGAGATCTCATTTATGTCGAAATCAAACGCCTTGGGGCCTGGGGCATAGCTCGAATCGAACGGCTCGGTGACCCACTTGACCTGCTTGTGGTCAAACCCGAGCAGCGAGCCGACTTCGTAGGCGACCGCGGACTCATAACCCTGTCCGTTTGAGGGTGTGTTGTCCTCGAACCAGGGCGGGTAACCGGGGTCGTCGGTGGCGACGGTCAATATGCCCTTTGAGTACGTTTGGCGTTGCACCGCGCTGCGACAGGACGCCAAGGACGGGTTGGTTGCGACCGGTACGGCCGGCTGAGGGGCGTGAGGGACTGTGGCGGCCGAGACCGGGACTGCCTCGCCGACGGTGCCGACCAAGGTGGTCGCCAACAGAACGGCAGCTAAGAGCGATTTCTTACGGTACACGTGGGCTCCCAGAACAGGTTCATATCGACACGTCCGTCGGAGTGACCTCCCGGCGGACAGGCAGAAGATACTTAGCTGCAAGGATAGCAATAGAAGCGGCACCGTTCTCCCCATGACCGAGACCGCTCGAAAGGAGCCGCCCGGGAGTGGGACGACGAAATAGTCCCGCGAGGCTCGGCTCTCGCTCTCTTCGACGCGCGGTAGGGCCTTGCAGCTCGGTCATCTGCGTCTCCTTTCGCCTCAGGGAACTTCAAAAAGCATAGCTTGCTGAGCCTTAGATATCAAAGACTTAGAGTTCGATGCGTAGTGCTACCCTGATCAGGTGCACCCCATGCAGCCTCCGATCGGTCTTCGTCTGGCTAGTGCCGCCCGGATAGTGAGGCGGGCGTTCGATGAGGCGCTCGCCGAGGTCGGAGGGTCCCTGCCGGAGTGGCTGGTGCTGGTCAACCTGAAGGTCCGACGCCCCGCCAACCAGCGGGAGCTGGCCGAGGCGATCGGGGTCAGGGAGGCTACGCTCACGCATCACCTCAATGCCATGGACTCCGGTGGGCTAGTTACACGGCGCCGCGACACCACCAACCGTCGAATTCACGTAGTCGAACTGACCGGTGCCGGTGAGGAGATGTTCCTACGACTGCGCGCGGCCGCGGTGGCGTTCGACCAGCGGCTCCGTGCCGATATCAGCGAGAGAGAACTCACGAGCCTCGAACTCGTTCTGGACCGCATGGTCCGGAACGTGGTGGCTGACGGCGGGCCCGCTCAATGGGCCGCACTTCTGGAGGCCAGCCCTTGACCAGTCAACAGTGCTTGCGAGTGGGGGCTGGGCCGAGGTGGCGGACCAGGAGCTACCAGCGCGCTCGGGGACGTAAGTCATCGCCAGATAAGTCTTCCCATAACGCAGGTAGCGGCTAATGACCCGAGAGTTGGGAGAACTCCATGTTGGTGCTTGTAGACCAAGACGGCGTGCTAGCCGACTTTGACAGAGGTTCAACCTCGCCTGGCAGGAGAAGTTCCCCGGCCGCGTAGTCTTAGACCTCGCCCTTCGACGGAACTTTACCTACACGACGACTACGCCGTCGAGTACAGGGCCGAGATCAAGGACATCCAAGCGAGCGCAGGCTTTATTCTCGGTTTGCCCCCGGTCCTCGGAGCCCTGGCCGCCATGATGGCGATGCTGGATGCCGGCCACGCTCAAATCGGTGGGTCAGGATCGTACTGGATAGCGCGTCGGACCTGCCGGGCGCGCTCCTCACCCGCAAGACGGCGGACAAGGTGCAGTGCCATGTCGATCCCAGCCGAGACGCCCGAGGCCGTGATCACCTCGCCCGAGTCCACCCAACGGCACGACGGTCTCAGCTCGATCGTAGGGTCGAGCTGTTCGAGAAAGTCGAGCTGCTCCCAATGTGTCGTGGCCGGTCTGCCGTGCAAGATACCAGCGGCGGCAAAAACCAGGGAACCAGTACACACGCTGGTCATCAGTGTCCCCTCATCCCGACGGCGGCGGACCCAATCGAGCATCGTCGAGTCGTTCAACAAAGGGCGGGTGCCCTGGCTGCCGGGCAGGACCAGGACATCAAGCGGTGGCACGTCTGCCCAACTACCTAGGGGACCTGGTCGACCTTCCGCTGCTGGCGGTACTCGCGACCTACCGGGCCGACGGCACGGCCTTGCTCTCACCGGTGTGGCATGAGTACAGGGACGGTGGGTTCTGTGTGTGCACTTCGGACACCGACATCAAAGCCCGTCACCTGCGCCGGGCCCCAGGGCCGTCTTGGTGGTCGCCGAGCCTACGCCGCCTTACCGGGGCGTGGAGGTGACGACCAATGCCATCCTGGTCCGCCACGACGTCAGGGCTACCGTCGAGCGTATTGCCGTCAGGTACCTAGGGGGGACACGGGGTCGCCGCTACGCCGAGTCCGCCTCTGACGACATCGTGGTCCGCCTCGAACCCGGGTACGTGCGGGCGTGGGATTTCTCCGATACTGAGATATAGGGGAACGTGCAGGGCCTTCTCCACCCCTTCGACGTTCCCGCTCCGGCTGCGATCGAGGCCGGCGTCTAACATCTTTTCTGTGGCCATCCTCTACCGAGCCCAAGTGACCCCATCCAAGATGGAGTTGCTGTCCGCCTGGGCCCCCCTCCAACCATGGTGTGGCGCCCTTGCTGGCTCGAGCACCCTCGATGCCGTCGGTGCCTACCGTTTCGACGACCGCGAAGGTGAAGTCGGGATTGAGACCCACCTGCTCCGGAGCGCTGACGGGCAGGTGCTTCAGGTCCCTGTAAGTTATCGAGGCGCGCCGGTGGCCGGCGCCGAGGCATCCCTGATCGCGACGACGCAGCACTCCGTCCTCGGCGAGCGGTGGGTCTATGACGCCTGCGGGGACCCGGCATATGTCGAAGCGTTGGCGACGGCCATCCTGACCGGAGGCACCCAGGCGGACCTCGACGTGGTAACCGATGAAGGGTACGAACGACGCCAGGCGACGACGAGGGTCGCTGGGAGCGGCGCGCCCGGATCGGCCGTACCGCCCGTCGGCCCTGTGACTTACTGGAACGAAGGAAAAACGACGATTGTCAGGTCCGGCGACCTCGAACTGACCATCCTTCGGGTGATCGACGTTTCGGGCAGCGCGGACACGGCGGGGGTCTGCGTTCTCACTGGGACGTGGCCAGGACAGGACACGCCGGCGCTTCTGGCGTCAGCTCGTGGCAGGCACTATGCCGCCCCGGCTTGAGCACCGGCCAGGAAGACCAACCGGGGCAGGATCTCTTCAGCAGGACCGAGCAGGGTCTCGTTCACGTGAGGATGAGGGCGGTCCCAGGGCTCTTTATTTATGAGCACGCAGTACACGCCGTACGCGGCGCCAGTGTCGATCGTGGTGGTGGCTGAACTGACGGCCCCCGAAGTGCCGACGACCAGCAGGACGTCGGCCTGGTGCAGCGCGGACTCAGCCGCTGAGATCACGGACCACGGCAGCGCCTCGCCAAACAGGACAACATCTGGGCGCAGTGGTTGCACTTGACAACGGGGGCAAATTGGCACTTCGCCGGCCGGCGGGGCATAGGTGTCCTCAAAAGGCTTGAGAGCGCACATCCGGTCATAACAGCGGCTGCGCATCATCGAGCCGTGCATCTCTAGCACTTCGGTGTTGCCGGCCCGCTGGTGGAGCCCATCGATGTTCTGGGTGATGATGGTCAGCCTGCCGCCCCGACCGACCAGCTGGCTTTCCAGTTTGACCAGCGCCATGTGGGCCGGGTTGGGCCGCGCCGCCAACGCCCGCGCCCGCATCGGTCCTTTGACCGACCAGATGATCGGCAGGCTGTCGGGTAACGACTCAACCTGGTGCGCTTCCAACAGCTCAGGGTTTTCCCACAGGCCGCCAGCGCCGCTGTAAGTGCCGATACCTGAGGCGACCGAGATCCCGGCCCCGCTGAGCACAACGGCTCGGCGGGCTCGGTGAAGGCGACCGGCCACATCGGCTTGTCGCGCGCTGGCCGCCGGCTGGGCTCGGCTGAGCTGCGCTGTTAGCCTGTCTATGGCGTTGTAATCTGCCATCTCACCTCCTGGTCGACCCGACGCGTTGAACGGGGCCTTCTTGCCTTAGTGAGAGAGGCGGGCGGACGGACCGGACGCAGTTACGCCCGCTGTCCTTGGCGAGCGTAATGGCATCCGACGCCTCGGCCACAACGTTGGCGGCGGCGGCGTGCCGCCGCGCGTCGAAACAAGCCACCCCGACGCTGATCGTCAGGACCTTGTCTGGCGCGCCGCTGGGGATAGCGGAGCTTTGGACGGCCCGGCGAGTGCGCTCGGCTACTTCGCAAGCCTCTGCGTGCTTACAGTCGGGGAGCAATGCGACGAACTCTTCTCCACCCTTCCGGAATACGACATCGCCCGAACGGCACGACCGGGAGAAGATCTTCGCTAGGAGCCGCAGCACGTCGTCTCCCGTTGCGTCGCCGCGCTCCCTGTTGAGGACGTGGAAGTCGTCGGCATCGAAGAACAGGACGGCATAGTCCAGGGCCCCGTCCCGCTCTCGGTTGTCCACGGCAACAAGGTACTCATGGTAGGCGCGAGTGTTGGGAAGGCCGGTCAAAGCGTCGGTTCGTGCTTCCTGGGCGGCGCGCTGAAGGTCCGCCTGTATGAGGCTTAGCTCTGCCTTGTGGCGACGCTCCCAGTCGACATCATCTACGGAGTAGACCCATATGCTGCCCTTTTTCCCGCTCTTTGCTCTGTACATCGCCATGTCCGCCCGCTGCAACAATTGTCCCCCTGTGGCCGCCCCGTCCGTTTCGGCGATGCCCACGCTGGCCGAGACCCCGACCTCGTGGCTTCCCACCAGCCCAAGCGAGACGATTGCCACTATGACCTTTTCAAAACAGACGCGGGCCTCCTCGGCCGTGCTGTCGCGGAGCACGACGACGAACTCGTCGCCACCTATGCGAGCGAGGCCGGCTGCCTCGCGGAGCACTTGTCCAAGACAGAGCCCGACGCGGCGCAATATCTCATCGCCGACGTCGTGACCGAGGCTGTCGTTGATGAGCTTGAAATTGTCGACGTCGAGCAACCCCACACAACCTGCTCCGGGCAACTTACGAGCGAGAAGGTCGAGCTTGGGGCCGAGCCCAGCCCGGTTGTAGGCCGGTGAGAGGGTCCGCGCGCCGCGCGTTTGCAGCTGGTCGTCGCGACGCCTCTGTTCGGTCACGTCTGAAACCGTCAGTACGAACCCAGTCACGTGGGGGGACGATTGCAGGTTCACACCATCCATCTCGATCACCCGCGCACCATCACCCACTTGGACCGTCGCCTCATGCCAGCGGCTCTGCCCTGCCGGCAGCTGCCTGAGAGACTCCAGGTAGGCCGTCATCGTCGCCGCCTCCGAGGGGACGAACAAGTCGATGAAGCGCGATCCCTCGAGCACCACTTGACGCCCCGCTCCAAGGGCCCTTACGGCCGGCCCTGACACGAAACTGATAGTCCCGTCGCCTCCTACAACTACCACTGCCACAGCGGTTGAAACGACTATTTCTCGGAAGAACCCATGATCGAGGAGCTCGCCTTGTCCCACGCGCGCCTCCTCTACCTCGTTCTCGTCAGAAGAGGGTACTTGACCAGGCCCGGTTGCCCGTCATCTGAGAGCCGCCTCGCTTTGGAGCCATCGTCGTCAGGGTCAGCTAGGGCGTTGTGCATGGCCGAGGTATCGGCCAAGCCCGTTATCTTGATTACAACTACTAACAGTGCAACGAAGAAGGCGAAGCCTCCTAATCGCGCCCACGTCGACACGCCTACTAATTGCTACGTTTGTCAGCCCTAAGCCTAAGCGGGAGGGAGGCCAAACCATCTCTCGCGCCGAGGGAACAGGAACCTCCGAGCAATGATGCTGTGGACGCGTCTGGCGTCGTTCGAGCGCTCAGGCACCTCGCCGATCACAGCGAGGCGGTCAGCGTTGTCCGTTACCGCACCGAGCCGTGATCAGCCGCAACTTTCATGCACGGACGCGTGACGGGCGCAGTCAATGACGCCGGGCGCGCAGCACGACATCGTCGACATGCGGGGTACCGGGCGGCGGGTCGGTGCGTGGCTCAACCGCGTGCAGCTCGATCGTGAAGTCGTCTTCAAGCATCTGGGCGATGTCGTCGGCACCGACATAGTCCGCAGGGTCGACGCCCCGCGACTTCATATGCTCCCAGTGCTCATCGTCGAGGTCATGGTAGACGGCGAGCATCAACCCGCTGGGGCGCACGGTGTCGAGCAACCTCCGCACCGCCTGCTCGCCGGCGGCCTTGGGCAGCGCCGGGTATTGCAAAGACACGAGGTCGAACGAGCGGGCCGGGAACGGCACCCCCAGGACGTCCCCGACCAACCACTCGACAGTGGCACCAGCCAGCTCGCCCGCCTCGCGTGCCCGGCCGATCGCAACCTTGGAGATGTCGATGGCAGTGACTGTCCAGCCGCTCCGAGCGAGCCAGATCGCGTCCGCGCCCTCGCCACAACCGATGTCAAGCGCTCGGCCGGGGCTGAGGCCGGCGACTTCGGCGACGAGCCGCCCGTTCGGTTGCCCGCTCCACAGCCCGGCCTCTCGCTCGCCGTACCTCGCGTCCCACTCGGCGACCTGCTCCGCCGCCCCAAACCGCTTCTCGCCGTGCTCGTGGTCTTCCATTGGTAGGCAGGCTAGGCGCGCCCTGCGGCACGATCCTGCGCCTGGCGTAGCTGGTGCGCCGAGACGCCGCCTAACTGGGCCACCCGTTCCTCGCCCCTACGATCCCGTGACGTTCGGTCCAGTGCACGGCGCCAGTGCCACCCGCCCTAGGGTCGGGATACATGGTCAACGACACAGCGCACACCGCTTTGTTGGTCATGGACGTCCAGCGCGGCGTCGTCGAGCGTTTCGCAGGAACGGGCGAGCTCCTAAGCCGGCTGGCACGAGCGGTCGACACCGCCCGAGGGGCGGTCGTCCCGGTGATCTTCGTGCGGGTGGCCTTCCGAGCCGGGCATCCCGAGGTGAGCGTCAACAACCGGTCCTTTTCTGCCTTGGCTTCACAGGCGAGCACAAGGTTCACGGACGAGAGCGAGGCCACGCAGATCCACCCCGCCGTGGGCCCCCGAGAGGGAGACCTGGTGGTGGTTAAGAAGCGGGTGAGCGCGTTCTCGGGCAGCGACCTCGAGGTCCTCCTCCGGTCATTGGACGTCACCCACCTGGTCCTCACCGGTATTGCCACCAGTGGCGTGGTGCTCTCTACACTCCGCGAGGCGGCCGACAAGGACTACCGGCTCACCGTTCTGGCCGACGGCTGCCTCGATATCGACGAGGAGGTGCACCGGGTGCTCATCGGGAAGGTGTTCCCCCGTCAGGCCGAGGTGGTCTCGGTCGACGAGTGGGCCAGCCGTTTAAGCAGCGGCTGATCGCCGACAGCGAGCCAGGTCGGCGAGCCAGCACCGGCGACGAGTGCACGGGGAAGACCTGTTCATCCATGTCAGCCAGGTGACCTGACGCGGTCCGCCCTACGTCCGCCTCGAACAGGTGGGCAGGCAGGGCTTCCGCCTGGCTTTGGCCGGGAACCAGTCAAAGAGGGTGGTTCATTACATTGCATGCCCTTTCACATCGCTCGGTACCCTCGCAGCCGAGCGCCGGCTTGGCACAAGGCGGCCCTGTCCTGGGCTGATATTAGAGGTGCCTGATAACCGTCGCGGGGACACCGGCTACGAGGGTCGCCGGAGGGACGTCACGTGTCACGACTGCACCGGCGGCGACGACGGCGTCGGCTCCGATGTTCACGCCGGGCAAGATCGTGGCCGCCGCTCCGATCCACACGTTCGTCCCGATCGTGATCGGCTCCGCGGTGATGTATGCCCGCCGTTTGTCGGGTTCAACGGGATGACCGGCCGTGACCAGGTTGACCTTTGACGCGATCATGACCTGATCTGAGATGTCGATGGCTCCGTGGCCCGTAAACGTGCACCCGTAACCGATGAAGACGGCCCGACCGATGGTGATGTTCAGCCCGTAATCCGTGAAGAAGGGAGGGATGAGCCAAAACGAGTCGCCAACGGGCTTGCCGATCAACTCCTCGAAGGCTTTTTGGATCGACTCCGTTTCGTCCATGCAATAGGCGCTGAGCTTGGAGGAGAGCCGCGTGGCCAACTTGATCTGATCGAAGATCTCGCGGAACTCCGGCGTTCTGACTCCGATCAGCTGACTTTCGTACATCCAAGTTCCTTGCTCCTGGTGCCGCTCGGTGTGCCTGCCGAGCCTAGCCAGCGTCCGGTCGCGTCCCGGTCATCCTGTGCAGCGGTGGTGCTCGGCAGGCCGGCACGCCGCGAGCCGGGCTCGGGCCGTCGGTCTGGACAAGGAAGAACAGCGGACTGCCAGGTGTTCAGTTGGTCATGAAGCGTATTGGGTTCTTGTCATTCGGCCATTGGACGCCCTCACCGCACTCCCGGACGCGGTCGGCCTCGGATGCCGTGCTGCAGTCCATCGACCTCGCCGTCGCCGCCGAGGAGCTCGGTGCGGACGGGGCGTACTTTCGAGTGCACCACTTCGCCAATCAACTTTCCTCGCCGTTCCCGCTGCTCGCCGCCGTTGGTGCCAGGACCAGCAGTATCGAGATCGGCACCGGCGTGATCGATATGCGCTACGAGAACCCGCTCTACATGGCCGAGGATGCCGGCTCCGCCGATCTGATCTCGGGTGGCCGCCTGCAGCTCGGCATAAGCCGGGGGTCGCCGGAGCAGGTCATTGACGGCTACCGCTACTTCGGCTACGTCCCGGCCGATGGCGCCGACCATGCCGACATGGCTCGCGAGCACACGCGGGTCTTTCTCGAGGTCCTAAAAGGCGAGGGCTTTGCCGAGCCGAACCCGCACCCGATGTTCGCTAACCCACCTGGGCTGCTTCGGGTCGAGCCGCACTCTGATCGTCTGCGCGAGCGGATCTGGTGGGGCGCCGGCACCCGGAAGACAGCGGAGTGGACCGCTGAGCAGGGGATGAACCTTATGAGCTCGACGCTTCTCACCGAGGACACCGGCGTGCCGTTCCATCAGCTGCAGGCCGAGCAGATCGAGCGGTTCCGCAAGGCCTGGGCCGAGGCCGGCCACGCCCGCGAGCCTCGCGTCTCGGTCAGCCGCAGCATTTTCCCGATCGTCAACGACCTCGACCGCTCCTACTTCGGCCGCGAAGGCAACTCCCAGGACCAGGTCGGGTTCATCGACGGCAGCAAGGCGCGCTTCGGCAAGACATACGCCGGGGAGCCCGTGCAGCTCATCGAGCAACTGGCCCAGGATGAGGCAATCGCCGCCGCCGACACTCTGCTGCTGACCATCCCCAATCAGCTCGGTGTCGACTACTGCGCCCATGTCCTCAACTCGGTACTGAGCGATATCGCGCCGGAGCTTGGCTGGCGCTGACCTACGCGACGTCGCGGAAGACGACAACGATGGGACAGGTCGAGGCACTTCAGAAATTGGCAGCCTAAGTGCCAAGCTCACTACACCAGAGGCCGGGGTGGTGAGGCTGACTGTCTGGGTAGCCGGCAGGGTGGCGGCGACGCCCTCCTCGCCGCTCGAGTAGGCGGCACCAGCGGCCTGAAACGGGCCAGCAGTACCGCAGGCCACACCGAACAGCTGGACGGTCTCCGCCACAGGCTCTTCTGGGACCACGGTCAGGGCACCTGGGCCGGTGAGCCCAAGGGGGACGACCGCTCCCTCATCGTCCACCAACGGCTGGACGTCCGAGGTGATGGCACCGACCGCGTCACAGGAACTTGGGCCGGGACAGGCTACGCCGTAGAGCCCGACGGTGGCCACGGACTGGGCGGAGCCGACGGTGACCGCTCCGGCAGCACGAGGCGGCGCTAGCGCTAGCGCACGCCACTCCATAGAACGCGCCGGTTCCCGGGACGGGCGCCGGACTGGTGCCAAACGTGTCGCCCCAAGCATGGGTACCGCTCCTTCGCGCCGCGAACCATCCCATGTCGACTAGCACCGCTGTTTGTGACACGAGAAAGCGTCTCCGTGGCCAAAGTGCGCGCCTATTTCGCACATTCCCGTGATGTTGTAAGGCATATTGGTATATCCGTACTTACATCCTTTAGGTACGCCGAAGATGCCGAGAGCGGGCGGTCCTCGTCTGGCGGTCCTCGTCTGGCGGCCCCCGTCTTGGCTGCCCTGGCCCTGTTACAATTTGTCTGGTCGTGGAACGACCCGCTGATCCCGCTCATATTCCTGGGGCACCCAGCCTCAGCCAGCCGATTACCGTCTAGATCGCAGGCCTCATGCAGTCAAACGGCTCGGGCGAACCCCTCCTCGTGGCGGCCACGTTCGTGGCAGTCAAAGGATAGATGAAACAGTGCAAAAGGAGCGCACCACATGACCGAACACGATCCTGCCCGGGCTGCCGGTGACCGACCGGTGACGCTGTTCACCGGGCAGTGGGCTGACCTACCTCTGGAGGAGGTCGCTGCCTTCGCCGCCGATTGCGGCTACGACGGGCTGGAGATCGCCGTCTCGGGGGAGCACCTCGACGCGTGGCGGGCGGCGGAGGACGACGACTACCTCCGGTCACGCCGGGAGATCCTCGATCGTCATGGGCTCGGCGTCTGGGCCATCAGCAACCACCTAAAAGGCCAGGCGGTGTGCGACGACCCCATCGACTTCCGGCACCAGGCCATTGTCGGCCCCCGCGTGTGGGGGGACGGGGACCCCGAGGGCGTCCGCCAGCGCGCCGCCGAAGAACTCAAGCTCACGGCTATTCTTGCCCGCAAGCTCGGTGTCGACACCGTTGTGGGTTTCACCGGGTCGAGCATCTGGCCTTTCGTGGCCATGTTCCCCCCGGTCCCCGCTGAGCGCATTGACGCGGGGTACGAAGACTTCGCCCGGCGCTGGGGGCCGATCATGGACGTCTTCGACTCCGAGGGCGTACGCTTCGCGCTGGAAGTCCACCCGTCGGAGATCGCCTATGACTACTGGACGACGGTGAGGACGCTGGACGCTATCGGGCACCGTCCGTCCTTCGGCCTGAACTGGGATCCCAGCCATATGCTCTGGCAGCAGGTCGACCCGGTTGGTTTCATTATCGATTTTGCTGACCGCATTTACCATGTCGATTGCAAAGACACCCGGTTGCGACCGCGGAACGGCCGTGCCGGCGTCCTCGGGTCCCACTTGCCCTGGGGCGACCCCCGGCGGGGATGGGACTTCGTGTCAACTGGGCACGGTGACTGCCCCTGGGAGGACGCGTTCCGGGCTCTGAACAGTATTGGCTACCAGGGGCCCATCTCGGTCGAATGGGAGGACGCCGGTATGGACCGCCGGCGCGGGGCACGCGAAGCCGTCCAGCGAGTCCGGTCCTGGTTGTGGCCCAAGCCGGAGGCGTCCTTCGACGCCGCGTTCAGCCACCATGGAGACAGTGCCTAAACCAGGGATGTAACTTCAAACTAGCTAGTGCCCTGACCGCCAACGTTTGCCCTCTTTGGGGTGGGTTGATGGTTCCTCGCTGGCGCGAGGGTCTGGCGGTCAGCGGATCGTGCAATCATGGCCGGGGACGCGACCAGAGGAGGCGAGCATCATGGAAAGCGTGGTCAAGACGGAGTACGGGCAGGTCCTCGGCGAGGGGGCGGGTGGCATCGCCGCCTTCCGAGGGATCCCATATGCGGCCCCGCCGTTTGGGCCCCACCGTCTGCAGCCCCCGGCTCGCCCCTTGGCATGGGACGGTGTGCGCGACGCCCTCGCCTATGGCCCGACCGCCCCCAAGCCGCCGCTCCCGCGGCCGTTCGACGAGCTTCTCCCCGAACCGGCGATCCCCGGCGACGACTGCCTCAACCTCAACGTCTGGACGCCTGATCCCGGCCGAGCCGGCCTGCCGGTCATGGTCTGGATTCACGGCGGCTCATTTGTCAACGGGTCGGGCGCCTTGCCTCGGTACGCTGGGCACCGCTTCGCCCGGGACGGCGTGGTGTGCGTCACGATCAACTACCGGTTGGGCTGCGACGGTTTTCTGTTCCTGGAGGACGCCACCCCCAATCGAGGGCTCCTGGACCAGATCGCAGCCCTGGAGTGGGTACAGGACAACATCGCCGCCTTCGGGGGCGATCCGGGCAACGTCACGATCTTCGGCGAGTCGGCGGGCGGGATGAGCGTCACGACGCTGCTGGCCATGTCGAGGGCCGCCGGGTTGTTCCGGCGGGCCATCCCGCAGAGTGGGGCGGGCCACCACGTGCTGTCCCCCGACACGGCGCGCCTGGTGACCGCGGAGCTGGCCGACCGCCTGGGGGTGGCGGCCACCCGGGAAGGGTTTGTCGGCGTCCCTGTCGACCGGCTGGTGGCGGCACAGCGGCGGCTTTCGGACGATATCGTCGCAAGTCCCGACCCGGGGCGGTGGCGGGAGGCCACCGTCATCGAGATGGCATTCGCGCCGGTCGTCGACGGCGAACTGCTCTCGGCCCGGCCCGTCGACGCGGTGGCCGACGGAGCCGGCGCCGACGTCGATCTGCTTGTCGGGACCAACACGGACGAACACCGGCTCTTCCTGGTGCCGACGGGGGCCATGGACGCCACGACCGACGCCACCTTGGCGACCGTGGCCGGCGCCCTCGGGCTCGACGCCGCGGGCCTGGCCGCGTACAACTACGCTGACAACCCCGGCGAGACGCTGGCCGAGGTGCTCACCGACTGTTTTTTCTGGCTTCCCGCCATCCGGTTGGCCGAAGCCCACCGGGGTGCCTCGTACCTGTACGAGTTCGCGTGGAAGTCGCCGATGTACGAGGGCCGGCTCGGCGCCTGCCACGGCCTCGAGATCCCGTTTGTCTTCGACACGCTCGACGCCGAGGGGTTCGAACGAGTTCTCGGTCCCGTCGCGCCCGGCGCGCTGGCGGCGGCGATGCACAAAGCCTGGGCGGATTTCGCGACCACCGGACATCCGGGTTGGCCCGCCTATGACCTCCAGGCCCGACCGACGATGATCTTCGATGTCGACAGCGCGGTCATCACGGACCCTCGAGGTCGGCGTCGGACCGTCTGGGACAAGATCAGGTAGGGCCCGGCCTGGGGTGCCCCTGACCCTGAGGGATATGGTCCACCGGTTCAATGAGATGGGGATGGGCTCGTTGGGCCCCAGAACTCGTGGTCGAGTTCGGGAGAAAGGCTCTGACACCGCTGTCGCTGATGGGCTCTGGCACCAAGCCCGTTGCAACAAGGCGTGAGTTGCCTGCCCACGGTGGCGAAGGTTTGGTCGTCCAAAGCCAGAAGGTTTGGGGTCCCCAAAGAATCTGTGCGCATCGGTAGGCTGCGGGCCTAAGCTGCCCGCAAGTCCTCCCCCGAAAGGGGAGTTTGACGCTTTCTTTGACCCTAGGCGAGCGCCAAGGAACAGGGGAAGCGTAATGAGCCAGAGCCCGTCGCTTTCACCGGCCCTCGTCGCTGACAGGCGTCGACGTGCCCGTTCCGTGCTCGTCGGGGCCGGTGTTATCGCCTTGTTGTGCCTGGTGGGCGGTGGGATCGCCTCGTCACACCTCACGTCGTCGCTGAGCGACTACGACGCCCCCGGCTCCGCGGTCGTGTTGGCCCAGCACCAGATCCAGCGGGCGACGGGCGCCAACCCTGAGGAAGGCTACGAGGTGGTCGTGCGCACCGGGGGCCCGATCGACGAGTCGTCGCCGCTACCCGCCAGGGTGGCAACCGTCGTCGCCCTCCTCCGGGCCCGCCCGGAGGTAAAGAGCATCCTCGACTACGCCAACACCGGGGACGCCACCATGATCTCCCAGGACGGGGCCTTCACCGTCGTAGTGGCCACGGTGGGTGCCGTGGCGGAGAAGCAGGCCGTCACCGCTCTGCAGAGCGCCATCGCCGCCCAGCCCTCGCTGAAGGGCAACACGTGGCTTGGAGGTCCCACGGTCGCCGATGTCCAGATCGCTGCCGTTTCGTCCCAAGACCTGGGACGGGCCGAACTGTTGGCGTTCCCGTTCCTGGTCCTGCTGCTCTTTTTCGTGTTCCGTGGCCTGCGGGCCGCCGCTCTCCCCCTCATCGGCGCCCTGTTCGCCATAGCCGTCACCCTGGGGGTGATGGGCCTGGCCATGGTGGCGGTACCTTTGTCGGTCTTCGCCCTCAACCTGGTAATTGCCCTCGGGCTGGGCCTCTCGGTCGACTTCAGCCTTCTCATCGTGTCACGGTTCCGGGAGGAGTTCCGCCGACAAGGGTCGGTCGACGCCGCCCTGGCCACGGTGAGGCGCACGGCCGGGCATACCGTGCTGTTCAGTTCCGTGACCATCGCCGCGGCGCTGGCCACCCTCGCCATCTTCCCAGAGCGTTTCGTCTATTCAATGGGGATAGCGGGCGCCATTGTCGTACTGGCGGCCGGCGCCTTCGCCCTGTTGGTCCTGCCGTCGCTCTTAGCCCTCGGCGGGGAGCGAATAACTAAGCTCCCGGCGGCGCGCCGGCGCGCCCCGGTGGCGACCACCGAGGTAGACGCGAGGGGCCGCTGGTACGGGGTGGCGAGCTTCGTCATGCGCCGACCGGTCGTCTGGGCTAGCGCGGCAGTCCTGGTGCTCGTGGTCCTGGCCGCACCGTTCTTGCACGTATCGTTCACCGGAGGTGATGCCAGCGCCCTGCCGACGAGCAGTTCCGCCGGCGCCGCCTACCAGTTGGTGCAGACCAAGTTCACCGCCTTTTCCGAAGCACCGGCCGAGCTTTTGGTCAACGTCGCCCGGGTGAGCCCGGCGCGCCTCGCCACCTATGGCGCGGCGGTGGCGAGGGTGCCGGGTGTCAAGGCAGTCTCGACGTTCCAGCACTTGGGCGGGCCCCTATGGGAGTCGGACGTGGCGCTGAGCGCGGCCCCTCTTTCTCCGGCCGCGCAAAGCACGGTGAGGGCGCTCCAATCGCTCCAGGGCCCCGGCGCGGTGACGGTCGTGGGCCAGACCGCTTCTTTCCTGGCCCTGCAACACAGCCTTGGGTCGCACCTGCCGTTGGTGCTCGGGTTGATCGTGATCATTGCCCTGTTGATGCTGTTCGCTATGACGCGCTCTGTAGTGCTCCCCGTCATGGCCGTGGTGATGAACATTTTCACCATCGGGGCCGCCTTCGGCATGCTGGTATGGGCCTTCCAATGGGGCCACCTGAGCAGTGTGCTCGGGTTCAGTCCGCCCGGCGCTCTGCAGTCGACTTCGCTGATAATCATCCTCGCCGTCGTGTTCGGGCTGTCGACGGACTACGGCGTGTTCCTTCTCGGGCGCATCAAGGAAGAACATGAGGCCGGGGCCTCCTCGGGCGATGCGGTGGCGTTAGGTATCGAGCGGACCGGGGGGATCGTCACGGCGGCGGCGTGCTGCCTGGCGTTGGCCGTCGGAGCTCTAGTCCTGTCCCGCCTGGTGTTCGTGAAGGAGCTGGGCCTGGGCGTGGCGTTCGCTGTGGTCCTCGATGCCACCATCGTCAGAGGGCTACTGGTACCCGCGCTGATGAAGCTCCTCGGGCCCCTCAGCTGGTGGTCCCCTGCACCAGGCCCAAAGGTCCAAGCACCGATTGTCCTCACGACGCCCCCTATAGTCGTGGGCGGCGTCGTGGCTAACGACCTTACGGCTGTCGAGTAAGGCAGCGCTCGCCACATGGCCAGTTTCCGGCCCTTCTTCAACGCCGCCACCGGTGAATGGGTTGAGTACACGGCCATCGCGGAGGGCACTGACGGAGCGCTCGTCCGCTTCAATTGGCGCAGCGTGCCCGGTGGTACGGTCACCGAGCACGTCCACCCACTTCAGGAAGAGCGTTTTATCGTGACCTCGGGCGAGGCGCATTTCACCCTAAACGGTGAGGCCCGGACGGCCCGGGCCGGCGAGACCGTCATCGTGCCGGCCGGGGCACGCCACTCTGAAGGCAACGCCGGGCCGGCTGATGTCGAAGGGGTCGTCGAACTCCGGCCCGCATTGCGGTCGAAAGAGTTCCACGAAGCCATCGCCGGCCTGGTGGCCGATGGGGCGACCACGTCCAGGGGCGCGCCGAAGAACCCGCTCCAGCTCGGCGCCACTTTCTGGCACTTCCGCCATGAGAGCCGGGTGACCTCGCCCCCGATCTGGGCGCAGGACCTTTTTCTCCCACCTTTGTGGGCGTTGGCGAAAGTATTTGGCCTGCGGCCCTACCACCAACGCTGGGACAGCCGGATACCAGACGCCAGTTGACGTTGCCCGAAGCGCCGCTGCCCGCGGCCTGGTGCAGCACACGATGAAACCCATGGAGGAACACAGAAAATGACCAACAACGACCCGGTCCGCCGGGTGTCAGTAGTGAGCACCGGCCATGTGCGGATCCGTCCCGATCATGTGGGGTCGACCTGGCGGCCTATGTTCTTGTGGCTGCTCACCTCTCGACGCTGGACAGTACCCCGGCCCATAAACGCCTATGTTATAGAGCACCGGGACGGCGTGGTGCTGTTCGACACCGGGCAGGACATAGCCTCGGTCACCGACCCCGGCTATTTCCCCGGAGGGCCCACAAAGGTGCTGTACGACCGCCTCGCCACCTTTGAGATCACCCCGGAAGAGACCCTTACCGCCGGGCTGGGCCGGCTCGGTTATGCCGCCAGTGACGTCCGCACCGCCGTCCTGTCCCATTTGCACCAAGACCATATCGGGGGCCTTGGTGAGCTGGGCCAAGCCGACATCGTTGT
>CAYZVQ010000011.1:0-16076 GCA_964481925.1 uncultured Acidimicrobiaceae bacterium
AGCGGCACGCGGGCGTTTGTCGCAGTTGTCGAGCGCGGCTCGCGTGTCACCGCTTCCAAGGTGCCCGTGAGCGACCCCAAGGAGCCCCCCAAGTGCGCTTGCGTCGTGATCGCGATCATTGCGGTCCTGATCGGCTGAGGCACCGGCACCCGCCGCGCGATCGACATTCTGCGGCCAGTCAGCGACGACGCCGATCTGTGACCCTTGTCGCCTGCTCGATGGCACGCCGTCTCCTCCCTCGCGAATCGCGCGCCGACCACAGAGCGGGTCTCTGGCCGCTCTCGGATGGGGCTTTCCTCCTCGCCTTAGCGCGCACGCGGGGCTCGTCAAGGAGCACCGTCGATCATTGCTCTTGGCGCTAGCTGAACGTGGGCAAGCTTGCAAGCACCAAAGCGGTCACGAGCGCGTCGACACCAGCGCTGCTGCAAGAGGCGTAATCCGGCAGCGCCGCCCCGTTGCTGTCGAACCCATGATCGGATCGGGCGTGAGCCCTGCTCTGATTCCCCACTGGCATGTAAGGCGTGACGCCAACTTCCCTGCAACGCGCGGAAAGCTGACTTCTACCGGGTTGGGCCGAGGAGGGTTCCACATCCTTGGAAGTGGGACGCCGTACGGCAACCTAGGCGCGAGCCTCCTCTGGCCCTTCCGTGGCGTCCCACAGGTTCATCCCATAATCGTGTCCCGGAGTGACAATTTCCGTGCCCAAGTCGCGGAGCTTCCGCTCGGGCGCTAGTGAACCGTAGTGTCGCCCCTTAGTTCGTGCAGGAGCCCCTGGGCGTGCAAAGAGGGCTACGGCTCGCCCGATGCACTGATAATGCTGAGGTCCTCAGTTCGATTCTGAGTAGCCCCACCCAAGCAGCTGTGTGAGAGGTCACCGCCTGTGGTCTAGCTGATGTGGTGTTCGGCGTGATCCGACTTGAGCTGGACGCGGTCAGGTCTCAATCGGCGGCTAGCGAGCTGAGGCGTACGCTTACCTGCAGGTGCTTCCGCCCTTCTTGCAGCCGGTTGTGCCCTTGCCAGGCTTTCCGGTGTTACCAGCTTGGACGCTGGTGCTGGCCGAGGCTACGGCCTGGTCGCTGTAGGGGACGACGGTGGTGGCTCGGGCGACGTCGGCCGTGTAGGTGGTCTTGGTGAAGGGCGAGACGATGGCCGTGCAGGTCGTCGTGAGGCTTCCGCTGCTGGCGGTGCCGGTGCAGCGCGCCGGGAGCAGAGTGTCCCCCTGGTAGATGTTGATCCGGACTGCGGATGTGAGGGCCGGTGCGACCGATGCGGTCAGCGTCCATGCGAGCGCCCCGCTCGTCGGGCTCCGGCTGGAGGAGGAGGCTGTGAGCCTGAGCGGAGCGCAGTCCTTGGCTCCGTGGAGCTCCCTCCCTGCCTTCCTGATGACGGGGGTGTTCGCGGTGATCAGCGTTCCTTCGGTGGTGTACGTCCCGGCGGGTGGAATGCTCACGACGTCTCCGATGGCGTAGATCTCGATGAAGTCGACGGCGGCGCGGATGCCCTGGCTCAGGATCACTTGCAGGGCGTTGCCTTTCTCCTTCGCTGGCGCGTGCGTCTGGAAGCCGGTCACGACCTGGCTGCAGTTCGCCTGCACGTAGGGGTAGGGGCGTAAACCCCCGCCGTTGGTGGCGCTGAGCCCGTCGGACTGCACGACGAACCTCTTCTTGTAGTGCGTGCTTCCCGCGGCGATGACGGCCAGGTCGGTCGCGACCGGCTCGCAGGCCGCGTTGCAGGAGCCCGGGATCGGCAGTCCCGGGAGTACCGCGAGGCCGATGTACTGGTGCGGAAACGTCGCGGCGTAGTCCTTGAAGGCACTCTTCCAGGCCGTCAGCTCCTTTGCCGGCGTGTAGCCGAGGTCCGTCCACATGGCGATGTCCGAGCCGTCGAGCGGCGCGCCAAAGGGGCCCTTCGGGAAGCTGCTCGGTAGCGCGATGTCGCAGACACCTGGCGCCGCGGTCGTGCAGTCGGTCGAGCCGGGTGCGTCCGGCAGGGACATCTCAGTCGACACGGATGTCGGGCCCGCGGCCTCGATCATCCTGAAGGCCGGGTTCAACTCATAGCGGTCGGCGACCTGGTCGAGGAACCCGAACCAGTCGTCGAGGTAGACGGTGCTCCAGGGCAGCGGCAGCGCCCGCGGAGTACTTCCCTGTTGCGTCGTCTGCCCCTCGGCGTTCAGGTAGGCGTAGGCGAAGTCCTGGAACGGCGCGCCACCCGGATTGCTCGTCGGGTTGTAGAGCAGCCACTTCGGTGTGTAGAACCCGGGCGCGAGCGTGAGCACGACGAACTTCCCGTACTTGTCGGCCTGAGAGAACAGGCAGTCGAGAAACGACCAGTCGTACTGGTCCGGGCCCGTCTCGATGTTGTCCCATCGCACGAACAGGTCGACGCCGCTGATCGCTCTGTCCTCGAAAACCAAGTTGCTGATCACAGAGACCTGGCCCGGAACAAGCGTGTCCTGCGGGTTATAGATCTGCGAGGCGATGACCCCGGAGGGCGCCGGGCCGGTCCCGGTGAGGGGCGCTCGCTCGAGCGGGCATTGCGTTACCGTGAAGCTGGCGCTGCTTGTTGCAGTTGCCGCTTTCATGGTGACCGAGATCGGGCCTGTGGTGGTGTTCGACGGCACTGTCGCGGTGATCGATGTGCTGCTGTTCACGGTGCGTGTCGGTGCCACCGTCCCGTTGAACTTCACGACTGCCCCACTGCCGAAACCCGTACCGGTGATGACGACCGATGCCCCGGTCGCGCCACTGGCCGGTGTGAAGCCGGTCACCGTCGGGGCCGCCGTCACCGTGAAGCTCGAGCTGCTCGTCGCTGTACCGCTCGCGGCAGCCGCGCCGCTCCCGCCCAGAACAACCGCTAGAGCGACGGCCGGGCAGCTACCCCGCGTACAAACCCGAGCACGCCGGATGATCATCGCGACCTTCATGAAGACGCGACCTTCATGAAGGTCGAACCTACACGACTGATCCGTCCTGTTTGACGGAGACCGCGAGATCCTCCGGCAAGGTCCCTGCCGCTGGCGCAGACGAGTCGACCGTAGCTGAAACAAGGAGACACCGGTGGGAGCGCGATCCGTGGCTTCGGAACATACCCGATACATTCCACCCAGACCGCATGGGAGGCTCCGGGCAGTTCTCGGGATGGCCGTCATCTGTTGCCGTCTCGGGCGGGACGGTAGTGGTCGGGGCCCGCAGCACGGTGCCGGCCGGGCCTACGTTTTCGAGGACGGCGCAACGGGCTGGCCCCAGGTGGCCGAGCTGGCGGGCTCGGGCACGGCCACCGGCGACCTCTTCGGAGGTTCTGTCACCGTCTCGGGCGGGACGGCGGTGGTGAGCGCCTACCACGGCAACGATGCCAGCCGAGCCTATGTGTTCCAGGAGAGCGGATGACCATGCAGAACCCCTCGGGCCAGCGCGGCTTCGGCATTTATCGGGCCCCTGACAATACCGGCCGGGGCGGGGCCAGAGCTGCCGTTATGCGCAGCCCAGGAAACCCTTACCCGCCAACCCAAATCCGGCCAGAACGACGGTTATCGAACCGTCTTCAGAGGCCAATACCCCTTGTACTACAACACAGAACCGCCGCACATATTATTCTCAAGAAGGCCGGTGCAGGTGACCGAAACGATGAAAAGGTTTTCGCCGACCACAAGCGAATTCCGGGACGGCTTGGTGGGGCCCGCCGCTGAAAAGTGATGTGGGGACCGCAGGCCCATGACGACCTCGTGCTAGCGCCGCCGGCGAGGCTCGGTCTGCTTGGGATGGGCAACGCCGGCCTGAGTGACCCACAGCACCCGGTCCTCGTCGTCGATGGCGTACCACACGCGACCTCCGGCCGTAGGCTCCACTTGCCATTGGTCCAGTTTCTTGCCGCCGACAATCACGTGCCCGAGGCTGCCCCGCAACTGGTGCTGCCGGTCGGCGGTCCGCCTGGGGTCGCTCGTCATGGCCACCCAAGCCCGGTCAGCGGTCTCCAGTGCTTGGCTGACGAACAGGTCCCACCCCAGAGCTGCTTGCCTGTCGGCAGCCTTGACCGTCCAGGGTTTGGGGCGCGGGATATCCGCCCCCCTGCGTGCCACTAGCGCTGAGCCTTTGGCCTCGGGATAGTCTCTCCCTCGCCGGGGAGCTCAGAAGACAGGCGCTTTGCCAGTTCTGGGTCGGCCCAGACCTCAGCGGTGTGCTCCCACTCGGCGAGGGAACGGGCGAAAGGTTCGAAAGTACCCGTCTCGGCCCCGGCTGCCAGCTGGGTCAAGATGTCCGATAAGCATTCCTCCTGCTCTGCCCTCGGCATCCAGGCAAGCCAGGGGAGCTGCTCCGCCAGGAGCTTGGCCGCGAGCGCCGCATCGTTCTTCGCCAAGTCACGGACCATCGCGGATGCCAGTGACGTGCCTCGCATCGCGGCCCGGTAACGGCGGGCGCGCGTCATGACAAGGGCCTCGGCGTCCCGGCGGTCCAGTTGCACGTCCCCGTGCTCGAGTGCTGGGAGCACCTCGCTCGGGCCTCGCAGGAAGGACGAGTACGGCACTTCGGTCACGACCATGCCACCATGATATCTGAAGTAGTGCAGATGTTCGGGAGCATGTTAGGCGCCGAGCTGCCAAGGGCTGAGACTGCGAGATGGGGCCGCTTCGTGGACACAGATTTGGACACAAAACGCTTCGGAACGGCCCGGACAGGGCGTACTGGACGGACAGGCTGGACAGATAAGTCCTGGTCACTAGGTACACAAGCACCCACCTGCCACCGCGTCCAGCAGCCTGAAGAAGGCCCCGAGCAATGGGTTCCAGGCCAGGACGCGCCAACGCACCTGCCTGGCCCCCTTTATGACCTGGCAGGGGATCTCGACAAAAGCCGCCAGGAAGGTGCGGAAGTCCATCCGTAAGAGCTGCTGGCGCCGCTTGTCGTGCTTGGCCGCCCAGCGGGGCCTGACCGGCAGCAGCAGGGCGCACCAGGCCTTTATGCTCCAAGCGAGGGCGGCCATGGCCATGTAGGCCCAGTTGGCGACCAGAGTGTTGACTGGGGCGTGCAGGGCGCGCACCTGACCGTAGCCGGGCCCGGTTAAGCGCCTCCTGCAGCGCCATGACCGAGGCCTCGTCGAAGCGCCGGCAGAAGTCCCCGGCCGTGGTCGGGTCGGGCAGGGCGGCCGCCCCGATGCCGTCCAAGAACACCCGGTCCCGCCGCCGCAGCTCGATGTCGTCGAGCGTCCTGCCGCCGCAGAGCGCGTTGTAGGCGATGTTGAGCACTTGGTCGGACTCGTAGTAGGGCTTGTGCAGGGCGAGCAGGCTGAGCGAGGCGTCGATCTCTTCGGCCAGGCCCAGGGCCTTTACCAGCTTGGCGACCATGCCCATGCCGCCGTGAGCCACCGCTCTAGTGCGCTCCGCCAGCTCGTACACGACGTTGGCCCGCCCGAGCACCGGGCCGGAGAAGTTGGGGGCAACGGCAGCCCTTCAAGCGCCGGCCGACTGAGCGCTCCTCAGCCGCCAGCTTGGCCCGAAGGCGTTGCCTGCTCGCCCCGGCCCGTCCGCCAGTGCGCCCCCTCGCCGAGCTATGCTTCATCTAGGAACGCCCTTCTGTTGTATGGGGATTTAGTTTTTGGCGATTCGATTTTCGCATATCAGGAGGGCGTTTTCGCGGACCCAGGCCCGCCGTCCGGCCGCCTCGGCCCACACCGTTGCCGTTCACCTGAAACCCGCGCACCGGCCCGCGTCACCTCAGCCGGGAACCCGTACGGCACAAGGATGATCTTGCCGTCCAAGCCCTTAGCGAGCGGGCATCACGCTTGGTTCAGGTTTAGTCGGGGTGTCGCCGTATAAAAGCCGCCATTCCCGGAACCGTGAAGGCAACCTGGCCGCGGTCAGGCGCATAGACGAGGCCCTTGTGTATGAGGTTCGCCCTCGTGGGACCAAGGGAGCTCGGGCTCTTCCGGCCTAACCTCCTCACGATTTCACCCGACTGACTGGGCCGCGCCCCGTCCTCGGTCATGGCTCGCATGTACTCGCGCTCGGCCCTTGTCGCTCGCTCCCAGCGGCTCGTGAAGAACCCCCTGTCGAGGTTCACCTGGCCGATGTGGACGGCAGCGAGGGCGTCTTCTTGCGTGATGACCGGCCCTCGGGCTGCATCCCACGCCGCCGAGGCGAACTCCTGCAGGAAGTAGGGGTATCGGGCGGACGCCTTGGTCACAACACCAACCGCCCGGTCTTCCCAAGTCGCATCCTCCGCCTCTGCTGGCCTGACCAGGGCGCTCTTGGCTGCTCTCATGTTCAGGGTGCCGATGCGCCAGTAGTCGAAGAGACGCTCGGAATACGACTTGGCCTCGGCCAGGAGCCCCGGCAATGAGGGTAGGCCGGCGCCGACTACGTAGAACTGGGCGTTGCGCTGCCCAGCCTCATGGCACGCCTGGGCGACCGCGGCCAGGTCGGCAATAGTCAGGTCCTGCAGTTCGTCGATGAAGAGCACCACCCCGACGCCGCGTTCTTGTGCCGCCTCCGCGAGGTCCAAGACCAACTCTTCGAGGTCCAGGTCGAGCGTGCCGGTATCAGCCCGGCCGCGAGCGGGGTCGATGTCGATGCCGATTGAAAGGGCGCCGGTCGGATCTGCGGTGAGGGAAAAGGCCTTGAAAGAGGCAAGGGCTCGTCGGAGCTTCCCGCCCGTGCCCCAGCTGCCCGTTAGCTCGCGCAGGGAGCGGTTGAGAGAGTGCGCGACCTGCGCTCGGAAGCCAATGCTCTTGCCACTTGCGTCGGCTTCGACCTTGGCTACAACCCAGTCGGACCCCCGTGCGGTGGCGGCCAGCTCGTTGAGAAGCACGGTCTTACCCACCCCGCGCAAGCCCGTCATCACTAGGCTCTTGCTCACGAGACCGGCCATGGCTCGCTCGGTTAGGAACCCGAACTTTTCGATCTCGCTCGCACGCCCGGCGAGTTCCCTGGGCCGGAGGCCCGCACCGGGTGAGTAAGGGTTCCGTGCTGGGTTCATATATATATCGAAGTGTAGTGGAGTGTAGTAGTTACTACTACACCCCGTTACACTTTCGTAGAGAAGGCTAGATTAGGCGAGGGAGTCAGTCCCTAACACTCAATGAGGCACGCCGAAGGTGGGCGCGTCGGCGAGCCCATGGTTTCGGCCTTGATCACTCTTGCGGCCGTGGCCCCCGCTCGGCATGCCTTTTTTGTCGGGCTCGAGGCCGAGGACCCGATCGGGTGATCGGTCCTGCTCGATTACCCACCTTCGCTCGACGGCGTGATCGAGGGTCATTTGCCAGCTCGTCTCGATCTGTCGTAACCCGAGAGCGGTCCCGCGGTCCGAGATCGAGCGCGCCGACCAGGAAACCGAACGCCCGGTGGAGGAGCGCTGGCACTTGTGACGGGCTTGTGGCGGAAGCAGGGCGATCAAGGTAGGAGCAGAAAGCGTCGTCGGGTCTTCGAGTAGCCGCAACACATCGTGGCGGTCTTTGCGCCCAGGTAAGTACAAGAGCGCGGCGAACTTGGTGGCGGTGTACGCGGCGCGGTGAGCACGCGGTAGCCGTTCGGCGCCTCAGCCTGGGCATCGAGCTGTTCGACCCTCAACTGGAGGTTCGCCCCGAGGCGAGTCTGGTAGGGGACGTACGGGTCGAGGTGGACGGACCGGAATGTGCCGGGGCACTCGGTCCCCGCGAGGTGATGCGACGACGAGAGGTCGTCGGCCATTACCTCTAGGGTCCACCAGGTCCTGGCGGCTTACGATCAAGTCGAATGTCGTCGCTCATAGGCCCGCCCGTGCGCACCCAGGTCCCCCAGCCGGCTGTGAAAGAACGCAGCAGGCCCAGCGCGGGCCAGTGCTTCGTCGAGGACCGCTCGGGAAAGCTGTGTGGGGGATTGGTGGCATCCGCGAAGGATGCTGGAGGCCTCGGTATTGTCGAGCCTGTGGGTGGAGGATCGGTGTTTGGCGCGCGCAGACCACGCGGGGACGATCTAGCAGCCATCCTGCGGTACGAGCGGGAAGGGGTGACTTCGCCGATCTTGGAAGCATTGTTGGAGCAGCGCAGCGGCGGCGGGCCAGAGGCAGTGCGGCTCGCCGCGGACCGATTGCTCCGCGAGCACGCACGGTGGGCACTCGACCTAGACCAGCCGGCCACCGCTCTCGTCCAAGCCGCCGGAAGCGAGCGCGACCGGCGGCTGTTCCGGTCGTGGTCCCTGCACCCTGACGGCCGGACCTTCGAGGAGCTGGCTACAGAGGAGGGCGTCCCTCGTCGTCAGGTCAACAAGCTCGTGCGACGAGCCGAGTTGCGTGTCCGTGAAGGGCTCGCAACCTCGCCGGCGCCGTTACCTTGGGTCGTCTCCACGCTGCGCACCAGGCTCGGCACGGTTGCCACACAGCGCCAAGTCGCATCGGAGCTGGACCGGCTGGCTGCTCGCAAACCGTTCGTTCGAGAGCTCGTGACCTGGTTGGCCGGCCCGTACCTCCCGGTGCCCAACCGTCCGGGTTGGGTGGCTACCCAGCCCAAGGAGCTGGTGGCCCGTACGGCCGCGGGCCTCGCCAGTGACGGTGGCGTCCGCCGGTTGGTCGACGTCGAGACCGAGCTGGCGGACCTGGGCGTGCGCCCTGACCACTTCGCAGCCTGGCTGCAGGCGAGCAGTGCGACAGTGGTACATGACGTTGTGGTGTCGACGAGCGGTCCCCTGGCGGACGTGGTCCTACGAATCCTCGATGCTCATGGCGCGGCCCGGAGCCGCGAGGAGATCGCCGCGGACCTCGCCGCTGCCGGGCGAACCACGGAAGCCCCCGTGTTGGAGAGCGCGTTGCGAGCACGGGGCTTCACCCACTCCTCCGACGGCGCCGTGAGCCTGGTCGAGTGGGGACGAAGCCGAGCGGGGGCAAGTACAGGAGCTGGTCGCCCCAGCCCAACCGTCGGTAAAGCCCGGGTGAGGGTGCATACCCCCTGCGACCAGGCAGAACAGGAGCGCCTGTGGCTTTGGGTGCGGGTCGATGGCGACGTGCTGCGAGGGTCGGAGGCGTCTGTGCCGGTGGCCCTTGTGGAGGGTCTCGGCCTGGCGCCACTGACGCGCCGCACGTTCTCCAGCCGGTGGGGCCCCGTCACGTTGAGTTACGACACGCTCCAGGCGACCCGGGGTCCTGTCCGTGCCGTCGCCCTGGCGACGGGTGCCAAAGTCGACGACACGCTCCTGCTGGGTTTCCGAGCGACCGGTGACCTGGAAATCGAGGTCAGGCGTGGCTCGGGCCGGACGGGGGCGCTGGACGACGCTGCCGAGAAGGCACTCATTTTCCCCGAGATTGTCAGCGGAGGTACGCCGTGACAGATCAAGCTCGACCGGCCACGCTGGAAGAGGCGTTGCAACTTGTTGAACGAGACGCCGACGTGGCGATCAAGGCCCTTGGTGCGGCGCTGAAAGCGGCGAAAAAAGCCAAAGCCGCCGCCTCCCTCGGCCTGGTGCGTGACCTCCAACAGGCGATGGACGCGGCCGTGAGTCTCGCCGACCAGGCGAGCGGGACGGTCCGGGACGTCCGCCAGGGATGGCAGTTCGACGTGGTCGAGTGGTTCACCTCGGGCGATTACGCCAAGGAACTACTAGCCGCCGCGGCCGGGGCGGGCGTGCGGGCGTTCCAGTCCGATGACCGCATCCTCTGCTACCCGGCGATCGTCCAGGTTTCGCCGGCCGACGCGACGGTCGTCATCGACAAGAAGAAGGACCGCCGGACGCGGCCGACGGTGGTGGTGGGCCATCTGGCCGCGCTGCAGGACCGGCCCCCGAAGTTCAAGGCCGACGCTTTCATCGAGACCCTCGCCGCGGCGTACGATCTGGTGGTCGCCAGCAAGCATTTGAGGTCCGGTGCCCCTGCCCGCTTGGTCGACGTCCACTCTGTCCTGACCCTTCTCCCCGGGGCAGCCCGGGACTACACCCGCCAAGAGTTCGCCCGGGACCTGTACCTAGTTGACCAGAGCGGAAAGGTCGACACCAAAGATGGGCGGCGGCTGAGCCTGCCGGCAAGTGCGATGACGAGGAGCGGGCCCGTTCTCACCACTGTCACCCGCACCGGCCAGGCCAAGATCTATGCCGGCCTGGCGTTCACGGAGCGAAAGCTGTGATCCCTGTCGACGATTACGTCGCCTTTCTCGAAGGCGACTACTTGCGCGGGTACGTGGAGGATGGCGGTGCAGCCCTCAAGTTCGTGGTACCGCCCGACGATCTGTCGGCCGCTGCGTTCATTGAAAGGTTCGCCGCGTCGGCGGAGCGGGCCGGCTTCGGCGTGGCCAAGGTCGACGCGGCTGAGACGCGCGTCCATCTGCTCGAGCAAGTCTTCTTCGCGGTGGCCCGCCAGGTGGATTGGGACGGGTTGGCCACCGTCGCCACGCGAGCCGCTTTGGCGTCCGCCGGCTACCCGGCGACGCCGGACGGGCCGGTGGCACTGGACGGGTTGGCCGCCCATTACCGCGTCGAGCCCGGGGAGCTTAAGCGCGACATCGACCGCCAGCTCCAAGAAAGGGTGCACAGGGATTACGCTATGGTGCAGGAGCTCCGCACGGCCATGCTGAGACTGTGCCAGTCTCAGCTCCGCAGCGGCCAGGTGGTCGATGCCGAGCACACCGCCGTCTTGGACTGGCTGAGGGGAGACCTGCGTCAGATATCGGCTCTCAAGTCAGCGCTTATCTTCCGCCGGATCGGCCGCCACAATGCCCGTCACCTCCTGTTCTCGCTCGCTCACTGGTTGGCGGTCAACGAGCACGCGGGCCTGGCTATCGTGCTCGACATCCGCCGGCTCGGCTTCGCCCGTCGACCGGGCCCCGAGGAACGAAGTGGCCACTACTACACCAAGAGCGCCCTGTTGGATGCGTACGAGGTCCTTCGCCAACTGGTGGACAACACTGACGAAATGTCCAACTGCATTGTCGTTGTCGTGGCGTCGCCGGCCTTCCTATCTGACACGCCCCGAGGGCTCGACGCTTACCAGGCGCTCAAGTTGCGCATCTTCGATGAGGTACGCGACGTTAACCGGGACAATCCGTTCTCCTCGCTCGTCAGGTTGGCGGCAGCGTGAGCGTCGAGGGCTCCGTCGGAAGCAGGCGTGCCCTCGAAGCCCTGAGGGCGGGCGTCCCCAACCGGGACGCGGTGGCAGCGCTGGGGTCCATGCAAGTGGGCGTCGAAGACCGGTTCAGCCAGTTGTTGAGCGCCGTGCGAGCTCTTCCCGAAGCGCCGCCACCGGGCGGGATATTGATAGGAGGAGGTTTCGGGACCGGCAAGAGCCACGCTCTCGAGCACCTGGCCCACTTGGCGCTTTCGGAAGGTTTCGTGGTCTCCAAGGTGGTGGTCTCCAAGGAGACTCCACTGCACGACCCGTCCAAGGTCTATCGCGCCGCCATCGAGCAAGCCAAGGTGCCGGGGCGGCCCGGCTCGGCCATCGACGAGATCGCGGCCGGCTTGCTGGGCGACTCTTCTCGCTACGCCGAGCTGTACCGCTGGGTGCACCAGGACGACACCCCCGTGGACAGCCGTTTCGCGGCGACTTTGTTCCTGCATGAGTACGCCCGCGGCGACGAGGAGTTCAGCGACCGCATCGTGCGTTTTTGGGCCGGAGACCCCCTGCCCGTAGCCGACCTGCGCCGCCGGCTCAAGGAGGCAGGGGCAGCGGCCACCTACCGGCTGGCGGCGATCAAAGAGCGCGACCTGTCAGTTCAGCGCTTCCGGTTCGTGGCCCGGTTGACGCAGGCCGCAGGCTATGCAGGGTGGGTGGTGCTCTTGGACGAAGCCGAGCTGATCGGCCGTTACACGTCATTGCAACGTGCCAAGTCCTACGCCGAGATCGCTCGCTGGGTGAAGGGCGACCGGGACGACCCCTCAGCGCCTATCTGCGCCGTGCTCACCACCGTCGACGACTTCGAGCCTCAAGTGCTTGTCGGCAAGAACGACAACGAGCTCATCGGAAAACGGCTCCGCGCCAAGGGAACAGCGGAGGACGAGCTGTTGGCGGCCCAGGCTGAGACGGGCATGCGGGTCATCGAGCGAGAGCAGGTCCAGCTCCAACCCCCTGGACGAGAAGAACTGGACCGCACCTACACCCAGCTGAAGCACATCCACGGCGAAGCCTATGGTTGGCGTCCTCCGGACGTGGCGGGCCTGGAGCGGCTTCCGTCCAACCGCATGCGGCAGTACGTGCGAGCGTGGATCAACGAGTGGGACCTGCGCCGGATCTACCCCACCTACCAGCCCGAGATCAGCGTAGGCGGCCTGGACGTGGACCTGAGCACCGACGTCGACCTCGAGGGCCTCGACGAGTAGGACTGAGCCTTGCTGGCGGACGACATCGCCCTCGCTCTTGCTGACGGCCAAGGAATAACCGCCGCCGAACTGGCCCACCGTCTCGGCACGGCGGTCGGACCGGTGTCCTTCGCCTTGTTCGCCAGCCACGGGCGGTTCCGCTGTGACAGTGGGTCCCCACCTCGGTGGTGGCCAGCTTCCTCACAACCGCCGCAGCGGTCCGCTCGGGGGGTAGCGGTGGCGCTGGGAACGCCCCCCGCGATCACGCTCCGGTTGTACCCCTGGCAGGCGGACGCCCTGAAAACCTGGGGACAACAGGGCTGCCGGGGGGTGATAGAGGCGGTCACGGGGACTGGCAAGACGATGATCGGGGTCGCGGCCGCCCTCGACGAGCTCCGGCGTCGCGAGCAAGTGGTCGTGTTGGTCCCGACCGTCGAGCTGCAACAGCAGTGGGTGACCCAGCTCGAAGCGTGCCTGCCCACCTTCTTCCGGGTCGGCCGTATGGGCGCGGGGTCGGGCGATTCGCTCGTGACACACGACGTGCTGGTGGCCGTGGTCAACAGTGCTCGGGTCGCGGACGTACGACCCATCCGCAAGGGCGGCCTGCTCGTCGCAGATGAGTGCCACCGCTACGGCAGCGACGTTAACCGGCTCGCGCTCGATGCCAGGTTCGTGCACCGACTGGGCCTCACTGCCACCTACGCCCGGGACGACGACGGCAATATGGCGTGGCTCGACCCCTACTTCGGGCGCACCTGCTTCCGGCTCGGGTACGACCGAGCGGTCGCTGACGGAATAGTCGCTCGGTTTACCGTAACGGTGATAGGTGTGCGGTTCTCCCGGGCTGAGCGAACGAAATACGACGAGCTCACAGAACAGATGGGAGTTCTGAGGGCACGTCTGGTCCGCGAACACGGGGTGCCCAAAGAACCTTTCGAGGCATTCATGAAAGCACTGACAGAGCTGGCCAACGGGGGCGGGCCAGCACGTGGGCTGGCGCGGGCGTACCGCCAGGCGATGCTCGAACGCCGCCGGCTGCTTGCCGACACCCCGACCAAAGACCTGGCTCTCAGGCAGTTGGCGCCCGCCATGCGCACCGCTAACCGCGGCATCGTGTTTACTCAGAGCATCGCCACGACCGAGCGGGTGTGCTGTGTACTGGCCGGTTGCGGCCTCCGGGCAGCCGTGATGCACTCAGAGCTCCCAGCCCGGGAACGCAGCGAAAGGCTCCGTCGCTTCGCCGCCGGCGAGTTGGACGTGATAGTCGCGCCGCGCGTACTGGACGAGGGCGTCGACATCCCTGCCGCCGACCTGGCGGTGATCGTGGGCGCCAGCAGGTCGCGTCGTCAGATGGTCCAGCGGATGGGCCGAGTCTTGCGCCGCAAGCCCGACGGCCGCCACGCTCGCTTCGCCGTCCTCTTCGTCGAGGGTACGGTCGAAGACCCTCGTCTGGGTGCCCACGAGGCCTTCCTCGACGAGATCGTCGACGTTGCCGATCAGATGTCGTATTTCTCCGCGGAGGTGACAGCCGACCGCTTTGGCGCCGTGCTCGAGGCTGTCCAGCCATGACTTGAGGACATATGGCGGGCGGGTGGCGGCCTGGTCGGCCACGTTGCGGCCGACTGCCGACCCCTGGGGAACCCGCAGTGCCCCCCGGCGAAGGTCGTGCCCATCCCGGCCCGAAAGTGGGCACTATCGAACAAGACGACAACCCCTGGATGCCAAGAGCAGCCCGCACTGAACAGGAGGACTGGTTGGACAACCACCATCAAGAATGGGGGCGGAAGGGGCGCCACGCTGAGCGACAAGACCGCGCGTAAAGAGTACGGCCTGACCGAGGACGAGATCATCGATGCGATCAACGCGGGCTCGCTCGACTACCGCGTCGGCTCGGTTTATGGGACCCCGTGGTTCAGGCTCCTTCGCCGAGAGGTCGAGCACCTAGTCGAGGTGAGGCGCGGCCGACCCTACCTCGACGAACGGCGGGCAAAGGCTGAGCTGGCGAAGGTGGACGCCGATCTGACGCGGCTACGGGGCGATGTGGCCGTCCTGGAAGAGCGTCGCTCGAAGCTCCTCGCCGAGCTCTCTGGATGACGTCTCGCCTAAGCACCAGCGCGCTCGGAACCAAGCGGTCGTTGAGACCGGGCGACCGACATAGTGTCGCCTCCAGGAACCCTCGACGGCTTGCCTCGAGTCGCCGAACGGTCATACGCACGACCCGCTGGGCTGGTCCTCACGCCCGTCGAGGCGCTCGACTGTTACAACCCGTGCCCCGCTTCAGGCACCGATGACTCCCGTCGGTTGCGTGGTCCGACGGTCGAGTTCGAACGGGAGCCGGGCGATGGCTTGACAGCACGGCCCGCGGGGATGTTGCGCGGTTGACTCAAATGCCGTACAATTGTCCGTACAGATGTAGGAGGGCTGACATGGCTACGAAAGAACGGCGAAGAGAGGTACGTCTCTCGGCCGCCGATGACGACTTGATTGCCGAGGCTGCTGGGCTCAGCGGCGTGTCGGTATCGGAATTTGTCCTACACCGGGCCCTATCCGACGCTGAGGCCATGGTGCGTGCTCACCGTACGATCGAGCTCGACCAGGATTCATACCGGCGGTTCTTGGAGATGCTCGACTCCTCGGTCCCACCCCCTCCAGAGTTGCTGCGCCAGGTCGGCAGGGCGCGGCCGCTCAAGCACGCTGACTGATGCACATTGAGCGCTTGGCCGCGCACCACGACGTTGCTCGGTTCGACTCCGGCATGAAGGCTCTTGACGAGTGGTTCCGGTACCACGCGGTTACCAACCAGCAGCGTGACCTGTCGCGGACCTTCGTGCTCCTAGACGACAACGAGTTGGAGAACCCGGTGGTGGGGTTCTACTCGCTCACTATGGGGGGGGTATCGCGGACTGACCTCCCCACCGGGTACCGCCACGGGCTTCCTGACGTGAGCATAGGGATGGCACTGCTAGGTCGGCTTGCCATTGCCGCCGGCCGGCAGGGGCAGGGGTTAGGCCGTGATCTTCTTGTAGCCGCTATCGAGCAAGCGGCCACGGCGAGCCGGCACGTCGCCGGGCGGTTCATTGCCGTCGACCCGATCGACGAAAACGCCCGAGACTTCTACCGGCACTTTGGCTTCAAAGATGTGCCCGGTGACGAACGCGGCCGGATGTTCCTGCGGATTGACCACGCTCTGGCCGCTCTGGGCCTGGAGGTATAAGCAGTGGTGGCCAAGACGAACACCGCGAGCCAGCCGAGCGCACCTCCGGCGGTCCCCGGCGAGGTGGGCGATGTTCTTGCCGGGCCAACGTAGGCCCAGAACAGGAGATGGCGTGGTGGGTCCCGGCGGGCACGCGGTGTGCTGGCAGGTCACGTAGGTGTCGGGCAAAGTGGTGGCCGCCTTCAGGCGGCAGGTAGCCACAGATCCGCGCTGCCGACGCGGCGTGGAGTTTTGTACCAAGTCCCCCCTCCGACACGGACGTTCTCCTGCCCTCGTGGTCGACGTCGACGCCAAGCCGGGCCAGAAGGGCGACCGGCTGAGGGTAGCGACCGGCTCCTTTGCGTAACCGGGCGGGAGCCACTTCAGCGTGGACCTGGGCCATGCACCATGCGTAGTAAGCAACGACCCGGTCGTCCCCGTGCTCGGTAACGACAAAGACGCGTGTTGTCCCAGTGGCGGCCGACTGGCGGTCGTAGCGCGCGAGCCAGTCGGTTTGCTCTGATGAGCGGCACCGGAAGCAGCTCAGGTCATGGTGCCCGCCGAGTGGCTGCGGGTGCCGGTACGACCGCGTCACTCTGCAAATGGCGACGGACGCTGCATCAGTCCCCGCAAACC
>CAYZVQ010000011.1:16176-34299 GCA_964481925.1 uncultured Acidimicrobiaceae bacterium
GTCGCAAGGGCAACCCGTTTTGCCACTGTTGGCGGGCCAAGGCCGCGCCTGAGATAGGGCAGCCTGCACGAATACGGACAGTATGGGCTGAACCGTCGGGCGGAGGCACACGTCACGCGGCCGGAAGCCAGAGGTCCGCTCTTCCTATTCGCCGTGGAGTTTTGTACCAGGTCCCCCCTCCGACACCGGTCCTGAGCCGACCGACTGCTCTACAGTCGGACCTTGCCAGGTGATCGAAATCTGCGTGTAATTGTGGGTTTGTTCGCGACCCGGCCGGGACAAACGTCCCGCGCTCTTGGCGGGGTCGGAAGTTGTAGTCGGCCTCAGCGCACCACTCTCGCAGCTCGTCCTCGATGTTGACCTTTACGGCCCTCTCTTTGGGCCCTGATCCCCGGGAGCTGGTGGTGCTGCGGCTAAGGAAGCGGACGCGTCGGAGCTCTTCATGATGAGGCGCGAGGCGGAGGGCGCGGGGAGGGGTGTGAAGCCGTACCGGCGATAGAACGCGACGGCGTCTTCGTCGATCGCATCGACGACGATGTAGCGGCCCGAAACGATCTCGACCGCGCTGACGGCACGGGTGAGCGCGTCGACTAGGAGCTGGCGGCCGAGCCCTTGGCCCTGGAGCACGTCGCGTAGGGCGAGCTTGCCGATCAGCACGGCTGGTATCTCGTCGGGGTCACCCCTACCGATAGCCCGCGGGAGGTCGGCTCGCTGCACTTTGTCCGGGGCCAAAGAGAAGTAGGCCCACACCACCTTGTCGTCGTCGGCCCATACGTAGGTCCGGGCCACGTTCTTGCGACCACACTCCATCGCAGACCGTCGGAGCCAGCTATCGAGGTAGTCGTTCCCGCATGAGAAGCTGTCCAGGACGTGGTCATCTCTGATCTGCTCGGAACGGTAAAGCACCTACCCCCTCAGAACTGCTCGAACGCCGGCGCCTGGAGGACTTCTCTGGACGCGGCGACGAGCTCGGGGATGACATGCGGCGCCTCGTCCAGGGCGGCGAGCAGGCGGTCGAAGTAGTCGCTCGGCACGAGAGTGCTGCGGTGCTCGTCGATGACCTGCTCGGCCCTCTCATAGGCGGCGTCGACGACGAACGCGCTCACGGTCGTGCCTTGGAGCGCCGAGGCGTAGCGGATACGTTCCATGCGGGCGGGGTCGACACGCGCTGCCAGTTGCTCTGTTCGGTTGCCCATGGTACCTCCTTGGTGTAAAACATTGTATGACATCGCCCAGGGACCTGCAAGCCCGGAGCGCCCTTATGGCTCAAGAAAGGACGCCGAACGATGTCCCGAGACGGTTCCGAGGCCTGGTCCTCTCAGGCAGCGGCCCAGCTCACGCGGGCGGGTAGCCAGAACTCGGCGGCTCCGACCCGGCTTGGAGTTTTGTACCAAGTCTCCCCTCCGACACGCGAACCCCCTCACGGGCGCGACCGCAATTCAGCGGACTGCCCAGACGAGGTCCACGTTGGGGATCTGTAGGCCTTTCCCCGCTGCGCTGGAGCCTCGGTTCTCAGATTGAAATAAATAAGAGCGTTCCGACTGGCTCCGAAGGTCTGGAGTCGCGAGGGTGGTATTTCAGACCCGGAGGACCGCGAGCCCCGGAACTTCTACGAAATCGTCGTCTTGGGTTACGACCGGTACCCCTAGCGATATGGCCGTCGCAGCGATCCAGGAGTCGTTGACAGGCATCCGCTTTTGCGCGTCGCGTAGCAGAACGCGTAGACGTGCCCAAGCCTCGGCTACGGGCTGGTCTACGGGCAAGGGATCGAGGGCCAGCGCTTCGCTCAATGTTGCCAGCCGTCGGTCGCGGGTCTCTACGTCGACGGCTGCCAATACCCCGGCACGCAGTTCGCCGACGGTGATTACGGAGATGGCCAGCTCGTCGGGTAGCTGAGTCCGTGTCAGGGGGCGCCCGGACTCCCTGGCAATAAACAGGCTGGTGTCGGCTATGCCCCGGGTCAATCCAGGTCGTCGGTCGTGTCCGGGGCCAGCGCGAGGAGGTCCTCGGCCAGAGCGGCGTCGGCTTGGCGGCCTAAGAAACGGTTTACGAAATCGTCACGCGATATCCACCTGGCCCGGGAGCCGATCGGCCGCAGCACTGCGACCCGCCGCCCGTCGACGGTGATCACGACGTCTTCTCCTGCCTCCACCCGGCGTAGCAGCCCCCGCGTATCGTTGCGCAGTTCACGGGAGGCCACTTCCACCATGCTCCAATTGTAGCACATGTGCTACAGGGCGGGCACAAAGCAGGTTAGGCCGAGTGACCGAGCTGTGACCACGGGCTTAACATAACGAGGGGGCGTGGACCTCGGGAGCGTATCCCCCCTCCGACACGCGGAGTTACTCCACGGGATAGCTCTTGGCGCCACGGTGACCGACAACGAGGGCCTCACAAGCTCCTCTGCCTTCTCGGCTTTCCCTCGCCTTTCGTAGGTAAGCCTGAGCCCCAAGTCAGCGTAAAGTCGTCGGCGTTCGTGCGGCTCGGCAATGTCGCGCAGGAGGCCGATGAGCCCTTCGTGGCGCAGCAGGATCGCACGAATAGCCGAAGGCGTGAGGGGAGCGGTAGAGGCGCGAGTGGTACGCGCTGAGATGACCGACTCAGCTTTGGCGAGGTCAGCTTGAGCCCGACGTACCTCCTCGACGAGCACGGTCGGGTCGATGCCGGCGCTAATGGCCTTTGCCTGGCGCTCCAGGCGTGCCCGCGCATCGGCGGCGTCACGCTCCGCCTGGGCGATGGCCGGGCCCACGATCTCGGTCCCCCGGTCCGCGGCGAGCACCGCTTCGATGGTGTCCTCGATATGCCTCGGGTCGAAGAGCTGGCCGAGCCAGGCGTCGAGTGCCGGGAGAATTCGGGCTTCCGCAACGGCCAGGCTTCGGGGGTGATCGATGTCCCCCGGGTACTGGGACCGGTAGACGCAGCGGTAATGGTGGACTGCACGCTCACTTGCCCGGCTCAGGGTGTTGCCTTGCATAATGCGGCCGCACACATGACAGAAAAGGAGCCCTCGTAGCGCGTACCGAGAGGGCGTGTCGGTCCGCCGTCCTCCGCGGCGTGGGGCCATTTTCGGTACCTGCGAGGCCTCCCAAGCTTCCGGCGTGACGAGCGGGGGGATGGTGCCGTCCACCAGGACCCAGGTCGCCTCGTCGGCCGGCACGAGCTTGTTGACGTAGCCGACGCTCGGGTCGTCCCGGTCGTAGAGCCGCTCGACCTTGCGAAACCTGCCGTACGCGTCGACTCCCTTGTACCGGGGGTTCTCGACGATGGCCTTCACGGTCGTGACACCCCAGGCTCGCGCCGACCGGTGGGAGGTGCGTTCTCTGTCCGCGGCCGATGGGCACGCGACGTTGAGCTCGTCCAACTTTGCGGCAATGGTCCCAAATCCGCACCCTTGGCGGCGCCAGGCGAAAATCTGCCGCACCCAGCGACGTACTCGGGTCCTCGGCTAGGTGATGCAGCTGGGCGCCCCAGCGGGCCTTTTCGGGGTTGGGGTGGGGGATGCCGGTTGGTTCGAGGCGATAGCCGTAGGGTGGCCGGCCCCCCTGGAACCGGCCCGTTTGGACCTGCGCTTGCTTGGCCGCCTTGACCCGGGTTTGTAGCCTCCTACGCTCAGCCCTGGAGAGCCCTCCGAACAGGTTGAGGAGGAGGTCGTGTGCTTCGGAGTGGGGGTCGACAGGCCCTCCGACCTCGGGGACCCACAGGGCCGCACTGCCTTCAGCGAGGCGGGGGAGAATGTCCTGCACTTGGGCCGCGGACCCGAACGCTCGCTGCGGTTCGCCGATGATGATCCCGTCCCATGGACGATCGGGGGAGTAGAGGTCGGCGAGGATCTGGGCCGCCTTGTGCCGGCGTGCCCAGGGGACCGAGCGCGAGGTGTCAGTCTCATGGACGATATCGATGATCTCGCCCCGGCCAGCCGCCAAGCTACGGCGAGCGACACCTGCCACGCCAGGCTGTCTTGGGGGCTTTGCTGGTCGTCGGTACTGGTCCGGGCGTAGACGATTAGTCGCGGCAGACGGCTCACTATGCGGCGTCCTCCTCATTGGAGTGCGCGTCGAGCACCACGGCCCTGCGGACCAGAAGGGCGAGCACCGCCGCGGCTGCCTCTGTCATGGGAGGCGGTTCGGCAGGCGCATCGAAGCTCACCGTACCGCGACGCTGAGACGGTATTGGTGAACGCTCCTGCGGCGACAACATCGTTCCCTAGTTCCCTCTCGGCGGCCGCACAAGGAAGGGCCCGGGCCGGGTTCTGTGCCCCGACATGGCTCTTGGGTTTTCGATGCGACCCCTCGTCGACCGGGACATGCACTGCGGACACTTCAAGTGCGGGCGTAAAGCCATTTGGTATCACCTCCGTGAACTGGCGCCGTTCGGGGCCTTCTACCGGGTGGACAAGGCGGCGTCCGGGCTAAGCGACGAGAGCGTGTTGCGACCTTGCGTAAGCGGCGTCCTGCGCCTCGCCTGAAGACCCTGGCGGCCTGCACACCGCGATTGCTGGTCAGGCACGCCGGCCGCTCGCACCCTTTTCGTGAGACAGGTGAGCTGGCGATCGGCCACTTGGGCATGCGTTTTCGTTTAAAGGGCTACCGGGTCTTCGGTTAAAGGGCTACCGGGTCGGAGCTAGTCCGGAGCTGGCAGCTGCTCGAAGCTTGACCTCCGTGGCGGCACAGCGCAAGATCCCAAGATTTCCAAGATCCCAAGATCCCGGGCAGCCCTCCTGGGCTCGTGACCACCGGGATCTTGGGATCTTGGGATCTTCTTTTTCCCCGAGCCAGCGAGGCCCCAAGCCCAGAATGCCTCGCAACCGGCCCTCTTTGCCGGGTCGTGCGGGCTGTCACCCGACGCCCCAGCCTTCTTGGCCGCTTGGCGGTCCCCGAGGTGGAGCTTGTTCCGCGCTCGGTGGAAGTCATGCGCGCTATCTCGGCTGTCAACACCGCTCGAAATCTGACCCCCGGGCACCGGGCGGATTCAGTGATAAGGGGACAGTTTTCACCCGGTGGCGACACCGGCCTTGGCCGCGACAGCGAGCAGGTCGGCGCGGCGGTGGAGCGCCGGCAACTCGGACCGCCAGGCGGAGAGCCAGTCGGCGGCCTCGGAGAGCGCGGAGGACCGCGCCCTCTGCCGAGAGCCGTAGGACAGGCGTCGACAAGGCACGCCTCGGCTTCGGTGAGCCCCTGCTGCCGCTCTGCAACGACCAACCCCTGACGCCGCCGTAATCGCCATTCGCGGTGGGGCGTGCCGTACGAGCGAGCGCCTGGCCCGCTATGGCCACCTGCAGCTGTCCAACTTTGGACGCCTTCGCGAAGCCCGCTTCGCGCTGCTGGCCACCTTTGAGCACCCGCACCTCACGGTCGTGCTTCCGGACCTTCCCGACCTGACATTGGCCAGGTTGGTGCGTTGCTTCGACGGCCCCGTGCCCAACCCAGCGCGCCCAGACGAGCGGTAGCCTGGTAACCCAGGATGGGTACTGCCGAGATCGACCTCGAAGTCGACTTCATGGACATGACGAGCGGCCGGCGCCTCTGCGCGCGGGTAGAAGACGCCAGGCCCGGTTTCGTCCCCGCAGTCGGTCGCCACGTGATGATTGGTTGCGACGACGCTGAGCCGGCTGTGGCCAGGGTGCTCTCGGTCAACGCCGACGGCGACATCGAAGTCGAGGTCCTCCCAGGTAGCGTCGAGTCGCACCGGGACTTGCTGGCAACGAGCTGACTCTCGCTCAGCTCGTTGCCCCCGCAGCGTCTTCGCCGGCATCTTCCACGGTAACAAGATCCACGGCATGGTCCATGACGCGACGCCTTGTTGTAAAACGCCTGTCGCTCTGCAGAACACGCGGAAGACCCGCCCCCGCCTCGCGCCAGCAGTTCGCGCTCAGTGCGAGCAGCTTCCACCCCCGCGTCACGCCTGCCGTTCGCGGTCAGCGCCGAGCCAGCCTGAAGCAGCTTTGGCGGTCACCGACCCACCAAGCTTCATGCTCCTTCCGACACTGTTCAGCACCGGGCCGGCCGATTGCTCGTCGATAGCCTCGGGCCAACCACCCAGAACCCGAATTGCCACAGATCAACCGCTTATGTATCTATGTCCACTCTTCCTCTCCGATGGGACAATTAGCGTACAGTGCACAAACGTTGCGTTGGCGACCGTCCAAGCCACCTACAGCCCTGTCTCTCGATGCCCGACCACACCGCGTCAGAGGAAAGGACCGCACCCAAGCGTTCCAAACAGTCATGTGCCACGTGGCGCTGGCATTGAAATGTGACCAGGGCGACCGGCGAGGAAAAGACGGCTCACGTGACCCTGACGGGAGCGCCATTCCTATCTGCAGCGACGACCCCGTCGAGCACCCGCAGCACGCGCCTTCCATCGGTGGCCGTAATTGCGGGCGCCCGCTCCTCGCGGGTGGCCAGCGCGAACTCCTCCAGTTCCGGCACCAACATCATCGTGACGTGGTCGCGGTTTATGTGCGGGCGGACCACGGTGGGGTGAGCGTAGGCCGCGCTCACGGTGCTCGACACCTCGATCTCGAATTGCAGGAAGTTCCACCCGCGGAGTGTGACCCGCCCGGCATTTCCATGGATATCCACGGTGAAGAAGAACGTTGATGCGGCCTGGGTCACCAGGCACTGTGCCACCGCCCCCTGGGAGAACCCGATCTGGAACGCCGACGTCTCGTCGACGCCTGTGTCGGCGCGGCGCCGGACGGTGCCCGAGATCTCGACCGGGTCGTCGCCCGCGAACCAAAGGACCATGTCGACTAGGTGCGAGCCCAGAAAGAGCAACGGGCCGCCTCCAGTTTTAGTTGACGCCATCCAGCCGTCGTTGAGCGGGCTACAGCCGAACACGCCCGCGATCGCCTGGATGTCGCCGACCACTCCAGCGGCAAGCAGCTCATGGACGTGGCGTGCCAGCGAGAACCGGCAGGAGTAGCCGGCCATGTAGCGCAAGCCTGCCCGTGCCGCTTCTCCTTCGATCACCGCCGCCTCCTGCTCGTTGAGCCCGATCGGCTTCTCGGCCAGCACGTGCTTGCCGGCGCGGAGCGCCTCCAGGGAGACGGGGCACAACATGTGGTTCGGCGTGGCGACGAGGACGGCGTCGACTGCCGCCTCGTCGAGGAGCGACTCGATCGACGAGTGGCTGCTCACGTCCTGTCCAAGTGCCGCAACCCTCGCAGCAGCAGCCAGGTCGGGGTCGGCGCAGGCGACCAGGCGTAGCGTCGATGTGCGAGCGGCGGCCGTGGCCAGGCAATTGCCCTCGTAGCCGCACCCGACGATACCGACGCGTAACAGGCGCGGCGTTTCTTGAGACGTTCCTGGTGACGACCGCCCTAGCTGGCTCATCGGTGCCTCCGGGGGAGTGTCCGGCTATCCCTGTCGCCGTCGCTGTGCCCCCCTACGTTAGAGCGCACTTGCGAGGACCGTCAGCTGCGGCCGTCCCAGCATGGAAAGGGTAAGGGATGCAGCTGACGGTCATCAGGACATCGTTCGCATCGGTGGGCCGATGCCAGGTCGACCGCTTCCAGTCGTCACTCACCGGGCGCGAAGGCTTTGGGAGATGGCCACTTCACGCTCAGACTATTGGCGTAGAGCCGGCCGGCCCCATAGGGAGACCGAATGAAAGGATTGACCATAACCGCACCTACATCACCTTCGCAGGACCTACAACATGACGAACCGCCGCCCGACGGGTGAACGCGCCTGGGCAGTCGTCGTCGAGCTCGACGGCAGACCGGTGCCGGAGTTGTCGCGGCTGGTGGCCTCGCAACGGACGTCTGACATGGCCATAGCAGTCCGGTAACACTCCGATAACAGGGCATCCCTAAAACATCTCGCGTCGGGACAAAGCCGACCCTCAGCAAAGGGAGCCGAAATGAAAAAGAGGACCGTTGGCGCAGCACTTGGCGCAACCGCCGTCTCAGTGCTTGTGCCATTGACGCTGTTGCAAGTCACCGCCAGCGCAGCCAGCAAGGTTCACCAGCAAGACCAACCCGGAGCCATCACGATCCAGTCCTGGCTGTACGCAGTCCCAAGCGAGAACGTGATGTCCGCCACCATATGGGACTGCTTCAAGATCTCCGGGGCGATCACCGACGAAGGCGGCGGCCCCACCTGGACCGACGACGCCTCCTACCACGCGCCCAACACGATGACAAGTGGCGGGGTCACCGCCGCCAGCCATGAGTGCTCTGACAAGGTCCCCGCCGGTGGCTTCATACTGGTGCCCCCGCCCGAAGCGGGCCAGTACCAGTTCGCCCAGTACACGGCCGCGCCCGGTTCCCCGGGCGGGCTCAGCACTATCTATGCCGTGCACACGATCGCAGCCGAGAAGGGCGACATCTACATCAGCTTTGCCGCCACCTACAACATGACCAACAGCCCCGTACCCGTCAAACTTCCCAACGGGACGACCGTCGAGGTCCAGCCCTTGACGACCGGTCCGGAAGGGAGCTGGCTCATTACCGGCGGCACCGGGGCTTACGCCGGCTTGCAGGGTAGCGGCACTGCCTTCGCCAATGCCGAGAACACGTTCCCCTGGATCAACCACACCGAGCACGGCTCAGTGTGGTGGGACGGGGCCGTCAAGGCCGCTGGCAACTACTAGCCCTGCCTGGCTGCGCACACCCTGAGCCAAAGACCGTGGGAGGGGCCCGCAAATAACGCGGGCCCCTTTCCCCGTCCCCGAGCAGGTCGCACGGTGAGATAATGCGCTCGTGCCCGCGCCCGCTGGCGACGCCAACTGCCCAGGTGCGGACGCGGTGCGGGCTAGCCTGCTCGGCCCGTTCTCCATTACTGTAGGGGCGAAGACGGTCGGCCCTTGGGCCCGCCCTCCCGCCAAGCGTCTCTTGGAGCTGTTGTTCATCAGCCCGGGGCGGCGGACCAGCCGGGGAGCGGCATGCGAGGCGCTCTTCCCCTATCTCGGCCCCGCAGCAGCGGCCCGAGAGCTCTCCAAGGCGCTGTCTATGGCACGAGCGGCCCTGTCAGCCTTGGGCGAAGAAGCGGTCGGGTTGGTCCAAGCCGACCGAGCGCACATCTGGGCCAGCCCCGCCACCCCGCTCGAGGTCGACCTGGAGCTCCACGAGGAGAGGTTGCGTTCGGCTCTCAAAACCGAGCCTGGCATGGCGCGCGACAACCAGCTGGTGCTGGCCCTAGCGGACGAGGGGATCCTGCTCGAAGACGAGCCCGTCGCCGAGTGGGCCGTCCGCCCCAGAGAACGGCTCGAATGGGCCCGACAGGAAGCCCGCCTAGCCCTGGCCCGAGATCGGACCAGGGGCAAGGGACGGTCCCAGCCAGAGGGGGTCATTGAAGCTTGGGCCGGCTGCTTGGCGCACGACCCGACTTCCGAGGAGGCTGCGTCTGCGCTGATGCGGCTGTACGGGGCGCAAAGGAGGCATGCCCTTGTGGAGGCCACCTATGAATATTGCCGGACCGCCTTAGAGGAGCTCGGGCTGCGCATCTCTCCGGCCTTGCGGGAGGCCTACGGGGCCACCACTGCTGCCACCGACCTTCCCCGACGGCCCGAAGGCCCCCTGCCCCCTTCCGCCGTCCGGTACAGGGAGGAGCGCCGGCTGGTGAGCGTCCTTTTCGCCGAGCTGTCCGGGCCAGTGGGCATCGGCGCGAGGCTGGACCCAGAGGACCTGCGCCAGGTCATAGGGGGGGCCTTGGTGGGAGTGATCGCCAAGGTGGAGAGCCTCGGCGGGACGGTCACTTCTGTCTCGGGTGCCGGCCTGACGGCCCTCTTCGGCGCTCCCGAGGCACACGAGGACGACCCCGAGCGGGCGCTGCGAGCAGCCTTTGGCGCCGTCAGCGGCGCCCAGGACTGCGCCGAAGGCCTCTCAGTGCGGGTCGGGATCGAGACCGGCCAAGCGGTGGTCGGCCCCGTCGGAGGTGCCTCGGCGCGCCACTACGGCGCGCTCGGAGAAGTCGTTGGAGTAGCCGCAGGCCTCCAGTCGGTGGCCAAAGCGGGGTCGGTGCTGGTCGGCCCGGTGACTCGCAGCGCTACGGAGGGCCTCTTCGAGTGGGGGCCCACAGAGGATGTGGTCATCTCATCTGGGGCGAAACCCCTGGTGGGTTCCTATCTGGAGCGCCCCAAGCCTCGCCCGCTGGGCCAGGCGGGCCGAAGAGGCCTCGCCCGAGGTGCCCCGTTGATGGGCCGGCGCACCGAGCTGGCGGCGCTCCATGATGTCTTGCGCGAGGCCACCGCCGGCAAAGGGGGTGTCGTCCTGATTGCGGGCGAGCCCGGCCTCGGGAAGACGCGCCTCGTGCTCGAGTGCCGCAGGCTGTTCATGGCCTGGGTGGGAGCGGCCTCTGGCCGGCTCCCGCTGTGGCTGGAGGCCCGTGCTGCCTCGTACGCCTCCTCTAGGCCTTATGGGCTCTATCAACAGCTCCTCACCGCCTGGGTCGGCGTAGCCCCCGAAGAGGCTGAAGACGTAGTACGCCCTGCCCTGGAGAGAGCCATGAAGGCGGTCTTTCCCGGCCAGGCTGTTGACGACCGTGTCAGCCTGCTCTCCCAGGTGGCGGGCCTCAGGCCGGGCCAGGCAGCACCGACCCAGACCCGGTTGACCCCGGAGCAGCTCCGGCGGGCCACTTTCGAGGCCGTTCGGGCGTTGGTCTCGGCGCTCGTGGCCGCCGGCCCCACCGTGCTCGTCTTGGAGGACTTGCATTGGGCCGACCCGACCTCCCTCTACCTCACTGAGGAGCTTTTCTCCCTCACCAAAGAGGGCCCGTTGCTGCTGGTCCTCACCCACCGGCACGAGCCCGACCCGGGTGTTCCGGCCTTAGAGGCCACCCTTGGCGCTGACCGGGACCTCAGGGTACTCAGGCTCGAGTTGTCCCCCCTTGGCCCGGGCGCCGAGCGGGACCTGGCCCGGGCCCTTCTCGGCGACGGTACTTCAGACGACGTCGTCGACGCCGTCAGCCAGGGCGCCGAGGGCAACCCACTTTTCATGGAAGAGCGCCTAGCCTCTTTGCTGGAGACCCGCGCACTGGTCGGGGGCGAGGCAGGCTGGCACCTCGACCATGGTGCTCCCGGAGAGCTCCCGGAGGCGCTCGAGCGCCTCGTGCGCTCCCGTGCCGACCGTCTAGCACGGGATCCGCGTGAGGTCCTTGTCGCCGCCTCGGTGCTGGGGCCGGAGTTCGCCCTGAGCGCCCTTGGTACTGTCACCGACCTCGACGACGGCCTGAGTGTGGCAGTCTCGCAGCTCTGCTCGGCCGGCCTGCTGGTGGAGTTGCGCAAGCTCCCAGAGCCTGCTTACCGTTTCCGCCACGCGCTATTGCAGGAAGCAGCCTACAAAGGACTGCTCCGGCCCGAGCGCCGGCGTCTGCACGCCCGGGCCGCCTGGGGCTTGGAGGGGGCCTCGGCGGGGCGACTTGAAGAGGTGGCGGGCGTGCTCGGCCACCACTACGCTCTGGCCGGCGAAATCGAGCGTGCCGCCCATTACCTGGAGCTCGCCGGCGACCGTGCTGTTTCGGCCTTTGCCAACGACGAGGCCCGCGCCTGCTACCACTGGGTGCTGGAGCTGCTCGGGGCCGAGCCCGCCAAGCAGGCACAAGTGGCAGCGCTGTGGTTAAAGTTGGGCCGTCTCGCCTGGCGGCTGGGCCGTTTCGGCGAGAGCAGGACTGCTTTCGAGGAAGCGGCCAGGTGCGCCGCTGCGGATGCCGCGGTACTTGGAGCGAGGGCCCTTTGTTTACTGGGGGCGGTTGAGACGGCCGGCCATCGCCATGAGGCAGCCCGTGCTGCGCTGGAAGCTGCCGAGGGGAGGTTGCAGTCGGGCCCGGACAAGGACGCTGATGATTGGGCCGAGGCCTGGATCGACGTCCAGCTGCAGCGCAGCACCCTCCACTACTGGCGCAACGAACCTGATGCGCAAGCGGACGTCCTCGAGCTCGTTCGGCCCATGGTGGAGTCGCGGGGCCAGCCCCGGCAAAAAGTCGATTTCTACAATGCGGTCAGCACCCAGCGCATCCGGGCCAGCAGGTATGTCGTCGACGAGAGCATCCTGGCCGACCACCACGCGGCGTGGGCAGCGGCGATTGACGCCGGTCTTGAAAACGAGATGTTCTACGTCGGCTTCACCCTGGGCTTCGCCCTCCTTTGGTATGGGGATCTCGCCGGTGCGCAGGCCCAGCTGGAGCGCACTCTCGATACATGCCGGCGAGCGGACGACAAGACCCTCGAACTTAGGTGCCTCATCTACCTGTCCTGCGCCCATCTGCGCCAGCACGATGTCGATGCTGTCAAAGAACTGGCGCCCCAGGGCGAAGAGCTCGCCCGGGCCCTTTCTTTTCCCGAGTACGTGGGGATGGGGAGGGCGATGCTGTCGTGGGTGGCATGGAAGGAGGGACGATTTGTGGACGCTGAAGCTATGGCTAAGGAGGCCTTGGAGCAATGGGGGACATGTGTGGTCCACTATTCCTGGTACTGGGCCTGCTTGTGGCCCCTTATCGCTGTGCGCCTGGCCAGCGGGCAGGTTGCCGACGCAGTCGAGGCTGGGCGCCAGCTACTGGTACCCCCCCAGCAACGCCTCCCCGATGAGCTGGCTTCCGTGGTGCAAGCGGCCATCACAGCGTGGGAGGAGGAGGAACGACATCTTGCCGAGGAGAAGCTGGGCCACGCGGTCGAGCTGGCAGAACGGCTCCGGTACGCCTGAAACAGGGCCCGACACGCATCGACCACGGCTGACCAACCGACAATGGGTGGGTCAGTACGGAACGCCCGCTCATAACGACCGAGGAAGAAAAGTCCTGGTCAGGTGGGAAAGCTAACAAGACCCAGTTCGGTCGCGGTTGTCGTGCAACCACAGCTCGGGACCGACGATGATGCCAAGTCCCGTGGAGTAACTGTTCAAGTCCCCCCTCCGACACCGATCCTTACGTGCTGGAATGTTCCCCCGGTCTTATACCTAAATACCAAGGCCGAATCCCCGTTCAGGCGACGGCGCTTGCTCTCGAATTAGCCCCCGCTCAACAGCGGCGGCAAGGGTTCTTTGCCATCCGGTCTCGATTTGTCTGAGCCGAGAGCGGTCCCGTGGGCCTATCCCGGGCTCGCCGGCGAGGAACTCGAAGGCCCGCTTGAGTAGCGTCCCTATCTGAGAGGGGCTCCGAGCGGACGCCAGAGCGATGACAGTCGGTGCCGATGCCGTCGTCGGGTCTTCGAGCAGCTGCAATATCTCATGACGGTCTTTGCGCCCGGGAAGACTGTCGGGCCGGTCCAGGAGAGCGGCGATCTTGGTGGCGGCATGGGCAGGAGCCGAGAGCACGCGGTACCCCTTCAGCATCTCTGCCTGAGCTTGAAGTTGTTCGACCCTTAGTTGGAGGTTCGCACCGAGACGGGACTGGTAGGGGACGTAAAGGTCGAGATGGATCGACCGCCAGGTGCCACGCCATTTGGTCCCGGCTAGGTGATGCGACGCCGAGATGTCGGCGGCCTTCGTCCCCAACAAAGCCAGGTCTTGGTGGCTCACTATTAGGTCGATGTCGTGGCTCATTGGCCCGCCGGTCCTTACCCATGAGCCCCAGCCCCCGATGAGCACCGCCTCAGGCGCGGCGGCCAGTACCTCGTCGAGGACGGAACGGGAGAGCTCCGTCTGCTCAGACGAGTAGAACGGGTTCGTCACTTGTAGCCACGCGTCGCAAGTCGAGCTCGTCCACGAAGCGGGCGGCCTGCCAGCCCGGCAGCGAGAACAGGTCAGCGTACGCCTGAGATAAGGGCGTGAGCCGCCCGTAGCGGGGGAGCAGCGGGTCGGGCTCGGCGATCAGGACCTCTGTGCCCTGTCCCGCTGGCGCAGATGGCAGCTCCGGAAGGCCTGGATCACCGTAGAACAGCACGCTGCTGTACTCAGCAATCGTGTTGGCGCCTCCCAGGTGAGCGACCACGGCCCCGAAACCCCCGAGGACGACTTCCGGGCTTTCGGCGAGGCGCTCAACCTCGACAGCGCGGAGGCCGACCCACGACCTCTTGGCGATATCCCGTTGCACGTGGCGGTGAGCGGCGAACAGGACAAGAAGCCGGGCTGGGTCGAGCACTTGGAGGCCGTCCAAGGAGCTCACACCGACCGCTCCGATCTCGACGGGGTGAGCGAGCGAGCGGTGCGTCGTCGAGACAGGGGTGCCCAGCTCGGCTGCCAGGGCGCTAAGGGAGGGCCACCGCCGCCGTCCTCCCCGGGAGCCCACCAGTAAGTGCCGCCAAACAGCCTCGACAACGGGCATCATGTTGGCCACTGTACACCATTTCCATACTTTAGTGGAAGTGTGCAGTTCGTCTGAACTCACTCCCCAGTCAGCACGGTGAGGTGAGGCCACGGCTCAAAGAAGGGGATGTCGATCGAAGTATGCCAGGGTCGTTGGGCGAAGTCATGCAAAGGCCCAGGTCACCCCGCGCGTAGCCATAGGTCAGCGCCGCCAACCCGGCGTGGAGTTTTGTACCAAGTCCCCCTTCCGACACCACCACTGATTGTGGGAGGTGTATCACCTTCCGTGTGCAGCCTCGCCGTGACCCTTAAGTGGCCCTGGGGAGGCGGCTCCGTTTTCAACAGGGCCCACGGTTCCGCCGCAGTAATGGCCTTCGGCCTGAGAAAGTCGGCGAACATGGAGGGTGGGGCGAGGGCCGCCATAGCTCGTCGCTGCCGAAGCCTGTACGGAGGGTCGCATCAGCTGTCGTCCAAGGTGCTGAGGAGGTCCAATAGGCCTACCGCTTCCCATGCCCGATTGCGGGCGCCCTCCGATACTGCCGCCAAGACGCCAGCACTCGCTAGCTGGTCAAGTGCCTGACCGATGGCAGGTTTGGAGCGGCTTGTAGCTGCCACTAGGACGGGAACGGTGACAATTGGGTGCCCGGGTAGCTGGTCGATCACCGCCCACGCCGCCGCGTCGCTACGGGGAGGCTGAGGGCTGCCGCGCAGGTCTTCACGCCATCTGTCTTGGAGCGATCTGGCCTCACGCAAGTACTGCTCCGCTAGAGCTGCGGCTCGGGCGGTCGCCACGGCGAACTGCTCGAGCCAAGTGTTCACGTTGCCATTTCGGTAAGCGGTGAGGCCGTTGATGTACCGCTCTTTGTTTTTCGCCAAGACGACGCTAATAGGTGGGACGTATAGAGGGCTCAGGGCACGACGGCGGAGCAGGACGTGTACGAGTGCGCGACCGGTGCGGCCGTTACCGTCGGTGAAGGGGTGAATGGTCTCAAACTGTGCGTGAGCCACGGCTGCCTGCACAAGAGGTGGAAGGTCATTCTCGTTACAGAAGGCGCAAAGATCATCAAGTAGAGGACCCAGTTCATCGTGAGGGGGGGGTACAAAATCGGCACCACACGGGTTGTAGTCGTTCCCACCGATCCAGTTCTGTTCGGCGCGGATCCGGCCTGGCACATTTGAATTGTGAACGTTTGCCATCAGTGCCTTGTGGATGTCGATGATGCGCGATACCTGTATGTCCTCGTCGGAGGTCGCCTCTTCGACGGCCAAAATCATGGCGTCTATGTTGGCAAGAACTTCTAAGGCGGTGGAGGAGACCCTTCCTCCGGCGTCGGCTTTGGCCTCAGCCCGAGCCAGGGCTCGGGCATCAACCTGCATTCCTTCGACCTTCGACGACGCGATCGACTCAGTGCGTAACAGCAAGCGGGCTAGGGGAGCGAGAGCAGGGCGAGCGGCGGCGTTGAGCGAACGTACGGCGTCTTCGGCATCAGAGACCACACCGGCGAGCGTGCCGGACAGATGGAGGCCAAGCTCGGCCAGCAGGCTTGGTATGAAGGCCTGGTAGCCGCAAGCCCGCCGAAAGCGGGCTGGGGCGTACAATGTCGGGTCGTACTCCCAGGTCCTGTCGACGAGAGTTCCAAGCATAGATCGCCGTATCCTTTCCTATACGTCTGACTTAGTAAAGGATAGCCACTAACCTTTACTAAGGCTCGGAGGCTAGTGAACTTTCCTGGGGCGCTCAGGACAGTCACCATCCCCGTCGGTCGTCGTCTACGGCGCACGACACGAGGGCGGCTCTTTGCCGTGGTCTCGCGTTCCGGGTTGGGCGGCGACCAGCCAGCGCAGGTCGTCGGGGATGTGACGTTGCGGCGCCGTGCTAGGGGACATGCTGAGGCAAGGGGGTGGGGGAGTACAGGCGTAGCCTGGTCGCAGTGCCACGCCAGTCCCTGAGCCAGCTCGTCGACGCAATTACGTTGGACGCGTACGGAACCGACGAGTAACTTACAGCGTTCCTAACGGTCTTTGACGAGCAGGTTGCTGTGCCTTGTGGGGCCAAAGTACTGGACATCGAGGTTGAGGTCCTGGGCTTCGACCTAGAGGGGGATGACCGCAGAGGCCTGATGGCGCGTTGCCGCCGCGTGGGTGGGCGCCCTGGTGTGGTGTCGCTCATCGATGTCTTCACACCGGCCCGTCATCGCCACCCAACGGCCACCTGAGTACTCGAAGACGACGCCCTTTTGTAGGCGCTCAACTTCTAAGTGTGGCTCGAACGCAGTCGGTTGGACATTCAACGACTGTTGGCAACTGCCAACAGTCTCATCTCCAGAACCCCGACGCCCCACCCGCCGGTTCACTACCTCGGCTCGTCGCCAAGCAACTGACCCCGGTCACCCGTCACGGCTACGGCACACTCCGCCTTGCGGACAACAACCCTCCTGCCGTTGCTACGAACCCCAAATGCCGGGGCCCTTCCTCAAGTCGCCAATCAGCACGGCAGCAAAACCCCTGCCCACAACCTCAGCGGACAAGCCCAACCAGCAGTACGACTTGGCGACCACCGAGACCACTCCGCCCCTCAACGGCAACGTCCCCAAAACCTTTCTGTTGGACGTCTGGCACTTCGGCGGTCCGACCGGCACGGCGGGGCACCAAGGCACGGACCAGCGCTTTCAAAAAGTCGCCACCCCGGCGCCTGAGTGTGCGAGGCCCGAAAGGCGGGCCGGCGGTGCTCGGGATGGTGACAAGCAATGCTCACGATGGGCCGGCCCCTCAAGATGGGGGGCAACGCCTGGAGCTACCTGGTCGACAGCGTGGCCGGAGAACTCGCCCAGGGTGCCGACGCCGCTCGTTACTACGCCGGGGCGGGCACCCCACCAGGGCGGTCCCTGGGCCGGGGGCTCGACGGGCTCGGCCCCATCCCTGGTTCGGTGGAAGTGGGCGACGAGGTCTCGGCCGAGATGCTGCACCGCATGCTGGCCCAGCTGGGCGACCCGGTCACCGGCCAAGCCCTGGGGAGGCTCCCGGCCCTCGGTCAGAAAGCTCCGGTGGCCGGCTTCGATATGACATTTTCGCCCTCGAAATCAGTGTCAGTCATGTGGGCCATGGGGGACGCGACCACCAGGGCAGCCATCGAGGAGGTCCTGTCCCAAGCTCTTGCCGAAGTGATCACCTGGGCCGAGGACCACGTCTTTTTCACCCGCACCGGCGCCCAGGGCGCCCGTCAGGAAAGCGTGCGCGGTGTGGTTGCCAGCACCTGGCTGCACTACGAAAGTAGGGACGGTGACCCGTAGGTCCATCACGCCGTGGTTTGGAACAAAGCCCAGGCCGTCTCCGACGGGCGCTGGCGCACGCTCGACTCTCGGGCTCTGCACCCCTGGGTGGTGGCCCTGTCCGAGCTCCACGTCGACCTGGTCGAGGAGCTCATGACCCAACGTTTCGGGGTGGCCTGGCAAGAGTTCAGGGCCATCGCCGGCCGGGTCGCCAAACGCGAGATCGATGGCGTGAGCCCTGACCTGGTGGCCGAGTTCTCCCGCCGGACGCTTGCTATCGAGGCCGTGATGGCCAAGACGGTGGCCGAGGCGGAAGCGGCCAAAGGCCGCGTTCTGAGCGACGACGAACTGGGCATCGTCCACCGTCAGGCATGGCGGGAGACTCGCCAGAAAAAGGCCCACCGATCCCTAGCGGAGATGACCAGCGAGTGGGCCGAGCGGGCGCGGCCCTGGGTGGGAGACCAACCAGCTTCGTGGGTGGCGAGCTTGGCTGGTCGCTCCAACCTGCCCGCTCTCCGCTCCGACGACCTGTCCGAGGCCATGCTCACCGACGTGGCCCGGGCCGCCATCGCCGCCCGTTCTGAAAGCACTTCGGTGTTCACCCAGGCCAACATCTACGCGCCCTGGGAGAAACAGGCCAGCACGGAGCTGCGTGCCGGTTCGGCTTCGGCCATA
>CAYZVQ010000012.1:0-34240 GCA_964481925.1 uncultured Acidimicrobiaceae bacterium
GGTCTGGGCCGGTCCGGTCTGGGCCGGTCAGGTCTGGCTCGGGCGGGGCCCGGGGCGGGTGCGCTGGCCGAGCACGTCTTCGGCTCCCTGGCGGACCTGCCAATCGGGGTCACTAACGGCTTTGCGGAGCGCCCCTTGCACTTCGTCGCCGTCGAAAGCATCCTCGAAACCTGCCAGGGCGATGACCGCCCGGCGCCGGACGGCCGCCTTGTCCCCCAGAGCGCTGAGCACGGCCACCAGGCCGTCGGGTTGGCCCAGGGCCCCGAGGGCGGCTACGGCCGCCTCCCGGCACAGGGGGTCGCCGTGGCCCGTCGCCACTGTACTGAGGGCCGCCGCTACGCCGGCCGGCTGTTCGACGCCACCGAGCTCGCCCAGCGCATAGCAGGCCGCCTCCACCACCGACGCGGCCGTGTCTGTAAGGACAATCACCAGCTCGTCCACCAGCGTGGCCGTCTCTGGGCCCAGGTCGGCCCTCCCCCTACGACCGGCAACCTCGCACGCCCGTCGTCGGACCCCTTCTTGCGGGTCAGCCATCGCCCTGATGATGTCCTGCGCTTGGAGGGACCCCATCCTGGCCAGGGCGTTGAGCGCGCTCCCACGTGCCCCTGGGGACGGGTCGTGCAGAGCGCCGCGGGCTACGGTCTCCTGCCCGGTGTGACCAGCCACGACGACCGTCCGGCGGCGCGCCGCGTCTGGTCTCGTGGGGTCAGGACCGAGTGCCATCAGGCCGGACCAGGACGACTAGAGCCATGACCAACGAGGCGCGTGGCCCGGGCACAGCCGCCCGGAACGGTAGCCGCAACGGCAGGGTCACATGGCAACCTGGGAAGAGCATGGTGCAGTCCGGGCGATGAACGACATCCAAATGACTGTACCGAGCCCGGACGGCCCGGCGGGGCCCGGGCCCGGGACACGGTGGCCCGGCTTTCTGGTGAGCCTGGTCCTACTGGTGGCCATCGTCGTCGGGGTGCCTACCGCTATCGCCGTGCACGAGGCCAACGGCTACTACCTTTTCTCCCCGGGAACGGCCCCGTTGATAACCACGAGCACCCAGTGCCGCACCGGCGGCGACGGCGAGCTGGCCCTTCCCGACGGCACTCCCTGCGTCCGGCTCGTACTTCCAGCGGGCAAGGCTCACCCCGTAAAAGGCTCGCTGCTTATGGTGGACGTCGAGGTGGGCCAGGCCGGACCGGTGGACTGGGCGGAGTGGGAACTCGGCCTGCTCGGCAAGCAGGACCAGATGGTCCCCGCGGCCGAGTACGTCGGCACGACGCCGACCTCAGAGCTCGGCTGCCAGGACACTCAGGAAATGGTCTCGGCCGACCAGTACGCCGCTTTGGCGGCTCTGGCGCGTCTGGATTACAAGGTCGCCGAAATCCCTGATGGTGTCCAGGTCGACGAAGTCCTGGGCTCGACGCCGGCTTGGCAGGCGGGTATCAATTGCAACGACGTCATCACTGCCGTCAATGGTCGGCCTGTGCTCAGCTTTCAGGAGTTTGGCAAAGCGCTGGCGCCCGTACCGGCGGGGACGGTGGTGGTCTTGACCGACTACCCGGCCGCAGGCGGTGGCGTCAAGCGCATCAAGGTCCGCCTGACGCGCCCTCCGGCGAGCGTCGTCGCCCAAGGCTTCGAGGGCAAGTCGTACCTGGGGGTAGAGGTCCAGGACCGGGTAAAGCTCCAGCTTCCTTTCCCGGTGTCGGTGGAGGCCGGTGAGATCGGCGGCCCTTCGGCCGGCCTGGCCTTCACCCTCGCCATCATGGACTCGCTGTCCAACGGTGAGTTGACGGGCGGGCACAAGGTCGCCGCCACCGGGACGATGGACGCGGCCGGAGACGTCGGTCAGGTGGGCGGGGTCCAGGAAAAGACGGCTGCCGTCGAAAAAGCAGGCGCCCAGGTGTTTTTCGTGCCCCAAGCGGAGTACCAAGACGCCGAGAGCGTCGCCGGCCACCACCTCGTCGTGGTGCCCGTCACATCGCTGAGCCAGGTGCTGCAAATCCTCCGACAACGCTATGGGGGCGATGTGCCCGGATTGTCGAGCGCGGGCAAAGCTTAACCCCCCCCAGTGGGACCGTCCGCAACGATATGCGGTAAATGCATTGTCTAGGCCGAAAAGGGCCGGCAGGGTTCCACAAACGCAGGCGGGGCGGGCCTAGGCTGTTGGGTCATGCCGACTGACCCTCTCCGTCCCCGCCACGTTGATGTCCCTGAGATGTCGGCGGACACGATCGAGGGGCGCCGTTTCGCTCAGAGTTGGCGCGGTTATGACCCCGAGGAGGTCAAGCAGTTCCTCGGCCAGGTGGCAGAGCAAGTGCGAGCTCTGCGGGAGCGTTACGAAGGCGCAGAATCTGCCCGGCGGGAGGCCGAAGAGCGCGCCGCCCACCCCCAGATGGACGAGGCGACCTTGATGTCGGCGGTGGGTGAGGAGACGGCCGGCATCCTGCGCAGTGCGCACAGCGCGGCAACGGAGATATCGGCCAAGGCAGAAGTAAACGCGCAAACGGTCTTGGCGGCGGCGCAGGCCAAGGCAAACGAGCTCATCGCTCAAGCCGAATCTCTGCTGGCGACGCGGACTTCGGAAGCCGAAGCGGTCGCCGCTGATATTCGAGAAAGTGCATTGGCTGACGCACAACAGTTGAGGGACGCGGCCCGCCAGGACGCCGACTCCATGGCCTCTGCGGCAGGACGGGACTACCAGGAAACGGTGCAAGCGGCCCAGGCCTTGAGAGAGAAAATCCTCACGGACCTCGCCCGGCGCCGCAAGCTCGGCAGCGTACAGGTAGAGCAGTTGCGGGCCGGCCGCGAACGGCTCCTCGACGCCTACCTCGTCGTCCGCCACACCCTTGACCAGGTCACCGACGAGTTGCAGCGGGCCGACGCCGAGGCGCGGGCGGCCGCCGACGCCGTGGGCCGCCAGAATGCCGTCGAACGCCCCGACGAACCAGTCGACCTTCGCCATGAAGACACTTGGGACGCGTTGACCGCGTTCAGCGACCCGAAGTCGCCGGCAGAGGCAAAGCCCCTGCCTACGGCCTCAACAGGCGTGGGTGAGCTCACGGTCATGGCACCAAAAGCCACTGAGGTGGCAGCGGCGGGGGCTGGACCGTCCGGGACGGGCCCCTCGGTGCTGGGCCCGCCGGTACTCGGTCCGCCTGTGGCCATCCCCGTTCCTTCCGTGCCGGGCTCGTCCGTGCCGGGCTCGTCCGTGCCGGGCTCGTCCGTGCCGGGCTCGGTCTTCGAGCCGCCACCAGGCACGCCGGCCACTGTCAACTTGCTACCTGACGCTCCGGCGCCAACCACACATGAAAGACCGACGACCGAGGGGCCCAAGCTCAAGAGCAACAGCGCAGGACAGTCCCAGGCCATCGTCGCCCCCGAAGATGCCATCGAGAGCGTCAGGATCCTTCGCCAAGACGACCCGCCCAGCCCGCCAGACACGGAGGGAGCTGGCACTCCCCCCCTCACCGGCAAAACTGGGACCGACGAAGGCGCCACCCCGGACGCACCGGCCGGCGCCGAAGCGACCGGGCCTCATGACGTGGAGGGACTGTTCGCCCGCATCAGGGCAAGCCGGGCCGAGGCCACGACTACGGCGCGCAAGACCCTCGACCAGCAGGACGGCCTCGTGCCTTCCGGTAGCGACGTGACCGGCAAGGAGGCCGATGGCGACGGCACGGGAGCCCCCGCAACGAGCACGTCCGCCCAGCCCGACGAGGTGGCGGCAGTCGACAAGCCAGACGAGGGCCCCGCGGTCGGGGCTGAGGACAACGGGCACGGCCCCGGGCCGGACGAGACAAACGCTGACCAGGAGTTCTTTCGTCGGCGCGACGCGATCACCGGCCGGCTCGAGGCCTCCTTGGCGAGGAAACTGAAGCGGGCCCTCCAGGACGAGCAAAACTCCCTGCTCGACCGGCTGCGCAACCTGAAGGTTGCGGCCACGCCGGCCAACATCCTGCCCAACATCGAAGAGCACCCTGACCGGTTCGTGGAAGCGGGCCGGCCGTTGCTGGAAGAGGCGGCGCGGGCGGGGGCCAATCTCGTGGCCGCCCTGTGGGGCGGCACCGTGCCTCCCGATCTTGCCCTCGAAGGCCTGGACGACCTGGCGGAGGACTTGGGCAGGGCCATAGCCGAGCCTCTGCGCCAGCGTCTCGAGCTCGCCTTCCAGTCCCTGGACGAGGACAACGGCGAAGTGGCTGACGCCCTCGGCGCGGCCTACCGGGAGTGGAAGACACAGCGCATAGAAGCGGCTGCTCATGACGAGGTGGCCGCCGCCTTCTCCCGTGGTTCGTACCTGGCCTTCGCCAACGGTACGCCGCTGCGCTGGGTGGCAGATGCCTCCGATGCCCCGTGCCCCGATTGTGAGGACAACGCGCTGGCCGGCGAGCAGGTCAAGTCGGAGCCTTGGCCCACGGGCCAGCTCTACCCCCCTGCCCACCCAGGGTGCCGGTGCGCCCTCGCCCCCGACAAGGCGCCCGTGGGCAAGCGTTCACGGCGAGCTGGTGGTGGCGCTCTACCGTCCTCTTCTGAGGCCGTGGCGAGCTGAAGACGTGCGACTGCTCGCGCACCCCTGGCCGCCCCTATAGGCTCCGGGGTGCCGATGCGAGCACAGTCTGAACTACCGCGACACCTTCCCAGGACCAGCCGCCGCATGAGATGGGCCATCGGCATCGTCATCCTGGTCGTCATCATTGTGCTCGCCCTGGCACAGCGCCTCGCCTCCTTCTACACCGATCTGCTGTGGTTCCGGTCGGTCGACCTCAGCTCGGTGTGGACAAAGACGATCACCGTCGAGGCAGGTCTCGGCGCCACCTTCTGCGTGATCTTCTTCGCCTTGTTGTGGGGGAACCTATGGCTGTCCGACCGCCTCGCCCCGAGTGCCGTCCTGGCGTCGCCCGGGGACGAGCTCGTGGCCCGGTGGCAACAGCTCGCAGCCAACCACATGAAGTGGATCCGCTTGGTCGTGGCCATCCTTTTCGCACTGATCGGCGGGCTCAGCGCTCATGCGCAGTGGAACAACTGGCTGCTCTTTTCCAATGCCGCCTCGTTCACGACGGCCTCGGCACCATGGAAGAACGGCCTCGACCCGCTCAACCACCTGAACGACGGCTTCTACGTCTTCAGGCTGCCCTTCCTCGACTGGGCCGTCGGTTGGGCATTCTCCGCCCTAGTGGTGACGCTGCTGCTGTGCGTGGTCGCCCACTACCTCAACGGGGGGATCCGGCCCGGCTCGCCCGTGCAGAGGGTAAGTCCTCGGGTCAAGGCCCACCTGTCCGTGCTGCTCGCAGTCCTGGCGCTGGTCCAAGGGGTCAACTACTACCTACAACGCCTTTCGTTGGTGCTGTCGACTAAGTACGTGGTCGACGGTCCGACCTACACGATCGTTCATGCCGTTCGCCCGGCACTGGTGCTGCTTGTCGCCATATCCGTCATAGCAGCGGCATTGTTCCTCTACAACGTGCGCCAACAGGGCTGGTTGTTACCCGTCGTCGCCGTCGCCCTGTGGGCCATCGTCTGGGCCCTGGTGGCCAACGTCTACCCGGCGCTGGTGCAGGCACTGGTGGTCAACCCGGCGGAGAACGTGAAGGAAGCTCCTTACATCCAGGACAACATCACGGCCACCACCTTCGCCTATAACCTCCAGAACGTTACGAGCCAACCCTTCCAGGGCAATGCTCCTATCACGGCTTCGGAGGTCACCGGGAACTCCCCGACTGCTCAGGCCAACCAGCAGAGCCTCTCCAACGTCCCGCTCCTCGACCCCACCATCATGGGCTCGACCTTCACCAAGGAGCAGGGGTTCCGTGGCTACTACAGCATGAGCGGGCCGAGCAGCGACCGTTACGACCTGGGCTCGCCGCAGGGAGGGACGTCCAAAGAAACCCAGGTGCTGATCTCCGCCCGCGAGCTCAACGAGGCCGGGGTCGCTTCCAACTGGGTCAACCAGCACCTGCAGTACACGCACGGCTATGGCGCCGTCGTGGCCCCGGCCGACCATGAAGGGGTCGGATCCTCGGGTTACCCGAGCTTCACGCTTAGCGGGGTGCCACCCACGGGCCAGCCGTCTCTTTCCGTGCAACCCCGGGTCTATTTCGACGACAACTCCCAGTCGAGCAGCGGTTACGTGATAGCGAACTCGGCCGAGGCCGAGCTTGACTACGAAGACCCGAACACGGGTGCTCAGATTTCCAACCACTACGACGGCACCGGTGGGGTCGCCATCGGGGGGTTCCTTCGCCGGCTGACTTTTGCCATTAGTTTCGGTGATTACAACATCCTGATCTCGGGGCAGGTCACACCGCAGGCGAAGATCTTGTACTTCCGAAATGTCGTCCAGCGGGTGCAAAAAGTGGCGCCATTCCTCTCGTACGACAGCGACCCCTACCCGGTCGCGCTCAACGGCCGTCTTTACTGGGTGGTCGACGCCTACACCACCACTGACAACTTCCCCGCATCCGAGCAGGCAGACGTGAGCCGGGTAGCCCAGGACAGCGGGCTCCTGAACCAATCGTTCAACTACGTCCGCAACTCCGTAAAGGCGGTCGTCGATGCGTACAACGGCAAGATTTGGTTCTTTGTCCAGGACCCCAACGACCCGATAATACAAACTTATAAGAACGCTTTCCCCCACCTGTTCACCCAGATGGACCGGGCCGACTCCATCATCCCCGGCATAACTGACCATTGGAGGTACCCGGAGGACATCTTCACCGTCCAGACCAATATGTACCGGAGTTATCACCAGCAGATCGCATCGGTCTTTTACACCAAGGCCCAGCAGTGGGCGATACCCCAGAACCCGGCATCGGGAGAAGTGGGCTCAGCCACCACAACCGTGGCCACTCTTCCCGGCGCCTTCTCGTCCCCGGTGACGGTACCGAGCGTCTCGCAAAGCGTTATGCCCGTCTACGAGCTGCTCGCCTTGCCCGGACAGACCCAACAGAGCTTCGTCCTGGTCCAGCCGTTCGTCCCGTCATCAAATGGGGACAAGCAGACCCTGACGGCCTTCATGACGGCCTCTTCCGATCCCGACGACTACGGTCAGCTCACCGTCTACACCATCCCTGCCGGCCAGACGGTGGACGGGCCTTATCTCGTATCGACGGCTGTCGCCACCAACAGTTCGATCTCCCAGGAGATCACCCTCTTGGACCAGCATGGGTCCAAGGTCGTCCTCGGAAGCGTGATCATGACCCCGATCGGCGAGTCGTTGCTGTACATACAGCCTCTCTACGTAGAACAAGTGCAAAACGGCGTGCCCCGTCTCAACGACGTCGTGGTGGTGTACAACAACAACGCCTACCACTCGGGGTCCGGCTCCCCCTCTCTCGACCTCGCCCTTTGCAACGTGACCAACGGGGGCAACAACCACCCCTTTGCCAGTTACTGCGGTGGCGCGGCGCCAGCAACGACCACGACGACGCCCGCCCATAAAAAGACAAGCCCGCCCCCTAGCAAGACCGTTCCCTCCACGACCACCTCTACCACCGTGCCCGCGAGCACCACCTCGACGACCGTGGCGCTGCCTTCGCAACGAGCCAGCCTGGTCCAGGACCTCGACCGGGCCAACCAGGATTTCGCCTACGCCGACGCCGCCCTGAAGCAAGGCGACCTCGCCACCTACCAAAACGACATACGGGCCGGTGAAGCGCTGGTGGCCCTGGCCACCAAACTGGCAGCTACAACCGGGACGACCACCACCGCCACGCCGTCCCGACCTCCGGCCGCGACGTCCACTACCAGCACCAGTACAGTCATCCCTGTGGGTGGGCGCGGCAGTAGCACAACCTCATAACGCCAGCGCGCTAGCTTGAGCGGGCCGTGGGCCCGTTCGGGTTTTTCCTCAGGTGTGGCGGCGGGCACCGGTCCAGCCGTGAGCCGGGGCCCTGCGGGGGACGGGTTTCCTATCCTGCCGAGGCATTTCGAGGCCTCCCGGACTTGGGTAGAACGCCACCGTTGGGCAAGCACCTACAGCAGGTGGCCCCCCGGCCACTAAGATTAAGTATGGCCGGCGGGCTGGGTCTGCCGGGCCCTCTCCCTCTCAAGATTGGTGCCCATGGCCAAACCCCCCAAAAGTCCAAAGTCCCGGGCCGGGTACCTCATCGCGGCATCGCTCACCTGCATCGCACCACTTGCTGTCACGGCCATACTGATCGTCGGGCCGGCTAGCCCGGCCGCGGCCGACACGTCGTTACCCACTTCGCCCACCACGAGCCCGGCCGCGACGACCACGAGCCCATTCGGCACCACGACCAGCTCTTCCACCACAACGACGACGGTCCCGCCCGAGACCTCGTCCTCCGGGACCTCGACCACAACGACGACCACGAGTGCTACCACCACGACCTCGACCACGACCTCGACCACGACCTCGACCTCGACCTCGACCTCGACCACGACCACGACCGCGACCACGACCGCGACCACCTTGCCGCCGGCGGCGACGACGACAGGGCTGCCCGCCGCCGCTACCTCGACGACGACGACGGCACTGCCCGGGGCCCCCACATCGTCCTCCACCCCGGTCGGGCCCGGTACGCCACCTGCTTCGAGCAGCTCGACCACCACGGTCGCTCCCCTCGTCGGTCCCACAACCACCACAACGCCCGAGGTGACGGGCACCACGGCGACCACGACCTCACGCCCGGGCACAGGGACGACGACGGGCACTACCACAGCCCGTCCTACGACCACCGTGCGGTCGACTACCACGACGCCGACCCGGAAGTCACCCGCCCGCCCGACGACCACGACAACTTCGTCGAGGGCCGAGGCGACCACCACGCCCACCACCTCAGCTGTGCCCGCGACGTCAGCCACATCCACCACGCTCCCGGCGACGACAACGACGCCAACAGCCGGCGCGTCGACGCCCGGGGTCACGGCGGCGGTGGCGACCACGGTACCGGTCGGGTCACCGCCGGGCACGACCTCGTCCGAGGTGCTGGTCAAACGCACCGCCGCGACCAGCACGACAACGCCAACAACCCGACCGACGACGACTACCCGACCGACAACCTCGACGACCAAGCCGGTCCTTACGCCGACGGTGAGCCCGACGACGACGGCCAGCACCACGACCACCATCGTCCCGCCACCGCCACCCACTACGCGGCCCATGCCTCCCGCCCTGGTGGCGGCGCCGGTCGTGTCGGTTCCCACCAGAGCTCGGGAAGGCCAGCTGGTGCGGCTCACGGGTGCCGGCTTCCGGCCCAAAAGCCAGGTCAAGATCGTCTTCGAGGCCCCTAAAAGGGAGGTTGTCGGCTCCGCTGTCATCAGTCGCGACGGTGGCTTCGATGCCTCGGTTGTCGTCCCTGTCTACGCCACCCCGGGCCAGCACAAGGTCCAAGTTGTGGGGCGAGCACCCTCCGGGCAGACCATGACCTGGGTCGAGCCGGTGACGGTCCTGGCTGCCAGCCCCATAGTGGCGGTAAGCGCTGACAGTTCGGACTTGGCCCCGCCCGTGCTGCTCACCCTGGCCCTGACCTTTCCTGTGGCAACCTGGCTGGTGCTAGAGATCCTGGCTCTGCGCCAGCGCCGCGCCGGTGGCACCACGAACGGCCGCTAGGCACCGGGCGTGGGCGACCGGCTGGTTGCGCGATTATGTTGAGCGTGGGCGTGCGCGAGGACTGTCGCCACTACATCCAGCGCACCACCCAGGGAGGTGAGGTGTTGCGGCGCTGCCGGGTAGGAGCGGCGCAAGACAAGCCGTTCGCCTGCCCGGAGGGATGCCTCTTCTTCGAGAACAGAGTCCTGTCAACTGCGGGCTGGACGCAAGAGCCCGACCAGCCGATGTCGAACACCGCCTTGGGCCTGGTCGGCCTGCCCCGAGCGGCCAAACCCAAGAAAAAGGGGCGCAAGGCGCGCTGAGGGCCGCTCAGCTTTCGACGGGGCCTCCCAGCCAGTCGACTTTGATACCCGTAGACGTGAGCCATTCGACGCCCGAATCGAGGGCCTCGCGAGTACCGGTGAGCTCACAGACGATCCAACCGGTGTGGTCTTCCACATTGGCACGCCTTATGTTGGCGATCACCCCGTGGTCCAGTGCCAACCGGGCGATCACCGGCTGGCTCACCAGGTCCTCGGGGAACGTCAACTTTGCCCTCATGGATGTGTCGGTCATATTGCCATCTCCTCAGCCCGGACGGGCTCGTCCGGTCCCGGCGTCCCATTGAGGTTGCCGGAGCGTAGGCCCTCCATATCGAGGGTGACGTAACGGTAGCCAGCCGCCCGCACGGCTCCCACGACCTGTTCTCGACAGGCGACAGCACGCTCGATGTCGACCAGGGGAAGTTCGATGCGGGCCAGGTCGCCGTAATGCCGTACTCGCGATGCTCTGAAGCCCAGCGCCGCCAGGCCGGCTTCAGCTCTCTCAACGGCCCCCAGGACCCCCAGGCTGACCGGGGTCCCATAGGGAAGTCGTGAGGCGAGGCAGGCCGCCGCCGGCTTGTCCCACGTGCGCAAACCGAGTGCCCGTGAGGTGTCTCGGACGGCAGCTTTCGTGAAACCGGCCTCGACGAGTGGGAAAATCGCTCCGGCGTCCCGGGCCGCCTGCTGGCCCGGCCGGTGGTCAGATAGGTCGTCGACGTTGACACCTAAAGCGATATAGGCATGACCGTCGCCATCGAAGGCCGCGGCCACCGGGGCCAGGCTGCGCATGAGCTCGTCCTTGCAGTACCAGCACCGGTCCCGCCCGTTGGCGATGTACCCGGGCCGATCGGCTTCCCGGGTTTGCACCTCGCGGTAGTTGAGGCCCCATTCCCGGGCCAAGGCCCGGCAATCGTCGAGCTCCGACCGGGCCAGGGAGGCGGATACAGCCGTGACCACCACCGCTCGCTGCGGGCCGACCGCCTCGTTGGCCACGAAAGCCAGGAGCGAGGAATCGGCACCACCGCTGAAAGCCACCACGACCCTGTCCCGCCGTCTCAGGTCAAGGCGCAGCGCGTCCAGGTCACCCACGACCGGGACTTGCCTTTTGTGCACCGGCGCCCGTCGCGGACCGAAATGTGCTCCCGGTGCCGTTCACGACAAAAGCCCGCAAATACCGAGGACTTCTTCGACCGGGCCGACGATCCCGGTGTAAAACGGGCCGAAATCGGCGTACCTGGCCGACGCCTCGTCGAAACGCATCGTGTGCACGCACTCTTTCAGGTCGTCAGGCGCCGCCGCGAACAGGGTTACGCCCCACTCGAAATCGTCCAGCCCGGTCGACCCGGTCACCAGTTGCAGCACCCTGCCGGCGAACTTGCGGCCGCTCGCCCCGTGCTCGTACATGAGGGCCAGACGGCTCTCGTAGTCCAGGCGGTACCAATTGTCGGGACCGTCGCGACGCTTGGACATGGGATAGAAGCAAAGGGCCCGCTTGCCGTCCGGTGGGAGCCTGGGGTGCAAGCGGGCGTCGAGACGGTCCGCCGGCATCCCTTTGGCGTACTCGGAAACCTCTGTCAGCGAAAAGTAGGAGCCCACCAGATCCAGGCCGGCACCGTTGAACGCACCCTGGGTGCGCCGGAGAGCGACCAGGTCCGGGCACAGCAGCATGAAGCCAAGGTCCGCCTTGTGACCGAGCACGGCGAAGCTCACCACCTGCTGGCCCGAGCGCTCGGCCTGCTTGACAGCTTGAGCCACAGCCTCAAAGTCCGAACGCGCCGTCAGATTGTAAAACAAGTGCAGCACGCCCCAGCCGTCCTGGGGTAAGAGAGCCTCAGTCATCTGGGGTCATGCTAGTGCCCGGTCTCGACAAGACCGGCCGCCCCGGAGCACCCTCGTGACAAGAAAAGGCGCCCCGCCAGGGGCGCCTTTTCTGCCAGCTGTGCTCCGCAGGGAGCCGACTTAGTAGTCGTCCATGCCCCCGCCGCCAGGACCGGCGCCGGCGGGCTGCTTCTCTTCGGGCTTGTCCACGATAACGGCCTCCGTGGTGAGGAACAGGCCAACGATCGACGCCGCGTTTTGCAGAGCAGACCGGGTGACCTTGACGGCATCGATGACGCCCGCCTTGAAAAGATCCTCGTACTCGCCGGTGGCCGCATTGAGGCCCTCGTTGATCGGCAGGTTACGCACCCGCTCCACAACCACGCCGCCCTCCAGGCCGGCGTTGACGGAGATCTGCTTCAACGGCTCCTCGACCGCCCGGGCCACTATCCGGGCCCCGACAGCCTCGTCGCCCTCGAGCTTCTCGGCCCTGTCCAGGATGGCGGCCTGAGCCCTGAGCAGGGCTACACCGCCACCGGGGACGACGCCCTCTTCCACCGCTGCCTTGGTGGTGGAGACGGCATCCTCGATGCGGTGCTTCTTCTCCTTCAGTTCGACCTCGGTGGCGGCACCGACCTTGATGACCGCCACGCCGCCCGCCAGCTTGGCCAGGCGCTCCTGCAGCTTTTCGCGGTCGTAGTCGGAGTCGGTGTTCTCGATCTCGGTCTTGATCTGGCTGATACGGCCCTTGATGTCCGAGTCCGTTCCCGCACCTTCGACGACCGTCGTCTCGTCCTTGGTCACGACAATCTTGCGGGCCTTACCCAGTAGGTCCAGGGTGGCGTTCTCGAGCTTGAGCCCGACCTCTTCGGAGATGACCTGGCCGCCGGTGAGGATGGCCATGTCCTGGAGCATCGCCTTGCGCCGCTCGCCGAAGCCCGGTGCCTTCACGGCCACGCTCTTGAACGTGCCCCGGATCTTGTTGACGATCAGGGTGGCGAGGGCCTCACCCTCGACGTCCTCGGCGATTATTACCAGCGGGCGAGCGGCCTGGATGACCTTCTCCAACAGCGGGAGCAAGTCGCGGACGGCCGAGATCTTGGACCCGAACAGCAGGATGTAGGGATCCTCCAGGACCGCCTCCATGCGCTCGGGGTCGGTCACAAAGTGAGCCGAAATGTAGCCCTTGTCGAAACGCATGCCCTCGACCAGCTCGAGGTCCATACCGAAGGTCTGGGACTCTTCCACCGTCACAACGCCGTCTTTGCCAACCTTGTCGATGGCCTCGGAAATGAGCTCACCGATCTCGGGATCGGCAGCGGAGATCCCTGCCACCTGGGCGATCTGGCCCTTGGTCTCGGTCTCTCGCGCCAGCGCCTTGAGGCTGCTGACGGCGGTCTCGACGGCGGCGTCGATACCCCGGCGCAGCATGGTGGGGTTGGCGCCGGCAGCGACGTTGCGCAGGCCCTCGTGGACCATGGCCCACGCCAGGACAGTCGCCGTCGTCGTGCCGTCTCCGGCTACGTCGTCGGTCTTCTTGGCCACCTCTTTGACAAGCTCGGCACCGACCTTCTCGAAGGGGTCCTCGAGCTCGATCTCCTTGGCGATGGAGACGCCGTCATTGGTAATGGTCGGCGCTCCCCACTTCTTCTCCAGCACCACATTGCGGCCCTTGGGGCCCAGAGTGACGCGCACCGCGTCAGCGAGCTGGTTCATCCCCTTTTCGAGGGCCCGGCGGGCTTGTTCGTCAAAAGCAATCAGCTTGGGCATCGGTTTTCTGCTCCCTCCGTTGGGCTGACCGGTCCGGCCGGCCCCGGTCTGTCGTTAGCACTCACACGCGTCGAGTGCTAACAGTACAGCGCAACCGGGCACTCGCGCGCAAGCTGCCCGGGAAATCCGTGCCGCCAGGGCCGGCCCGAAGGCCGGTCCGCCCGGGCTCGGGCCCTAACCGCCCGCTACAGCAGGCACGACGGACACCACTGAGCCTGCCGGCACCGGAGTGGCCAGGCCCGAGAGGAAGCGGATGTCCTCTTCACCCATGAAGACATTGACGAAGCGCCTCAGGTTGCCGCCTTCGTCGAAAAGCCGCTCACTGAACCCGGGGTGGGCCACATCCAGCGCCTTCAGGGCATCACCGACGGTCCCACCCTCCACCTCGACCTCGCCGACGCCCCCGGCCAGGGGCCTCAACTGCGTGGGTATGCGGACTTTGACGCTCATGGGGTGAAGGCTCCTGGCGTTGAAGAGGTAGTGGGCACGGTCACTGCCAGTCTGCCATGCCTAGAGCGGCCTGGAACTCCTCCAGCTTGGGCGCCACGGTCACAGTTGGCCGGCACTGGGAGGCCACGGCATCAAGGGTCTTCAGCCCGTTGCCGGTGATGAAGGCCACCACGCGTTCGTTCGGCTTCACCACACCTGACGCCGCCAGCTTGGCCAGGACGGCGACGGTGACCCCACCCGCCGTCTCGGCGAAGATCCCTTCCGTGCGGGCCAGCAGCCTTATTCCCTCCACGATCTCGTCGTCGGTGACCGCCGCGATCGCACCGCCACTGCGACGCACTTCGTCAAGGGCATAGGCACCGTCGGCGGGGTTGCCGATAGCCAGCGATTTGGCGATGCCGCTGGGCCTTACCGGGCGGATGAAATCGGCACCGGACTCGAAGGCGGTAGCCACAGGGGCGCACCCGGCCGCTTGCGCTCCCGAAATACGGACCGCTGGCTCCTCGTCGAGCAGGCCGACCTTGAACAGCTCGCGGAAGCCTTTGGCCACCTTGGTCAACTGGCTACCTGATGCTATGGGCACGATGACGTGGTCAGGCGCCGTCCATCCCAGTTGCTCGGCCACCTCGAAAGCCAGGGTCTTCGACCCTTCGGCGTAGTAGCTGCGCACGTTGACGTTGACGAACGCCCACGTCGGGTACTCGCTGGCCAGCTCGGCACACAGGCGGTTGACCTCGTCATAGTTGCCGTTGACGGCGACCAGCACGCCACCGAACACGGCCGTCGTCACGACTTTGGGGATCTCCAGGTCGGCGGGGATACAGACGACCGAACGCATACCGGCTCGCGCCGCATGTGCGGCCACGGAGTTGGCGAGGTTACCGGTCGAGGCACACGCAGCCACCTTGAAACCGAGCTCCCGGGCCCGGGTCAGGGCCACGGAAACGACCCTGTCCTTGAACGAGCCGGTCGGGTTGACCGTGTCGTTCTTCACCCAGAGCTCCGAGAGCCCCAGTTCTGCGCCCAGACGGTCGGCCCGCAACAACGGGGTCAAGCCCGCTCCGAGGTCGACGGCGCCGTCGGCACTGGCCGGCAGCAGGTCGGCGTACCGCCAGATCGTCTTGGGCCCGGCGGCCACGCTTTGGCGCGACATCGACGCCGAGATGGCTTCGTAGTCGTAGACGACCTCCAGCGGGCCAAAGCACCACTCGCAAACGTGGAGGGCCTCGGCCGGGTAGACCCGTGCGCACTCCCGGCAGCGCAGACCTTGCACGAAAGGTCCTTTTTTCATGAGCTCCAGGCCTCCTCATCGTCTCGGGCATTGGCACCATGTGCCGACCGGTCGAAAATGGAGGTCGGTACCACTGGTTGCCGCGGCGTCAACGGGCCCGTCCCTCAGCCGCTCTGGATGATTGGCCCCATGTTAGAGGCTTCCGGGGCGTCCTGCCACCGGTTTCCGGTCAGGCACCCGGGCCGTTGGCGAGCCAGCCGGCCACCGCCTCGCGGATACAGCCGGCTGCGTCCGACCACGCCCGCTCGCTCCCGAAACGTTCCACGAGAGATATGTATGGGAACTCCTCGGCAGCGCTGCGCCCGTCGCCGGCGACGATCAGCACCGGCACCCCCGCCGCGGCCGCCAACCGGGCCACGCCCCCCACCGCCTTGCCGGCGAAGCTCTGCTCGTCGAGATAACCCTCGCCGGTCACCACCAAGTCGGCGTCGGCCACCCGTTCGGCGAGGGAGAGCTTGTCGGCCACAAGGTCGAAGCCGGGGACAAGCTTGGCCCCGATGGCGGCCAGTCCACCCGCCAGGCCACCGGCGGCACCGCTGCTCGGGATGTCCCTTACGTCCACGCCGAAGCGGTCGGCGTAGAGCTGGGCCACCCTCTCGAGGCGTCGGCCCAGCAGCGCCACCTGCACCGGCCCGGCACCCTTTTGAGGACCAAAGACGGCCGCGGCATCAAGGAACTTGGTCTCCACGTCGCAGGCGACGACAATCTCGGCCTTGGGCAGGCGCCCATTGGGGGCGAGCACTTCCACCGCTCCGAGACCACCGTCGGTCGTAGCCGAGCCGCCCACGCCGATGACGACCTGCTTGGCACCAGCTCGGACGGCGGCCGCCACGAGCTGCCCAAGCCCGGTGCTGGTGGCCCTGACGGGGTCATTTCCGGCCGGTCCGGCCACCAGGGGAAGGCCGATGGCTAGGGCCGACTCCACGTACGCCACCGGCCGCGCCGGGTTGTCCGGGTCACGCCCGAGCACCCAGCGGGCCACGACCTCGCTGCCCAACGGGCCGGTCACCCGGGCGAGTTTTGAAGTCCCGAGCTCCGAGAAGACGTCCAGGAACCCCTCACCGCCGTCCGACACCGGCGCCACGTCGCAGTCCCAGCCCGCTGCCGCCGCCGCCAGAGCCACGGCGTTGGCCGCCTCGGGCGCGGTGAGGGTCCCGCGGTACTTGTCGGGCGCGGCGAGCAAGCGAGGCACGACTTCATGATGCCTCGAAGGGGCCCGCTATGCGCGCCGGGCCGATGCCGGCCAACCTCTCATCGCCCATGCCGGCGGCGTGCCCGTCGACTTCGACGATGAACAGCTCCGTGGCGTCTGACCGGAAGTCTTCCTGCTCAGCCGGTGCCAGCGTGGGCCCCTACCCGTGGTAACCCGCGGGCACCTGATTGGAGATGTCGCCGCCTACGACCAAGACGAGATCGGCCTGGTGCAGCAAAGTCGCGGGGACGGCCGTGTCGTTAGCCGCTGTGGGCGTCATCACAGCCGACGACGGCAGACCTAGAAGAGACGCGATCGCCAAGGCATTGGCGTTGTCCACCGGGCTGACGACAAATATCTGTGAGGTCTTGCTGCCTTCACTGGTGGCATTGCTGGGGGCCAGGGTGTCGTAACCGGCGGCAACCAGCTTGTGCTGGAAGAACAAGGCCGCGTGGTTGACGCTCCAGCCGTTGAGGACCAGTACCGTGACCTTGGAGGGGGGCAACGTAGTCGTGGGCGCTACGGTAGTCGTGGTCGATGTTGTGACCACGCCGCTCGGCTGGCTCACCTTGGTCACGGGGACGGTGGTCCGGGCGGAGGTCGGCGTCAAGCGCGTCGCTACCGTTGTGGGCGCACTGCCGGTTCGGGCGAGGACGAAGACACCGACCACCACGGCCAGGACGACCACCAATGCCGCTCTCAGCGGTTGGAACTGCCGAGGGTGGCCGTGACCCCCCGGGAGCAGGTCCGCCGATCCCGGCCCGGACGGTCCGGCGGCGCTCAACGGTCTCGCCCGGCGCTACCCGGCCGGGGGCCCGTGGACGCGCGCCATCCCGTTTTGCGGGCTCCTCGCAGCGTCGGTGCGGCCAGCGGCTCCGGCAACAAACGCTCAGGTTCACGCTGTCCCATTAGGCCTACCCTGCCACCTGGCGGCGACGCGATCAAGAAGCCTGGTCAAAGCATTGGTGGGGGCATAAGCGTGGCACGCTGGCACCGGTTACGGCATGATCTTGGGGGTACCCCGTTTCGGGCCGGCCTGGGTAGCTCAATGGTAGAGCACCTGCCTTGTAATCAGGCGATAGGAGTTCGATTCTCCTCCCGGGCTCTGCAAACGAGCAGTTTACAGTGGGTGAACTGCTTTCCCGCAAGGGTTCGCAGGAGTGCTCGTGCGCGCTGCGTGCGCGATCCGCTAAGGTTCCGCCCATGGCCGGTCGTCGTCATTTCGGAAGCGTGCGCAAACTTCCGTCTGGTCGCTACCAGGCCAGCTACTGGCACGAGGGGGAGCGGCACGTGGCCGACGATACGTTCGCGGCGACGAGCGACGCCCAGGCGTGGCTGTCTTCCAGAGAGACGGACATCAACGGCGGGCAATGGGTGGTCCCGAGCGCGACTCGGACCACCTTCGGCGAATTCGCAACCACTTGGCTCGACCGGCAGCGTCACCTGCGCCCAAGGACCGTCGAGCTCTACCGCTACTTGTTGCGTGACTACCTCCAGCCCCATTTCGAGCGCCGGCCGCTCTCGGCCGTGACCGTCAGTGAGGTTGCAGGGTGGCACCAGGAGCTCGCCGGGCGACGGCCTCAGGTCGCGCCGAAGGCGTACCGTCTCCTCGCCCAGATCATGAGGGCGGCGGTCGCCGACGGCTGCCTCATGAAGAGCCCGGTGGCCGTGAAGGGCGCGGCGCGGGAGCGGACCGTCCAGCGCTGTGTGCCCAGCGTCGCCGAGGTCGAAGCTCTGTCCAAAGCCGTCCCGGAGCCGTTCGAGGCCATGGTGCTCTTGGCCGCCTGGTGCGCCATGCGTTTCGGCGAGCTGGCGGCGCTACGCCGTGACCGCATCGACCTTCTCCACCGTGAAGTCATTGTCATCGAGACGGTCACGGAGCTAGCGACGGGCGAGCTGCTGATCGGTCAACCAAAGACTGCCGCCGGTCGTCGGTCCGTCGCCATCCCGCCCAACGTATTGCCAATGGTCGAACGGCACCTTTCCACCATTGGCCCAGCCGCCGGCGCTCTTGTTTTCCCCGGCGCCGATGGTGGCTCCGTGCGACGCGGGCACTTCTACCACCAGATATGGTCACCTGCGCTCCAAGCGACCGGCCTGCGCTTCCGGTTCCACGACCTGCGACACTCCGGTTTGACCTGGGCCGCCGCTCAGGGTGCCACCATTGCCGAGCTCATGCACCGAGCCGGGCACGCCAGCCCTCACGCGGCGATGCTCTACCAGCACGCCACCAAGGACCGGGACCATGCCATCGCGGACGCCATGGCGGCTCTGGCCAAGCCGGCAGAGGTGGTCGCCCTACGGGCAAAGTAAGCCCTCCGATGATGTCTGCACAAGCCCGGTGGGACTGAAGCCGGTATTATCGTCCCCGCGCCGGTAAAGGAGGGGCATTTCTTCCCAGCGCTTGGAGAATCCAGGCCTAGCCGACCTTGACGGTCGCGGGCCCGGGCCCGAACACGTATGTTGCGCCGAAGTCTGACGTCTGCGACCCGGCATTATGACGAGGCGCGCCCGCGACGATCGTGGCGCCTGAGACCGCGACCGAGCCGCCCAGGTTGTCGCCGGAGTAACCGTTGCTGGCGGTTAGCTCGGCGGTGTTGGCGTTCGTGGAATGGCGCGCCGGCGACGATCGTCTTGCCCGAGATTGCCACCGACCAGCCGAGCTCGGGGACGGCCGTGGGGCTAGTGTTATTTGCTGTCAGAGTGGCGGTCTGTGTCCGGTTGCCCGACCAGGGCCCACTGAACACAAACGCCGCGCCGTGCTCATGGCCCCCCGGCGCGTAGCGGAGTGCGCCGATGACGATCGTGTTCCCCGAGATCCCGACCGACGAGCCGAACCCATCCTCATCGTTGGGAGGCGCCCGCTCTGTCAATTCGGCCGCCTGGGTTTGCGGTCCCGACCAACCGCCGGGAGGCTGGTTGAACACGTACGCCACACCGTCAGAGGGGTACGCGGGGTCGTAGGGCGCACCGGTGACGATGGTACGGCCCGAGATCGCCACCGACCAGCCGAGCTCGCCGCCGAGGGTACTCTCGGTTTTAGGAGCGCCTGCCACGGTCAGCCGAGCGGCCGGGGTGCTTGTGCTCGTCCAGCGGCCGGTAGTTGTGAACACGTCGACGGTGCCCTGAGTGCCTACGCCATTGGGGTTCCCGGGTACCTCGCTGCCCGCGGGCGCACCGGCGACGATCGTGTGGCCGTCGCTCGAGATCGCCACCGAGAAACCCAGCTCCCTCTTGGCGCCGAGGTTTGAGTCGGTAAGTTCGGCGGTTTGGGTCGCGCTCGCCCACCCAGCCGTCGGCATCTGGAACACGTATATAGCACCGCTGTCCGCCTGGCGTGGAAGCCGCCAGACGGCGACCCGCACCGGACCATCACAATTGGACCGCAAGGAGCTCAAGAACATGTGACAGAACCTTGTGAACGGGCCATCCCGGCCTTACCGACAAGGAGATAACGCAAATGAGCACAGCCTCTGCTCTCAACCATCAGGGCCTAGTAGGTCTCCCCGCCACTTGCGGCCGCAAGCGACTGCTCCGGGGGGGCGCTGCCGCCGCCGTTGTTGTGTTTATGGCCGCCGGCCTGACGCTGGGCGCTTGTGCCCAAGCGGCGGGAGCCGTCCCCCTGCACGCGATGACCATCGACGCCACGGCGCTTTCCACCAACGCTTTGAACATCGTGGGCGTCACCACCGCGCCGTTGCCAACGACGTCGGTCATCACCGTAGACCTCCCAACTGGGGTGACCACCTTCAATGCCGGTGGCGCCGCCTTCTTCTGCCAACCGTCGGTGACGCCCGGCGGCACCTGGCAGCTTCCCGCTCCGTGCTCGGGGGTCGCTTCCGGCGCCGGGACAAGCACTCTGGCACTGACCGGCCGGCCCATCACGCTGGGCACCACTACCCTGTCGACGGGCGTCTACCCTCTGCTTTACGGCAACTTCGTGGTGGGCGCAGGGACCACTGAGACCTTTACCTGGATGCCCCAACCGCCGGTTGAGATGGTCGTGGGATCGGCCCTGCCCAGCCGGTGCGAGGTCGGGCTGGCCACCGACGGCAACGTGACCCTCGAGCGGTGCGGGACCAGCGCCCTCGTCTCGGGCGCCACCGTTCGCTTTGTCGGGTTCCCGTTCTACTTTGACGCCCGTGCCCTGTCCACCAACATGTACGTTATCGAGGCCATGGACCTGGACCACGAGGTCACGCCGAGCAGCACCGTCCACACCTATCACCTGATGGCGGCGAACGGTTATGGCATGCAGGTCGCGGCCGCCATAGTGGCGTCGTTCCACTGGGGCATCGGCCCGGCGGGCCTGGTCACATACCCCGCCGCCGACAACACGTTCCTTTCCGGGCGCGGCACCGACACGTTGGTCATCAACGGCCTGCCCGCGACCATCAACGCCACCGGCCTGGGGTCGGGCACTTTTACATTAGGACCGGACGTCTTCGGACCTTCCTTCGACCAGTCCGCGCCGCAAAACCTGCACCTGGTGCCAGGGGTCTACGAGTTCGGGTCAGAGGGGCTGCCGGCACCGGGATGGTTCGCGTGGGCACTGAGCAATACCGGCGCCGCCCGGTTCGTCTCCGGCCAAACCCACCCCTGCGCCTACGTGTCAGGTCCGGCGCTGGTCGTCGATTGCGGCCCGCCCACCTTCACCGAGGTGAGCGGCGCGCCGAACTGGAGCGACAACGGGGGCACCTTCGTGGTCACGGGCCAGGAGTGCGACCGTGCCGCCGATGTCCATGCCACCGGGACAATGACATTTACAGACGTGACGACCGGAGCAGACCTGGGGACGGGAACGCTGGTTGCATCCACGAAGTACGCCAACTGCAGTGCGGCCAGTGTTACCGATGACGAGCACCTGCCGGCCGGGAACTATCGCATCAAGGCCCTCTATACCCCCTCCGGCGAGACCCCTGTCCCGTCCAGTGCGCCGGCGTCCTACCGCCAGCGGGTCGAAGCTACCTAGCCGGTCACACCGGTGGCCCTGGCTGGTGCCAAGGCAACCCAGGCGGCCACGACTGGCGTGCTCTAGCCCGGCCAGGTCCCGGTGAGGACTTGGCCGGGCGGGTCAGCGCGCCGAGGAGAGCGGGCCGCCCATGGCGGCGGCGGCGAGGGCGCAGGCTGCGCAAGAAATCACGTCGCTCGACATCAAAAAGATAACCGGAAATTTCAATCCGACAGGGTGCGCTGGTACTAGCGGGCACGCCTTGCATGCGGCATACTGGCATTACGGGTGGTTAGGGCCCTCGCACCGGCTGGCGGCCTGGGAGCGCCAACCGTAGCTGGCTTCCTGTGGGCGCTAAAACCAGGGGAGAGGGAGCATGAAGGATCTAAAGGCCTTCCGGGCTAGCTGTGGTGCTGTTATCGGGGTCCCTGATAGCGCCGTGCGGGGCCTGGCACAAAAGATTGGCGCAGCGAAGGCATTGGGAATGCTCGTCCTTTTTATGGCGGCGGCCCTTGCCCCCCTGGCCGTCCCCACGGCCGCGTCCGCGTTGTCGATCGGTGAGGGCAACAACGCCACCGGGATCGCCTATGAGGGTTACGACCACACCTTGATATTCCGCTGGCAGACCTACGGCGCCTCGGGATGGGACAAGGAGGGGGTTGCCGGCAAGTACACGACCTACTCGTCGCCGGCAATAGCAGAGACTTCCAGCTCCACGGTGATCGCATACGAGGGCTCTGACCACAGTCTGATATTCCGTTGGCAGGCCTACGGCAGCTCGACTTGGAACCGGGAGGTCGTCGCTGGTTCACACAGCGCCTACTCGGCGCCGTCCATGGCCGAAGGTAACAATGCCAACGGGATCGCCGTGGAGGGCCCGGACCACAGCCTGGACTTCTACTGGCAGACCTATGGCGCGGTGCAATGGAACGAAGAGGTTGTGGCTGGCCCAGGCAGCGCCAACTCGGCACCGTCGGTCGCCGAGGTTGGCGGGAACATTGTGGCGATCGGCCAAACGACCTATCACTATAACGACATCTACGTCGAGGGCCCTGACCACAGCCTGGTCGATTGGTGGCAGGGCGCGTCCGGGGGGCCATGGCGACAATTGGGGATCGCTGGCAACGGCACTACATACTCGGCCCCGGCAGTGGTTGAAATCAACGAAACGTCTTTCCTCGGCACACCAGCATATGAACTCCATGGTCGCGTACGAAGGGCCGGGGAATAGCTTGCTTTACTACTGGGAAGATTCGAACCAGGGATCCGGGACAGAAACGGTCGCCGGGCCGGGGACCACGTTTTCGGCACCGGCAATTGGGCTTGGCAACAATTCGACTGGGATCACCGCCGAGGGCCCGGAGCACAGTTTGGAGTTCTACTGGCAAACCTACGGGGGCTCGTCGGGGTGGAACGAGGAGCCGGCTGCTGGGAACTGGACCACCTACGCGTAGATTTCCGGTCCCGGATCGCACCGACCGGCGAGAGTGGCCAGGACCCGCTCAAAGCCCTGCTCGTACCAAGAGCGCCCGATCTCGGGGAACTGGTCGGCGGTGCTGATTACCAGGCGCCGCAACCGGAGCAGGTCGGGCTGCATGAGAGTCGCGATGAACTGGCGGGCCAGTTCGCGGAGGTCGGACGCGGGGTCAGCCGTGGTCTCTAGGGCGGCGCCGACCATGCGGACCAGGATTTCGATCCCATCGACAGTGGCGAGGACGATTTCGCCAAAGAGCTGCTCTTTGTCGGAGAAGTGCTTGTACACAGTCTGCTTGGACACGCCGCCCTCAGCCGCGATGTCGTCCATGCTTGTGCCGAGGTAACCCTTGCACAGGAACAGGGATGTGGCCGCCTCGGCGATCAAGCGGTGTTCCTCCGCCCAACGGCTCTCGGTCGGAGCGTCGCTCCTGGGCCCTCCCCTTCCGGAGGCAGGACCCCGGGACCCCCGGACAATAAGCCCGTTGTCGTTCATGTCACTCACCGAAGTCACGTAGACCGCCCTGCACCTTGGTGGACCTCGAGCGTTCGATTTAGGCCCGGCAGGCTTGTTGGGTTCAGCCTGGGGGCAGGTGCGAGTACATGTAACGGCCCAGGGTGAGCACGGCCTGCGCCGCCACGTCGGCGTTGGAATAGGCCTCTCCCCACAGCGGGCCCTTCACAAAAACTGCGCTGGCAAAGCGGAGCCCGGACCGTGCATCGTGCAAAAACGTACCCTTCGGGCCGAGGCCCGCCGGGTGGGACGTGACCAGGCCAGGGAGGCTGGCACCGCCCGAACCGTAAGCGGCAGGTGCCAGGGTCACGGTTACGTGGTCGGCGCCGTGGGCGAACACGCATGTCTCCAAGGCGAAACCGTCCGAGCGTCCCAACTGGGTAACGGGGTGGAGCTCGGCTTTGGGGATCCCCAGGGCGGGGGCGACGAGAGCTAGCGGGGCCAGCGGGCATGGGCTCGGCAGCGTCACGGGCGCGGCGGCTGCCGGAGGCGCACTCAGGACGATGGCGCAGGCGCCCGGGACCACGGCGCTAGCGCCCAGGACTACGGCCCTGACGCCCGCGAGCACAGCGAGGGTACTGCTGCGGAGCCTAACGGGGACGTGCGCATGTCCTATGTCGCTCCTGACTTGACCTGAGGGCACGGGTTCCTCCTTTGTGGGAGCCGCTAACTGCGAGGAGCCGACCCTACATGGCCGGCCGTCACAAGAACGTCACGAGCGTGTGGCTTTGGGCCGGCCCGGGCCCCTCCTTCATAAGCCTCAGCGGGCCGAGGTACTGGTGCTGGCTTCTACGCAGCGGGCGCAGCGGCCCAACATGGCGAAGTGGTGAGGGTCGATGGCGAAACCCAGCTTGGCCCGGGCCGTGCGGGCGAGGCCTTGGAAAAGCTCGTCGGGTGCCTCCAAGGTGACCCCGCAACTCTCGCAAATGAAGTGCGCATGGGCAAGGGAGGCCAACTGGTAAGTGGCGGGGCCGTGGCCCAAATGGGAGTGGACGATGACCCCGAGGTGCTGGAGGTCGTCCAGGCTCCGGTAGATGGTGGACATGTGGACCCCGGGTGCCCGTTCTTGGACGGCCGCGGCCAGCTCCTCGGCGGTGAGGTGGGTGTCGGCGTGAAAAAGAACGTCGAGCAGGACGCGGCGCGACGACGTGGCCCGCCCGCCCCGGGCGCGCAACGTGGCTATCACCCCGTCAACGCTGGACATCTTGTCCGAGGCTCTCGCCCCGGCCCCCTGCGGCTTGCTCACTTTGCCCAGCGTACGCCGCAGAAGCTGTTGGTTACCGTTCTCTATTGCGTCACGTTCGCAGTCGGCGCGCTCATTTCTCAGGTTCCCGTTCGTAGTTACCTGGGTGGTGGCCAGCCTTATCTGGCCCGGGACTTCGGCCCGCTCGAAGGTTCGGCTCAGGCACTCGCCCCTAGGAAGCTCTCGAGCCGGGGCACGAACTCCGCCTGGTCCTGGGACCAAAATGCGTGACCCGCACCCGTGTATAGCGCAAGTTGGGCCCTGGGTACGAGGCCTGCCAGCTGATGGTCATTGGCCACAGGGTCAAGTGCGTCCGAGGTCCCATCAGCCACGAGAGTGGGGGCGGCAATCGCTCCATCGTTGTGGCCGACCTCGTCCTGGCCGGCCAACCACGCTTCGACGGCCGAGAGCTGAGCGGCTCGCACGGGCTCTGTCACCCCGTACAACCCCGGGTACTGCAGAAGGCTGAGGGCATAGGCGCGGGCGGCCGCCGCATGACCGGGTGGGAAAAGAACAGAGAGGACGGCTAAAGCGCCCCCGCTCAGCAGCGCTGCTTGCGCAGCCGGTGGTACCGGCGCCGCTTTGCCCGTACCGGCCTGGGTGGCGGCCAGGACGAGCCTGTCGACCTGCGCAGGGTGCAGCACGGCGAGGGCCTGGGCGATCATGCCTCCCATCGACCAACCCAGCACAGCGGGGTGGGCCAGGCCCAACGCCGAGAGGAGGGCGCTGGTCTGCCCGGCCATGGCCTCGATGCTGAGGTCGGAAATGGGAGCCGTCTTCCCCACCCCGGCATTGTCGAACACAATGACCCGATGGTTGGCCGCGAGCGCGTCCACGAAGGAGGGCGACCAGTCGTCCATGGTCCCGTCGAACCCCATGATGAGGACGAGCGGAGTGCCATCCCCGACTTCCCGGTAGCCCACGGGGCCCGCCGTAGTCTTGGCCACCAGGACAGGCGCCGAAGCCACATCGACGGTACCGCTGGGTGACGGAGCGGCCGTGGCGACGCCGGCGAGTGGCCCTGTCAACAGCGCCATCACCGCGGCGAACGAAAGCTGCAGCCGGGCCCGACGGGAACGGTGCCGGGGCTTCGAGGCGACCATCCCCACAACCTAATCAGGCGGACGAACAACGGCCGGCACTGTGGTCGCGCTCCGACCGGCGGACAAGCTCCACTAGTTCGGCTCGGGCCCGGGCCACCCGGGAGCGGATGGTCCCCAGCGGGCATTCGCACACCCGGGCCGCCTCGTCGTAAGACAGGCCCAGCACCTGGGTTAGCACGAACGCCGTACGCCGGTCGACGTCGAGGCTGCCGACGAGGTCTACGAGGGCGACCAGGGCACTCAGGTCGGCTGTGGTTTGCTCGCCGGTCTGGCGCATAGCCGCAGCGCGCTCACGTCGGCGGGCCCCGCCGCGCAGCTCGTCCAGGCAGACGTGGCGGGCAATGGCCAGCAACCAGGTCAGGGCCGAAGACTCCCCGCGGAACCTCGTCAGGGCACCCACGGCCCGGATAAAAGTCTCCTGGGCGCTATCGTCCGCCTTCTGCTCGCCGACAATGGTGGCGCAAAGACGCCAAACCTGGTCATAGCCGCCCTGCACGAACGCCTCGAGGGCCCGGCGGTCACCCGCCCCGGCCTGGCGGGCGAGACGGTCCAGGGGGCCCATGGGGCACTACCCTAGGTTTGCCACACCCCACGGCTCCAGTTTGGCGGACCAAATGCAGCTAGAGGCCCTTGGCCTCCATGGCCGCCTCCAGGAGGCCGGCCATTTCCGCCTCCCCGTTGGCGTTGGGGTGTACGGGGTAAGCCGGCGACGCAGGTACGAGGGGCTCGACCCAGCGGTTGGCCTCCGATGTGCACGCGTTGTGGTTGATGCTCGGCGTGTAGGTATTGACGAAGACGTCACCGTTGGCCGTCGCTTCGGTGCTGAGCATTTCGTTGAGCTCGACTTCGGTCTGGCTCAGGTACAGCGCGTCAGCGGTCTCGAATGGCATCGACGGCCAGCAGGCACCGTTTTGGGGCAGGATCGCCGGGTAACCGACGACGAAGACCGCGGCCGTCGGCGCTTGGGTGTGGATCTGCTCTAACAAGGTGCCGATCGTCGGGGCCAAAGCATCGATCGCCGCCAGCAGGGAGTCGTGGCCGCCCGGGTCGTAGTAGCTCTTGCAGCTCGCTCCCACTTTCGTCGGTCCCCACGGGGTGAGGGCGATGCAGTTCTCAAGGATGCTCGTGAAGCCCAGGTTGTCCCCGCCGACCTGGAGGCTCACGGCCGCGGTGGAGGTGGTTAGCGCGCTCAGCTGCGCCGGGTTGGTAGGCCCCGGGGTCACGCTCTGGGCGGCGTACATGTCCGCGGTGGTGGCGCCGCTGCAACTGACGTCGGTGAGAGCGAGCTTGAGAGCGGCGGCGGCGACGTGCGGGTAATTGTTGCTCGAGCGCAGGCAGCCTGCCGGGTCGGCCAACTGGGTGGGGATGTCCGGGCCGGAAGTAAAAGAATCACCGAGGGCGACGTAACCAGTACCGCTGGCGGCGGCTACGTCCGTGCCTGTCAGCAGGGCCACGGATGTGGGGAACAGTGCGGCCACGGCCACTACAGGAGCCAAACCGCCTTTGATGACATGGCTTTTGCGTCGGGGGGCGGACCGGTGGGGTAGGTGTTCCATTCGTCCCTTTCTCGTGGGCAACGACTTGGGTACCGGCGGAGCAGGCCGGAAAATACCAGTTGGCCACCTCTCGCGCAATGGTCTTTTGCATGGTGGGCTTCTCTAAGGGCTTTGGACACGACCGTGGCGTTGGCGGGAGCATGGGGCGGTGAACGGTCCAGGCCCGCCGGGGGTAAGACGGGCGGGCCGCCGCTTGCGGCTCTCCGGCACCGGGGACGCTCCCCGGGCACGGGGGTGGCTGCACCTGGCCGCTCTCGTCGTCGCCCTTCCCGCCGCCGTCGTGCTTGTTTGGCGCGGCGGCCCAGGTGACGGCGTGGCCGTGTACGCGCTGGCGTTGGTAGGGCTCTTCGCGGTGAGCGCCGGCTACCACTTGTGCCCGTGGACGCCGGCGTCCCGCCGACGCATGCGCGTCATCGACCACCAGATGATCTTCGTGTTCATCGCCGCCGCCACGACCCCGTACTGCCTGCTCGCTGTCCCCGGGACACTGGCCGACGTTGTCCTCGGGCTCGTCTGGGCCGGAGCGGTCGCCGCCGCCGTGGCTGTCGCCGTGCACTTCGACGCCAGCCGGCGGGTCACCTCGACCGCTTACATAGTGCTCGGCTGGCTCGCCGTGTTCACCCTGCCCGACGCGGCCGAGCGCCTGAGCGCGGGGCAGTTGGCATTGATGGCGTCCATGGCCTTGTTGTACACCTCCGGCGCCGCAGTTCTGGCGGTCAAGTGGCCGGACCCGGCACCAGAGGTGTTCGGCTACCACGAGGTCTGGCACAGCATGGTCGTCATCGCCACTGCCTGCGGCTTCATGCTCGTTTGGTCTCTGGCCGTCCCCGGCGTTGAGCACAGCCATCTTTTGGTTTTTTAGGTACTTCGTACCGGCTCGTGTTTCAAACAAGACGGTGCGGCGGGTATAAGCACAGGGCCCTCCTAGAAAGGGAAAGGAGCTCGACCAAGATGGCTGCACTTCTGTTGTTCCTGTTGCTGGTATTGGTCCTTTTTGGACTGGGTTTCACGCTCCACTTCTTGTGGATCGCGGCAGCGGTTATCTTCATCTTCTGGCTGGCAGGTTTCGCCTTCCGGTCCGGGAGCGGGAGCAGTCGCCGTTGGTACTACTGGTAGGCGACCGAAGGCTACGGCACCTTCGAGGTGCCGCCTTCACGTGCGGCTCGTTGGCGCGCTACCTCGAAGCAGGCCACGGCCCCGGCCGCGGCCACGTTGAGCGACTCGAGTGCTCGGCTTTGGGGGATGCGCGCCAGCACGTCGCAGCGTTGACGGGCCAGGTGGGAAATCCCGGCGCCCTCGGAGCCGAGCACCAACGCCACGGGGGCATCGAGAAGCGATGTCCGCCACAGGTCGGTGGGCCCGGCGGGGTCCAGGCCGACCGTCCAGATCCCGGCTTTAGCCAGCTGCTGTAGGGCGGCGGGGATCCCGGCCACGACCGCGATAGGCACCTTTTCGACCGCCCCGGCGGCGGATTTGAGGGCGGCAGGGGTCAGTGGCGCCGAGCGGTGGCGGGCGATGACTACGCCCGTCGCTCCGGCACACGCGGCGGTGCGCAGCAGTGAGCCGAAGTTCCCGGGGTCCGTCACCCCGTCCAGCACGACCAGGAACGCCGGCGGGCCTGTCCCCTCGGCTCCGGGGACCTCGGCCGCCAGGAGCGCGGCCAAGCTAAACGCCTGGACCGGTTGTGCCCAGGCCACCACGCCCTGAGGTGCTGCGGTACGGGCGGCGGACGCCAATGCCTCGGGCGACTTCAGCTGGACGGGCACCTGCTGACGGCGGGCGAGCAGGACGGTCCCGAGGAGTGGCTCGTGCCCGGCGAGGTCCTGGGCCACCCACAACGCCCTCACCCGCCGTTTCCCACTGGCCAGTAGCTCGTGGACGGCATGGAGACCCTCGACCTGGTCCCCGCCGAGATCGGCCGGCCCCGTGGCTGTCCTCATATTTCTTCGAGCAGGGCAACCGCTAAACAGGCGATGCCTTCGCCCCGGCCCAACGCCCCCAATGCCTCGGCTCGCTTGGCCTTCACCGAGACCGGCGCGCCCAGGGCGTCGCCCAGTCGGCGCTCCATTGCTTCGCGATAAGCGGCCAGGCGGGGGGCCTCGGTGATGACCGTGCAGTCGACATTGACCGTCCTCCAGGGCGGCGAGATCCTTTGTCGGGCGTTGACCAGCAGCTCGAGGCTGTCGGCGCCGGCCAGGGCCGGGCTGGTGTCGGGGAACAAGGTCCCGATGTCCCCCGCTCCGGCCGCTCCCAGTAACGCGTCGATGATGGCGTGGCAGACGACGTCGGCGTCACTGTGGCCCTTCAAGGGCCGGCCCGGCACAGCCACTCCGCCCAGTACCAAGGGACGCCCGGGACCGTCGCTGAAGGCGTGGACGTCAAAGCCCTGACCGATGCGCAGGGTCACGCAAACCCACCGGGCCGGGTCGGCGTCGGGCGCTGCATGTGCGCCAGGGCCCCGCCGGCCACCAAGGCCTCGGCCAGAACCAGGTCGACGTGGGTGGTGATCTTCAGGTTCGTGACTTCACCCTCGACGTGGACCACCTGGCCTCCCAGGGCCTCTACCAGGGCGGCATCGTCGGTAGCCTCCCTCCCGCCGGCGTGGGCCGCCCTTAGCGCCGGGGCGGCAAAGGCCTGCGGGGTCTGGGAGGCGAAGAGGCGGGCACGGTCGAGCGTCACGAGACGGCCGTCGTCCTGGCGTTGCTTGATGGTGTCGGCCACCGCCAGGCATGGCACCGCCCCATCGGCGCCCTCCTCTACCGCTTTTACGACGGCGGCCCATAGGCGGGGGCTCGACAGCGGGCGGGCGGCATCGTGCACCACGATCACCTGAGGGCCGGCGGGCAACGCCTCCAACCCGGCCCGCACGGAGGCGGCCCTGGTAGCGCCCCCTACTACGACCCGTGTTCCCTGTTCACGGTAACGGGCCACTACAGGGGCCTCCTCGACCGAAGCCGGCACCACCAGCACCAGCCCGGCACAAGCCTCCTGAGCCGCCTCGCACGACCAATCGACCAGGGAGCGGCCGCCCAACAGGGCGAACTGCTTGTAGCTCCCGAAGCGGGACCCGCTCCCGCCCGCGACCACGACCGCCCAGGTCGCGGCTCGCCTTGGCACTAGGGAAGAGCTTCGTCGAGCTTTTTCTCGGCCTCGGCCTCGGAGACGCCGATGGCGAAGGTCAGCTCGGACACCAGGATCTGGCGCGCCCGGTTGAGCATGCGCTTCTCGCCCGCCGACAGGCCCTTGTCCTTGTCACGGTTGGAGAGGTTGCGCACCACCTCGGCGACTTGGTAAATGTCGCCCGATTTGAGCTTTTCGACGTGGTTCTTGTAGCGGCGGGACCAGTTGGTGGGCATGCGCACGTCCTTCTTGCGCAGCACGGCAAAGACCTCTTCGACTTCCTCGTCGTTGATGACTTCCCTTATGCCCACGTCCGAGGTGGAGTCGACAGGCACCTTCAGGGTGAGGTCCCCATACGCCAGGCGCAGCACGAGGTACTCGCGCTGCGTACCAAAATCGGCCCTGAGTTCCCTCTTCTCAACAACGGCAGCCCCATGGTGGGGGTAAACGACTTTGTCCCCTACATCAAACGGCATATGCCCCAGAGGTCCTTTCGGCTTTTCGGCCCATCGTCCAGGGTACGGCTTTTCCGGGGATGGATCCAACTGTGGTAGCGAAAGGGCCCAGCGCGGCCGGCAGACAGCGGCTAGCGTTTGGCGTGCATGGACGATCCGTCGGTCCTCGCCGGCAGCGAGTTGTTCTCTGCCCTGGGCGCCGAGGCTCTGGCCCGGGTGGCGACGGGCGCCTCGACCACCCGCCTCGAGCGCAACGACACCCTGTTCAATGAGGGTGACGAGGCCCGGGAGATGTTCGTCCTCCTGAGCGGGCGGATAGCGGTGGCCAAGCGTTCCACGGACGGCCGCGAGTCGTTGGTGGCCCTGATGGAAGCGGGCGACCTTTTCGGAGAGATGTCGCTGTTCGACGACCAGGCGCGCCCTACCTCGGCCCGAGCACTGGAACGGTCCGAGGTTGTCCGGGTGCCGTTCGAAGCCGTCCGCGGCGAGCTCGAGGCCCGTCCCGAACTGCTCTGGGGAGTGGCCGCCCTGCTCGCCAACCGGCTGCGGGACGTCAGCGCCGCCCTGGCCGACGCTATGCTCCTCGACGTGACCGGCCGGACGGCCAAGCGCCTCTTGGAGATAGCCGGGGACGCTGACGAGTTCGCCCTGCCCATCACCCAGGAGGAGCTCGCCGGCCTCGTAGGGGCATCGAGGGAGCGGGTCAACAAGGCGATCGCCGCTTTTGTCCGCCTGGGCTGGTTGGACCAGACCGAGAGGCGCTACCGGGTCGTCAACCGCGAGCGCCTGGTCCAGCGCGCCGGCTGAAGCTCAGCCCAGCCGGTCGAGGATGCTCGTTTCGGCCAAACGGGCGAGCCCTTCCTTCACGAAGTGGGCCCCCGCGACCTCGATGCCCTCGACCGTGTCCAGGTCCTCGACACTGGCCCTCAACACCTGCTGCAAGCCCCCGTAACGGTCCACGATGTTGTGCACAACGTGGTCCGGCAGGCGCGGGATCTTGGACAACAACCGGTAGCCGTACGGCCGGAGCGGGCTCTCCAGGTCGCCGGCTTGGGGACCGATGCGCAGCACGCTGGCCACCCGGGACAGGTCCAGCAGACGCTCGGTCGTCAGCTGGCTCAGGGCACTGAGAGCGTCGCCGACATCCCAGCCGGGCTCCTGGGGGAGGTAGTCGCGCAGGATCTGGCGCCTCTCCTCCTCCACGCCGGCCAGCATTTCCTCCAGTTGCAGGCGCACCAGCCGGCTGTCGGTGCCGAGCTCGATGCTGTAGCCGTCGACCTCCTCGGCGATGCGGCGGACCGTCTCGGTACGCTGCAGCACGGTGACGACGTCCCTGACGGTGACCATGTCCTCGACCTCGAGGGCCGAGAGGGCATTGGTGACGACGTCCAGGCGGTCCCGGTAGCCCTCCAGGGTCTCCAGCGCCTGGTTGGCACGGGCCAGGAGGCGTTCGACCGGCACCAGGGGGCGTTGCTCCTCGCCCCGGTAGACGGTGATCACCGACCGGTCCTCGGACACCGTGATCACCGGCACGTCCAGGGAACGGGCCACCCGTTCCGCGGTACGGTGCCGGGTCCCGGTTTCCGACGTAGCGATGGCGGGGTTCGGCACGAGGTGGACGTTCGCCCGGGCGATGCGGCTGGAGTCGGCGGCCAGGATTATGGCCCCGTCCATCTTCGCCAGCTCCGAGAGCCTGGGCGGGCTGAACTCGGCGTCGAGCAGGAAACCGCCGGAGCAGATGGAGAGGATCTCCGGGCCGTCCCCCACGACGATCAAGGCACCCATGTTGGCTTGCAGGATGCGGTCCAGGCCTTCACGTAAGGGCCGCCCCGGGGCGATAGAGCCCAGCACCTCGATCATCGCCGCGCTCAGCCTGTCCGGCACCGGTTGATGCTAACCCATCCGCAGTAGCCCCGCCGAAAGGCGGGGCCCGTGTGGAGGTGCCGTCACCCCAGCGCGTAGCGGTCTATCTCGTCCAGTTCCTCGGGACTGAAGCCCGGTTTGTCGAGGCTGGCCAGGTTCTCCTCCAGCTGAGCGATATTGCGCACGCCGATCAGGGCGGTCGTGACCCGCTGGTCCCGTAGCACCCAGGCCAGGGCCATCTGGGCCAGGGACTGTCCTCGCCGGCGGGCGATGGCGTCAAGCGCCCGGATCTGGGCGAGCTTCTCGTCGGTGATCGAGCCTTGCCTCAGGGACCGGTCTTCGCTCGCCCGGGAGCCGCCCGGGATGCCGCCGAGGTACTTGGTCGACAACAAGCCCTGAGCGAGCGGGGAGAAGGCGATGCAGCCGGCGCCCTCGGCCTCGAGGACGTCGAGCAGGCCACCCTCGACCCACCGGTTGAACATCGAGTACGAGGGCTGGTGGATGAGCAGCGGCACGCCCGACCCGGCGAGGATGGCCGCGGCCTCGGCCGTGCGCTCGGGAGGGTAGTTCGAGATCCCCGCGTATAAAGCCTTGCCCTGGTGGACCGCGCTGGCGAGGGCCCCCATCGTCTCCTCCAGAGGGGTGGCCGGGTCGGGACGATGGGAGTAGAAGATGTCGACGTAGGCCAGTCCCATGCGGCGCAGGCTCTGGTCGAGACTGGCCAGGAGGTACTTGCGCGACCCCCCGTCGCCGTAGGGCCCCGGCCACATGTCGTAGCCGGCTTTGGTCGAAATGACGAGCTCGTCACGGTAAGGGACAAGGTCGGCGGCGAAGATGCGGCCGAAGGTCTCCTCTGCCGTGCCGTAGGGCGGGCCGTAGTTGTTGGCCAGGTCGAAATGAGTGACGCCGAGGTCGAAGGCGCGCCGGACTATAGCCCTGCCGTCTTCGAAGGGACGCGTACCACCGAAGTTCTGCCACAGCCCGAGGGCGATGGGCGGGAGCAACAGGCCCCGCCGGCCGCAGCGGCGATAGCCCATCCGGTCGTAGCGGTTATGGTCCGCGCTATACATATCGCTCGACCTCTATCACGGTCTTCAGGCCTTCGCGGCGGGCGGCCCCGGTAAAAGCAGCCGCCGCCTCGACCAGCGGGGAACGGTGGGAGACGAGCCAGTCGAGCTCGACCACGCCCCGGGCGACCAGTTCGATAGCGCGCGGATAGACGTCCTTCATCCGGCGCACCATGGCGATCGTCAAGCCCTTGCGCCGGGCCAGGGCGGCCGGGAAGCTGGTCTTGTCCTCGTCGGGGATGCCGGCCAGCACCACCCGCCCGCCCGGCCGGGCCAGCGTCATGCTCGTCAGCACGGCGTCGTCGGTGCCGGAGACCTCGAAGGCGACGTCGACCTCTCCCCGGTGTTGCTTGGCTTCCTCGGGCGTGAGCACGATATCGGCGCCGCACTTGGCCGCCGCCGTCCGCCGGTGAGCGAGTGGCTCGACCGCGATCACATACGCCACGCCGGCCGCCCGGGCCACCTGGATCTCCAGCAGCCCGATAGGCCCGCAGCCGACGATGGCGACCG
>CAYZVQ010000013.1:0-3204 GCA_964481925.1 uncultured Acidimicrobiaceae bacterium
GGGCGTCGCCGAAACCGAACACACCGCCGTCGGAGGCGACCATCCAGTAGCCGCGGCCGTCGGCCGTGGCCGCCATGCCCACGATCGGCCGGTTGAGGGCAACGGTCCCCAGCGAACCGTAGAAATGGGCGTCGCCGAAACCGAACACACCGCCCTTAGAGGTGACGATCCAATAGCCGTGCCCGTCGGGGGTGGCCGCCATACCTACGATCGGCCGGTTGAGGGCAACGGTCCCCAGCGAACCGTAGAAATGGGCGTCGCCGAAACCGAACACACCGCCGTCGGAGGCGACCATCCAGTAGCCGCGGCCGTCGGCCGTGGCCGCCATGCCCACGATCGGCCGGTTGAGGGCAACGGTCCCCAGCGAACCGTAGAAATGGGCGTCGCCGAAACCGAACACACCGCCCTTAGAGGTGACGATCCAATAGCCGTGCCCGTCGGGGGTGGCCGCCATACCTACGGCGGGTGCCCCGAGGTCTTTTCCGGACATCGACCCGTACGGGTGCGCATCACCTGCACTGAGCACGGCGCCGTCTTTCAGGACGAGCCAGTAACCCTTTCCCCCTGGGACCGAGGCCACTCCCACGGCCGGCGAGCTCGGACGCGCCGCATGATAGGAGGCCACCTTGCCCAGGGCGAAAACGTCGCCGTCGGATCCGACCACCTGGTAGCCCGTGGGCCGCGGCAGTGCCGGCGGCACCGGCCGTGCCGGCGGGCCTGTCGCCGCCCTTGTGACAGGGCCTGGCGGCGTCGTGGTGGGCGGGACGGCCGCGGGCGTAGCGGGAGGCGGCGATGACACCGTCACTGGGGACGGGGAAGAGGGGGGAGACGGGGTCGTTGTGGACGTGGTCGTCGTGGACGTGCTTGACGAGGTTGGCGGGAGTGTCGTGCTCGCGGTCGACGTGAGGGTTGTGGTCGTTGTCGTCGTCGTGGTGGTGGTCGTGGATTGCACTGACGGGACAGCCTGCACCTGGGCTGAGGGGGCGCCTTCCCCGGCCGCATTTATGGCCGTCACCTCGAAGTAAAAAGTCGTCCCGTCGGCCAGTCCGCCTACGGTGCTGGCGGTAGCGGTGATCGTGCTCTGTACTTCCGAGCCCTCGGTCCCGGGCGTCGTTGAACCGTAGACGTCGTAGCCGGTCACAGGCGACCCACCATCGGAAGCGGGCGCGGCCCAGGTCAGCGACACCTGGTCGTCACCGGGCGAAGCGGACAGGCTGGTCGGCGGGCCCGGGGGACCAGCGGGGACGGCGCTCGCTTCGTTGGAAGGGGCGCCCTCACCTGTGGCACTGATGGCCGTCACCTCGAAGTAGTACTTCCGGCCGTTGGTGAGCCCGGTGGCGGCGTAGCCGGTGCTCGTCACCGGCGTCGTCCCGTTGACGGGGTTGCCCGCCTCATGGCCCGGGGCGTTGCCTTCATAGATGTTGTAGCCCGTGGCCGGGCCCGCTGTGCCCGAGGGAGCGGCCCAGGACAGCGACACCTGGGCGTTGCCGCCTTGGGCCGTCAGGCCCGTGGGCGTCACGTTGCCGACGTCGGGCAAGACCGAGCTGGTCCCGCTCAGCTGCGGGTCGTGGTGGAACATCGGCCACGACCCCGGGCCCACGGCCAGGCCGCCGTCTGAGCCGGGGATTTCATAGTGCTGCACCACGCCCTCGTTGTCACCGTCGTAGCCGGCGATGGTGATGCCCACCGTGCCGTTGGGGTCGTCGGTGACCAGCGGCGCGTTCTGAAAGCCGAGGTCGGGCCCGAGCACGGTGACCTCAGCGCCAGTGAGGCCGTCGAGGACCTCGACGCCGTGGATGGTGGGCACCAGGAGATCCTGGTAACCGTCACCGGTGAGGTCGGCGGCGACGACGGAGCCGATCACGCGGGCCACCACCGCCTCGTGCCAGATCGTCGCCCCACTGGCCCCGTCGAGCACCCAGACCGAGCCTGAGGTGCCCGTGTCGGTGCCCTCGACCACGTCCAACTGCCCATTGCCCGCGACGTCGCCCAACGCCGGGCTCGATGACGTGTGCCCGTCGAGGGTATCGGACCACACCAGGCCCAGACGGGTGGTAAAAGCCTTCACGGTGTCGGTGTCGCTGGCCCCGGGCCAGTACGAGCCCGTCCCCACCACGATGCCGGTCGCTCCTCCGGCCAAGAACCCTCCGACCGCCGGTGACGAGTCGACCTCCTGGTTGGTGTCGTAGTCGTATATGAGCGCCCCCTGAGCGTCGAGGACGCGGACATGGCCGCCATCTGTGTAGCTCTGGCCCATGGCCAGACCGGCGGTCGAGGCGCCGCCCACCACCAGCTCCTGCTGGCCCGTCCCATAGAGGTCGCCGGCGGCGGCGGTCGAAAAGACGCTGTCAGCACTGAAAAATGGCCATCCCTCCAACTCCGACCCGTCCGATGCGTCGAGGGCGTAGGTCTCCTGGTCCAACGAGCCGGCGAAAATATCGGTGCCGCCCTGCAGGTCGGCGACGGTGAGCGATGCCTGCACCCCGTAGGCGGGGTGAGGGTCCGTGGAAGGGTCGCTCACCGAGGTAAGCCATAGCCTCTGCCCGCTCGGAGAGTACGCCTCGTACCCACCAACGTCGGGGCTCTGGGCATTGCCCGCCCCGACGAACACGGTGTCGAGCGACCCGGCGCCGAGCGCCGCCACTGAAGGCGTGGAGTCGATCGGCGCCCCGCCATCGGAGACCGGCCACCCCGGCACGCTCGAGCCGTCCGCCAGGTGATAGGCGTACAGGTAGCCAGTACGGTCGCCAACGACCACGGCGGGCTCCCCGTCGAGATCGGCGACCATCGGTGACGACTCGGCGATCGGCTCCCCTTCGTCTTGGGACAGTGGGCCGGTCGACCAGATCTGGGAGAACGTCAACGCCGAGGTGGCCGGCTGCGCGGCAGCGGCATCGGCCAACGCGACATTGGGGAGCACGAAAGCGAGGGCACCGGTCAGGCACATGCCTATGAGGGCGGCCGTACGCCAGGCGAACAGGCGTGGCCGCAGTCCCCACCCCTCCCCCGACAGATCGGTACCGCTCCGCCTGGCCTGCTCCGCTCCTGCATCACCTGTCACGGACATCCAGGTAAGCAAAACGTCGCCCCCGCGCGCGCACGTGGCTAGGGACGGTCAGGCGAAGGCCCCGACGGCTCGCGCTCAAGTTGGCGACTGGGTTAGGGTGGTCGCCGAGGGTGGTCAGTTCCGAAACTGTTCGAGCT
>CAYZVQ010000013.1:3304-34166 GCA_964481925.1 uncultured Acidimicrobiaceae bacterium
GGCGACTGGGTTAGGGTGGTCGCCGAGGGTGGTCAGTTCCGAAACTGTTCGAGCTCCTGGGAGGACCCCATGATCGGCGAGAAGGTAGAACACTTCCAAGGCAAGGGCACGGACCTCGGGGCTCTGCAGTCCCACATCGAGGAGTACCTAAAGAGCGACGGCTTTCAAGCTCAATCCTCCTCAGCGAGCGCCCAGGGTGTGGTCGTCCAGGCCAAGAAGGGCGGTTTCCTAAGGGGCGTAGTCGACGCAGACCGTGCGTTGACCATTACAATTTCGGGGGACCCTGCCGACTTTACGGTCCGCATCGGTATCGGAAAATGGCTTGAGCACCTTGGCGTGGCGGTGATCGAGACCTTGCTCGTCTCGGACCTGTTCCTCCCGGTAGACGTGGCCGAGAGCGCCTGGAACCTCGAGATCGAGGATAGGTTAGTCAAAGACTTGAAGGTGTTCGTCGGGTAAAAGCCCTTCCACCGATTACCAGGACCGGTTGACCGAGATAATAACGGGCGGTCAACGTAATACCCGGCGAAGGCTATGGGGCACCGTCCGGGAGGACCTCGGCCCCCTTGGCGTCGGACCAGCGCTCGACAACAGCGGTATCGGCCAGGAACCGGACCGAGCTGCCGGGGGCCCAGTGGCGGACCGCCTCCTGGAGGCAATCGTCAAGGAGCTGGGCTACGGTCACGGCGCTCTCGGCACCGACCTGGACGAGCAGCTCGTCGTGTAGGCAAAGCACGATCTGGGCGCCATGGCGCGCCCCCCGGGCCCGCACGGTCACGGCCCAGACCTTGAACAGCTCAGCCGCCGCTCCCTGGACCAGCGCATTGCGCCCATAGCGGCCCCGCGCCGCGGCAACGCCTCGCTCCTCGCTGGCGCCTGTGCCCGCAGCGCCGACCGAGCTCATCGGGACCAACCGCCCGCCGTAGGTGCGGAGGTCACGCCCGACTTGGCCTGACCGATATGTGTCGGCCAGGCACGACATGGCCACGGCGTAAGCAGCCTCGAGGCGGCGTAACGCTCTGGCGCCGTCGCCGGTCGTCTGGCCGTACATAGCCCCGAGAACGGCCACCTTGGCGGTGGCTCGGTCCAGTTCGAGCTGTTCGGCCACGGGCGCGTACATGTCATCGTCGAGCGTGGCTCGGACCAGAGCCTTGTCCCCCGAGACCGCCGCCAGCACCCGGGGCTCGACCTGGCCCAGGTCGGCGCGCACGAAGACGTGGCCGGCCTCAGCCGCCACTGCAGCGCGCATCTCGATGGGCATGTTGTGCAGCCCCGCCGAGGCGGTCATCCGGCCCGCGGCACCGTCCGACCCCGTCCACGAACCGCGCAACCGGCCGTCGTCGCCCAGGTGCTCGTCGAGCCAGGTGTAGCCGTAGGTGGTGGCCACACGCTCGGCTTTGCGCCAGGCAAGAAGAGCATCGACCAAAGGGTTCGTGCCGGCTAGCGCCCTCAGCCGCCACGCCCGCGTATCGGGGAGCTCGATCCCGACCTTGGCCAGCAATGAGCGCACCTGCGCCGCGTTGCGCAGGTCGACTTGTTCGTTGGCCGGAGCACGGCGCAGCACCTCGGCGTCGCGCTGGGCGCGCTGGTCGGCCGCCTCGATGTCGGAGCGCGGGCGCGGCCCTACGGTCGAAGCGATGATCTCCTGGGCGACGGCGCGGTCCATCGGCAACCCGTCGGCGGACAGCTCGGCGCAGAGCAGCTCGGCCGTCGACTCCGAACGGGCCACGGCGCCAGCCATCGGCCGGTCGCTGAGCTCAGCCAGGCTCGCCTGCTGAAGGCCGGCTACCTTCGATGCCAGCTCGGCCCAGCGCCGGGCCCGGCTGGGGGTGCGAGCCCATGCTCCACCCGCCCACTCCGGGCGGAGATAGCCGTCGGGCCGAACGGGGCCCTCGCTGTCGCCGTCGTCGCTGTCGTAGCTGAACAGGTCCGGGGGCGCCGTCGTCGGGAGCGTCCCCACTGGCAGGTGGTGCAACTGCGCCCACACACGGGCCGGGTCGGCCCGCCACCCGCCAAAGAGCAGACGATGTACCGCAGCGATGTCCCAACATGTCGCAACCCTCACTCCGGACCTGATGAGGGGTACCGCCGTCTCGTTGGACCACCACACCCATCGGGGCCGTAGAGCGTCCTCGACGAGGCCCACCACAACCGTGGCGCCCTCAGCCCCGCACGACCAGGAGAGGGCCCCGGAAGCCGTTGCCATCCCGAGCCCCACGCCGGGAGCGAGCGCCAACGCGACGAGGTCTCCCCGCCTGACACCCGCTCCGCGAAGCTCCTCCATTACGTCCGCGTCGGTCACTGACACAACCCTGCCATCCCGCTCGTCCCACATGCGGCCAGCCGGCGTCCCTGGCAGGTCCCGAACCTGCGACGGCCCGACAACAGCGAACTGTGGTCAGAACTGTGGTCATGCCGGTCACGGACGCCACCTCAGAGGCGGGAGGAGCTGGAGTTGGCGGGGCGGGGATGGGCTTTATGCTCGGGCCCAGGGCTTGGTCCCGGCACCCACCGGTGAAGGCGTTCTGATCCGCCCGTCCTGGACAAGAATTGGAGCCCTTCGGCCCCGTTGTTAAAGAAGGCGCACGACTAACGTAAAACCACGCACGAAAATCGTGCATTCCAAAGAATTAGGACGACAATCACAGAAAGAGCCACGATGACAGAGAGCGCCGCAGGCGAATACCTGGCAATTGTGGATACCCATCGGCACCCCGTCGGGCCCAAGCTCGCAGCGAAGATGGCCGAGGCAGGGTTTTACGACCCGAAGAAGCCATTCCCGCAGACCAACCCTCAGGACTTCGTCGGCCAACGCGAGTTTTTCGATCTGGACTACGCCGTGCCCATACAGCGCGAGGGGGGCGTCACCCTCAGCATTAGCAGCAATGGCGGCGAGGTGGAGTGGATCTCGCAAGACCTGCTCAAGGTCGGCACGGGCGATGCTCTCAAGTTCCTGAGGGACGAATACCTAGAGATCGAGGATAGCTATCCCGGCGAGTTCGCGCACATGGCCACCGCCCACGCCCTGCAAGAGAGCTGTCGGCCGATCATCGAAGAAATGATCACCAAAGGGAACGCCAAGGCGATCGCCGTGTCTTCGAGCTACGGGGACGGCTCGGACCGCACCTTCCTCGACAGCCCTAAGGCTGAAGGTCGGCCGTCCCTTCGATACGACCATCACCGTTGCCAAAATGATCGGCTCCGGTGTGTTCGACCGCCACCCAAAGCTGCAGGTGTTGTTCGTCCAGCTGGCCGGTGGGCTCACGTCGATCCTGGGACGCCTCGATTTCACCTACCACCTCAACTACAACGGGATCGCCAACCCGCCGGCCGGCAGGCCTTACACGAACAAGCGGAAGCCATCGGAGTACTGCAAGACCAACATCCTGGTCGACTGCATGGGGTTCAACCCGCTTGGGCTGCGAGCCGCGATTGAGATGCTCGGTGTGGACCGAGTGGTATTCGGCTCCGATTTCGGTGCGGTGCCCTACGGGATCAAGGAGCATGTGCAGGTCGTCGAAGGGGTGCTTCCGAGCCAGGCTGACCGCGATCTGGTGTTCTGGAAGACAAGCAACGGGATCTTCCGACTGGGCCTGACCGACGCCGATCGCACCACAGTCGATCGAGAGCCCGTATTGGTGTCATGAGTGCAGTTGCGTCCTAAGGTTCGCTTATGGCTCTGGCACAACCACTTCCCGACCTGGACGCCCTGGACCTGCTCGTCACCGTGAGCGAGCTGGGGTCCATAAGCGCCGCCGCCACTGCGCACCACCGGACCCAGCCGGCGGCCAGTATGCGCTTGCGGTCCCTGGAACAGGCGCTCGGGTTGCAGCTCCTGGAGCGGGCGCGCACCGGGTCGCGCCTGACCCCGGCGGGCTCGGCGACCGTCGAGTGGGCCGGCGCGGTACTGCATGCGGTAGCCGAGCTCCAGGCCGGTACCCAGGCGTTGCGAAATGACGAACGCTCTCACCTGCGCCTCGGTGCCAGCCTCACCGTTGCCGAGTACCTCGTCCCGGCGTGGCTGAGGCGCCTGGCCACGGCATTGCCGGAGGTGGGCGTCTCGCTTGAAATGGGCAACAGCGCCACCGTTGTCGAAATGCTGGCCCGGGGCCAGGTCGACCTCGGCTTCATTGAGGGGCCAGGCATGCCCGGTCATCTGCGCTCCCGGGACATCTGCGCCGACCGGCTGGTTATCGTCGTGGGCAAAAACCACCCTTGGGCCCGCCGGCGCCGGCCATTGACGGCGACGGAACTGGCCCGTACACCTACGGTGCTTCGCGAGCGCGGCTCAGGGACACGGGACACCCTCACCCTGGCTTTGGCGGAGGTGGGCCTCGAGGTCCGGCCGCTGATGGAGCTCGGTTCAACGACGGCCATCAAGGCGGCGGCGGCCGCCGGCACGGGCCCCGCCGTCCTTTCGGCCTTGACTGTCGAGGCCGAGCTTCGAGGTGGTCAACTTGTGGCCGTACCCTGCCCAGAGCTCAGCCTGGAGCGGACCATTCGTGCCGTGTGGACCAGTGCTAGGTCACTTTCGCCCCCCGCCACCCGCCTTATTGCCATTGCCTCGTCTGGGAACTAAAGGCGTCACTGCGGTAGGTCGGGGGCCCTGGTCCCGATGTTGCCTGGAGGATGCCTCACGGCGCAGCTCGAGGGCCGCATTGGACGCTGCCGCGGCCGCGAGTCCCGAGCGGCGACGATGGTGTGGTTGAGCGTGATAGTCACGGGGCTCTCCTGATGAGGTGGTCCTTTTTCGTTGCAATAGGGGATTGACGGGTTAGGGCATGACCTGGCCGCCAGCGATGTCGAGGATCTCGCCCACGGTGACGAGCAGGTCCAACGCGTCCAGGCCGTGCAGGGATGAGCCAGAGGCATAAGCAAACCTTAGGACGTGATCAGTACAATCCTGGTTCCGAGCTGCCCGCCCGTCACCCAAGCTGAGAGATATGACCCTTGTCGATGAGCCTGGTCTCGGCTCTGCGACCGTCGCCAGCGCGTCTACGGTCCCGACGGCCGAGCACATGCGCCGGCGCGCGAGCCGACGGCTTATGGCCGCGGTGCCGGGTGCCGGGGCGGCCGCGGCGATCGCGGCAATGGCCACCGTGCTCGGTGGCTTGGTCCCCGTGGTCGGGGCGCCCGTGTTCGCCATAGTTGCCGGCATCGTCGTGTCCGCGTCCCTTCCCCCCGTCGAGCGGCTGCGCCCGGGGCTCGCGTTCACCGGCAAAACGGTGCTCCAAGGGTCGATAGTCGTCCTCGGTTTGGGGTTGTCGTTTAGACAAGTCATCTCGACGGGCGAAAGCTCGCTGCCGGTATTGCTCGGTACCCTTGTGATTGCCCTCGGCACGGCGTGGTGGGCCGGGCGCGCTCTTGGCTTGGGCCGGGATCTCAACATCCTCATTGGGGTCGGCACGGCCATATGTGGAGCCTCCGCCATCGCCGCCACCGACGCCGTTATTGAGGCGGACGAGGCTGACGTCAGCTACGCGGTCGCCACGATCTTCACCTTCAATGTCATTGCTGTGCTTAGCTTTCCGAGCCTCGGGCACCTCCTCGGCCTGTCCCAGCACGCCTTTGGCCTCTGGGCTGGCACCGCCATCAACGACACTTCTTCGGTCGTCGCCGCATCCACCATCTACGGCCACGCGGCCGTGTCCTACGCGGTGGTGGTCAAGCTCACCCGGACTTTGGCCATCGTCCCCATCTCTTTGGGCCTGGCCGCTTGGCGCAACCGCTCGGTCCGAGAGGCTCATGCCAGTTTGGGCGCCACCAATAGGGACAACGGGCTTGGCCTTGTCGGTCCGTTCACGTCGGCGGACCGGCCGCGACCTGCTCTGCGCCGGGTACTGCCTCTTTTTATCGTCGCATTCCTCGGCGCCGTCGCGTGCAACACCGTAGGTTTTGTACCCACAAATTGGCACCACGGCCTATCGGACCTGGCCACCTGGATGATCACGGCGGCTCTGGCCGCCATCGGGCTGTCCGCCAATACCTCGCATATCCGCCGCGCCGGGCCGCGGCCCGTTCTCCTCGGCGCTTTGTTGTGGGCCACCGTGGCGATCGCCAGCCTCGCCCTTCAGGTCGCGACCGGAACCATCTGAGCTCCTTGCGGCACCACCGCCCGCGCGGGCGCGCTCCCATCGGGGTGCCGCTGATCGCCTCGGGGGCCTTGGAGCTGATCGGGATCGCCTATCCACAGCTGTTCCCGGCACATCGACGGGTACTCCATTTACTCCGCCCGGCTCAACGGGCGAACGCGCCACGGGCTTCACGGGCGCCGTAATAGACCAGCAAGTATCCGGCGGCCGGGTCGGCCCACCACCAACCGAGCGCGGCATTGAGCACGAGGCCGACGAGCACGGCGCTGGCCAGGACGCCGTCAACCAGGGTGACCCTGCCCTCGGCGCGCAAGACCGGGTTGTCGAGGGCGGCACCGGTGCGCGCTTTGGCTGCGGCCAAGCAGAACATCACCGCCGCGGTGACCGCTGTCCAAACGATCCCGAGGACGCTGTGGTGAGGGCGGGACCCGGCTACCAGGACCACGGTGCTCTGTACCGCGAGGTACAAGGCGAGCACAACGAACGCAGCACCGATGAGGCGCGTAGCCCTTCGCTGCCGTGCCCCGCCGACATCGGCCAGCTCCCACAGCACCACCGTCGACGCGCCTATCTCGATCAGGCTGTCGAGGCCAAAACCGGCCAGCGCCACCGACCGGGCCGAAAGCGCCGCCACCGCCAGGACGGCGACCCCGACGACGTTCCACGCCAACGTGGCTAGTTCCAGGCGCCGTCCCCGGCGCAGCAGGCGCTCGCGGATGTCGTGCCCCTGCTCGCCGCCCACCACCTCATCGTGCCAGATCCCCTGGTGAGACGGCCGCTTCTGTGACCCAGCCGTTCCAGGCACCGAGGTCCTGTCAGGTTGTCGCCGTAGGTACCCTAGGGGGTATTGTGTCAGTACAGAAAACCGAGGAACTGCGAGGAGAACGACCGTGACAAAAATGTCGGTGCTACGGAGAGACCAGTTCGAGGGGCCGTCATGGTTGTCGCCATCATGGGTGTGACCGCCTCGGTGGGAAAGGAGATAGGCCATGAAGCTACCCGATGATGTTGTCAGCGACCTTCGCCGGCGGCTGCGCCGCGTCGAGGGCCAGGTCCACGCCCTGGAGTCCATGTTGGCCGAGGGCCGCGAGTGCCGGGAGATCGTCACCCAGCTGAGCGCGGCCAACAAGGCGCTGGAACAGGTCGGTTTCCGCCTGATATCGAGCGGCCTGGTGTACTGCCTCGAGCACCCCGCCGACGCTGAGGCGTCCGGTTACCCGCTCGAAGAGGTCCAGCGCCTGTTCACGAAACTGGCTTAGTCACCGGGCCGGGACCGCCAACCACGCCCGCCGGGCCCCGAGCTCGCATGGACGCCGCCCAGGTGCGGTAGCCACCGTCCAGGTTGCGGGCCTTGACCCCGAGCTCGTGCAAGAGCGCCAGGTCGGCCAGCCGCCCGGCGGTCATGCCGGCCGACATGGCCGTGGCGATCACGTCGATGCGCTTGTCGACACCGTTGCGCCCCACGATCTGGGCCCCCAGGATGGTCCCGTCAGCCGGGTCGAAGATGAGCTTGGCCGCCATGCGGGTGGCACCTGGGTAGTAACTGGCGTGGTCGAAAGGGTGGGAGTGGATGCAGCGGTAGGCCCGCGCCGCGGCACGCAGGCGCCGTTCGCTCCAACCGACGGTCGCCGCCACGATGTCGAAGACCTTGACGATGGCGGTGCCCAGGGAGCCGACCGGGTGCGAGGGCCGCCCGGCGATATGGTCGGCCACCCGGCGCCCGTGGCGGTTGGCTACGTTGGCCAGGGCGATGAGCGAGGTGGCGTGCGAGATGGCGTCTGATTTTTCGATGGCGTCGCCCACGGCGTAGATATCGGGGTCGTCGGTCTGGTTGGCGTCGTTGACGGCGATGCCCCCGCTCGGCCCCAGGTCCAGGCCGGCCAAGCGGGCCAGGGCAACGTCGGGGCGTACCCCGATGGCACCCACGACGAGCTCAGCGTCGAGCACCCGTCCATCGGCCAGGGTGACCGTGCGCTCGCCTATGGAGGCCACCGCCGCTCCTGTTTCGACATGGGCCCCGTGGGCTACCAGTTCGTCGCGCACCAGGACGGCCAGCTCGGGATCGAGCGGTGGGAGAACCTGAGGGGTGGCTTCGACGATGGTGACGTCGATCCCCCGGGCCCACCAGGTTCTCGGCCATCTCCAGGCCGATGAAGCCCGCCCCGATGACCACGGCCGTCTTGGGCGCCACACCAACGTCGGAGGCCAGGCGGGCCGCGTCCTCGATGACGCTGATCTGCGCGTCGGCGTCAAGGCGGCGCAGGCGGGTAGCGGTCGACATGCCCCCGACAACTAACGGCTGAGCACATACCCCCCCGGGGTACCGCGCAACCGACGGCCCGGCAACTATGGTCACGCCATCAGGCGCGGTTTACGGCCACCACCATGGTGAAATAGCTCGACCCGGCCGACCAGGCCGGAGGTGACCTCGGCCCGCCAGCGTCGCAGGCCCTCGGAGCTACAGGCCCGGTCAACCAGCCGGGGCAATATGTGGTCGCGGTAAAGGCGCATGACGTTCAGGTGGCCAGGCCGTGGGCGCGTAGGAAGGCCTTCTGCTCATCGTGCATTTCGTCGGGGAGGCGGGAGAACCAGCCCATAACTTCTGGCCGAGCAAACGGCTGGCCCGTGGACCGCGCCGCCAGTTCGGTCCGGAATGCCATGCCGACCGGCCAGTCCAGCCCGGCCTCCAGGTGGCTCGGGTACTCGATATAGCCGAGCAGCGCCTGGGCCGTCGCCTCGAGTCCGAGCTCGTGGCGAGCTACCCGGGCGACGGCGCCGGTCAGCACTTCGCCGAAGCGGACGGTGCCGCCCGGGATGTGCCAAAGGCCCTGGCAGGGACCGGCTTCGCGCCGGGTGAGCAGGACGCCGGCCTCCGAGGCGATGACGACCTCGACCGTGAGGCGGGGTACCCGGGCATAGATCGCCTCGAACTCGGCCTGAGGCAGAGGGCCATGGGGCGCAACGGGCATTTCAGGCAGTCCGCCGGACCAGATAGGGGATATGTCGATGGCGCCGGGGCACGAGCGGCCTATGACGGCCGGACGGCGCGAACGATGGCGTCGATGGCGTCGACCTCGCCGGAATCGGTGGCCACCGGCCTGCGGGCACGCTCGGCGCGCTCGATATCCAGCCCGTCAAGATCACCGACGATGTCCTCCGGGCTGAAAAGTACCGCCGGGCCCTGGGGCCCGCCGATGCCTTCGGTGAGGTTGGTGGAGTCGTGGCCGACGACGAGCAACGTCGCGCCAGGGGCCAGGGCGCTCGCCGCTCGCTGATGCACTCGGCGCCGTGCGCCTGCCGGCAGGTGTAGGTACATGACGATGACAAGGTCGAACGAGGCGGCCGGGGGCTCCCACTCGAGCACGTCGGCCTCGACCAGGACGAGCTCAAGCCCCCGTTCGGAGGCCAACCGCCGAGCCTTTTCCAGCCCGACAGACGAGAAGTCGACGGCGGTTACTTGCCAACCCCGCTCGGCCAGCCATAGGGCGTTTCGGCCTTCGCCGCAGGCGAGGTCGAGCGCTCGACCGGGAGCCAGGCCCGCCGCTTCCTCCACCAAGAACTGGTTCGGTTCGGCTTTCCAGATCAGCTCATCGGCCCGGTAACGTTCGTCCCACTGCTCGCGCTCCATGGTTGCAGGCTATACCCGTGGGGGTAGTACGGTACGGCCGTGGCCCAAATGGAGCCGGCGCTCCAGGAGACGCCCAGGGAGCGCACTGGCAGTGCTTTTCGAGTTTAAGGTCCATATGCGGGATGGCGAGAGGCGCTCCAAAGCGTCGGGCTGCTCGCACGACTACACGTCTGAGCTCCTCACCGTTGGATAGGGTTCGCTCAATGTCTGGCCCGCTCGCCCCTTCGTGCAGCACCATGTCCGTGGCCAGGGGCATGCTCAGGCCATCTTCGGCTATCCACAGATATGTGGGACCTTCCATGACGGTAAAGCCCCCTCGGGTGACGCGGTTAAGCAGTGGCGCTCGGCCTGATCTCTATCGAGACTGTTTGCGGCAGAGCTAGGCCCGCCGCCACCTCGACCAACTTGAGGAGCCCGACAGGGACAGGGCAACTGGCGTGAGGGCTGTGGCGGGCACAGACCTTCCATATCTGGCCCTCGGACCTATCGCCGAAGAGCTCATGGAACGCGTCAACCTCGTGCAACGCCTCCGCAATCTTTCGGTAATTGGGGCAGTCGCTCTCGATTTGCAAGGCTACATGGGCCGGGTCCTCGCCGTCAGCTGTGGCCCTGACAGTGAAGCCGCAGATACCGCTCCTGATTATTGCCGTAGGCATGGTTGGTCCTCGCTCTTATCCGTGCCATGACCACGGTGCGTGCGTTGTTGATCCTAGCGAAGCTGGCACCCCGTTGCCTACCCGGGCGAGCCTGCCAGATGAGCCTTCAGGGCCGAGTGATCCTCGGCGTCACCCTGGGCGGTTGCCACGCCGGTCAAGCACGACCCGTCACGGGCGGGCCCGAGTCCCGCCCTGGTGAAAGGCCTGGGGGTCATCGAAAGCGATGGCCGTAGTGGGGCTCCCACTCGAAGCGCACCTCGGCCGTGCTCTGGCTCAGTTGACCACGGACGAAGTTCTCGACCATTGGCAACAGTGCCACCGCTGAGTGCTTATCGCTGGACGGCCACCGCAATCCCAGGTCGCTCAGCCCCCAAGAGCACCCGGGACCAGCGCGGTAGGAAGAGCGTCGGCTGGCCCGGCGTTGCCGTCGGTCCAGTTGTGTCCTCCATCGTGCCATGATGAACGACAATGGTGACTATTGCTGAGCTTCGCCATGCTCCCGGCAAGTCAATGAGAGCCCAGGGAGACGTGCCGGTTCTGTACATCGACAAACGAGGTCTGTTCGGTGACCGTGAGTACATGTGGGTCGAGGGGGAGCCCCACCTCAACGTTAATCACAAGCCAGGGACGAAAGCGGGCCGGGGGCGGTTCATATCCCAGCGAGAGGACCCGGTGCTAACGGGTGTCACGGCCAACCTCGAGGCGGGCGGGTTGGCCCTGTCATGGCGGGACGGGGAGCGTCTCTTTGTCCCCCGAGCCGCTGACACCTCCGCCAACCGGATCCCGGTGAGCCTGTGGGGCTGGCAGGGCGAAGGGGTCGACCAGGGGGACGAAGCGGCCCGGTGGGGAGAGGCCGTGCTGCGCCGGCGGGTCCGGCTGGTGGCTATAAGTGACGAAGTGCCGAAGTACGTCGAAGACGACCCAGCGTTAGGCCGCGTCGGGTTCTCCGACGGTTACCCGGTAACCGTGGGCAGTACAGCTGCCTTCGAAAGGATCAACAGTTACCTGGCGTCAATAGGTCGCCCCGCCGTAGCCACCGACAGGACGCGGACAACGATCATCCTCGACGGCCTCGACGTCGGTGACGACCACTTCTTTCCCGAGGACTACGTCGGGACCATAACGATCGCCACTGAAGCAGGGCCTTTGGTCCTGGAGAGGCGCAAAGCCTGCGGGCGCTGCCCCATCCCCGACACCGACCAGCTGACGGGTGAACGCAAGACGCACGTACGCTCGGCGCTGGGCAAGCTCGGCCGAACGGGCACGCACCTTGACACGGCCCGGTACGGCAGTGAGACCGAGATCTTCTGGACCCAGAATTTCATCATGCGGCTACGAAGCGATATGACCGACGATGCCCTTCTCAAAATTGAGCGCAGCTGCGAAGTCGAGGTCACCTATACCGCCCGTACCAACTGGGTCCCGACGACCCGAGCCTGACGCAAAAAGGTGTTTCGGGCCGGTTAACGGCGTGTTGAGTCTGGCAACACTATAGTGTCTGATGGGCTCGCCAAAGCACACCCGTCGCGGCTCGGGGCCGGACGCAACATTTACGTTTTCAATTCCGACCGGTTAACGGTCTGTTAAGTGTGGCAACAAGATGTTGTCTCTCAGGCAGCCTCCCCCTAGTGTGGCGGCAATGGCTCCAGCGCAGCTCGTCAGGCGACACCGCTCTGTCGTCGATCGGCGACCGGCTGAAGGCGGCCCGGGAACAAGCGGGCCATACGCTCGATCACCTGGCCGCCCTGACTGGGCTCTCCAAGGCCCACCTTTCGCACCTCGGATCGGCCGAGCGCCAACCTTGACATCTACTTCATCGACATCGGCCCCACAGGCCAAGAGTTGTACGACTATGCGCAAGAGGCGGCGCGCCAACTGGGGTGGAAGCTGAATGGACCTGTCGGGCCACCGGCTCTCGGATTTCCCAGGTTCCAGTGCACGTTCACGCGAACGCAACAGGGGCGTAATGGCCCAGCATTAGTGGCGGCCTACATTTTCCTGAGTTGGCAGTTTTTGAGGTAGTCGCGGCCTCGGCATACCCGGTCACCCACCAGGTGACCGGAGAACCAAGACGGGCAGTCACGTCACCGAAATGGCGGCGGCGCCCCCGTCTCATAAAGGAGGCTAATTGCGATGGCACTCACACGAACACGCTCGCCCGGAGCGGTAACCGGCACAACCGCCCGCTCGAACCAGAACCTACGCACCAATGCACTGGGTTTTCCGACTGTGCTGGCCGAGTCCATCGGGGTGATATCCCCGACCATGACGGCCGTGCTTATCATACCCTTCGCGTTCTCGTTCGCCGGCCAAGGGACATGGTTCGTTTATGCCTTCGGCACCGTAATGCTGATTTTCGTGGTGCTCAACCTCAACCAGTTCGCGCGTCGCAGCACCGGGGCGGGCTCTATGTACGCGTATACGGCGCGGGGGCTGGGCCCAACTACCGGAGTTCTCTCGGGCTGGACCCTCATCTGGTGTTACCTCTTCATCGGTATTGCCGGGCTGACGGGATTTGCCATATTTGCCCAGCAGTTCCTGAGCGCTATCGGCGCCGGTTTTCACGCCCCACCGGTCCTGCTGTTCCTCATCAGTGCTGCCGTGTGCTGGTTCGTAGCCTACCGGGACATCCATGTCTCGTCGGCCCTCACGCTTTTGCTCGAAGCTGTGTCGGTCGCCTGTATCGCCGTCCTTGCGTTTATAGTGCTGTTCAAGCACGGCTTTGCCGTGGACACCACTCAGTTGGAACTGAAGGGCCTGGACTTTCATGGCCTTAGCTACGGCATAGTGGCCTCAGTTTTCAGCCTGGTCGGCTTCGAGAGCGCGACAGCGTTGGGTGGCGAGGCCCGGAACCCTCTCCGCAACGTCCCCAAGGCCGTCATCTGGAGCTTGGTGTTCGCCGGGTTTTGGTTCGTCTTCATGAGCTACGTCGAAGTGGCGGGCACCCACAATTACGGGACGTCCTGGCAGAACGGGCCCCTGATCGCCTTGGCGAAGATCTACGGGGTGAGCGCCTTCCGGGTCCCGATCTCGCTCGGGGCCATGGTGAGCTTCTTCGGGCTGACGCTCACCTGCCTGAACGCGGGGGCTCGCATCATCTACCGGATGGCGGGCCACGACGTGCTCCCCAAACCTCTCAGTCGGGCGCACCCTCACAACCGCACGCCTCACATCTCCATCACCGTTTACATCGCGATGATCGTGACAGTGCCGCTCCTGCTCGAGATCTTCACTAATCCCCTCACGCTCTTCGACGACGCAGGGTCTCTGGCCGCGTTCGGGTTCCTCACGGCTTACTTCCTCATATCCGTCGCCGCCCCCGTGTTCCTCTGGAAGCGTGGAGAGCTTCGGGCCCGGCACATCGCCGTTGCCGTCGCCGCCTTCTTGTGCCTGCTCGTGCCGACCGTAGGGACCTTCTACCCGGTGCCGGCCTGGCCGGTGGACACTTACCCGTACATCTTCCTCGGTTACATGCTCCTCGGCGGAACTTGGTTGTACGTCGCCAACAGGCGGCGGTCCGGTGTCTTGGGTGACATCGCCCTCGACCTCGCCAGGGACCCGACCACTTTGCTCTCGGGCCCTGCCGCCGAACTGGGCCCGCCCGGTGCCGGCGGTCCTGCGATCGACCTCACCGAGCTCACGGGGCCAGGCGTGGCGGCGTCAGGAGAGGCTCGACAGCTGGCCAACGACTTGACCGTGGTGGAGCCCGCTTGAGCAATTGCTGGCCCTGTGATAAGGCTCGCGCGTGACTCACTCGCGCCCGCGAGCCGAGCGGGAAGGCCAGCCTAAACAGGTCCCAGCCCGGCACGCCACGCGACGGCCTGCCGGGCCTGGGCACCATGGTGGCGAAAGCGCCACAAATCCGGGGTTGACGAGGCAACGACGACATGTCTTGGGTGCTGGACCGTTCGGTCCCCTTGGGCGACGTCGCCGACGGCGCGGCACCGTTCCAGCACTGGTACTGCGAGCCCGATCTTCTCATCGGGTTCGCCCCTCGGCCGTTCCGTGACATCGACGAACCGCATGACGTTCTAGATTGTCTTGCTCAGGCAGGTTCTGGCATTGATTTATTCATTCGTGTATGTGCGTGTTTTGCGCCAAATGTAACGGTTATTTGATGGCTGTCCCAGCCAAGGCGCGCTGACGCTCAGCCCGGCGCCGTCGAGCCGCCCTGTTGAACGCTGACCCACCTCGGGCCCGGGTACCCGTGCTGCTGGCGTTCCGGACGGCGCCGCAGGGCGTCAGGGAACTCGGCCACGCGGGTGGCGCTTGTTCGATGGGCAAGGCGCCGATGGGCCTCGAGCGAGCGCGGGACGCTTTGGCCCCGCTTTGTCGATGTAGCCGCCGCTGGCCCTCGCCGGCGTGGCATAGTCATAGCTGTGGAGTTGGCGGACCTAGACGGGGTGCTGGCGCACCCCGTCTCGGACGAGCAAGTTATCGCCTTCGTTACCTACGGCAAGGCAAAATTGGCCAACCTACGATCGAGGCCATGGGCCACGATCGTCTTCCGAGCCGGGTGGCAGTGGGCAAGCGCTGAAGGACGCTGCGACATCATCGGCCCCGACGACCCGTTCCCCGGGCTTGACCCCGCCGCGCTCCCCGAGTTGCTGCGGGCGGTCTTCAGAGCTGCCGGGGGGGCCCACGACGACTGGGAGACCTTCGACCGAGTCATGCGCGACGAGCGACGATCTGCCGTTTTGCTCCGTGCTGAACGCATCTATTCAAATCGATCCTGAGCAACTCGCAGGACGTCGGCACAAAGAACATTATGAGCGCTCACGTTGGCCTTGTGTCGTCGTCGCTCTTACCCGCGAGATCGGGTCGACCACTACCTCTCCAGCGGACCGTAGCTGGTACTCGCCGGGCGGAGCTGGTTACTTGAGGTGATCGTGAAATATGACGGCGCCGGATCCACTTGCAACGGCCGAGACCTCGTTCAGCGCTATGGCCACTTCGGTCAACGAACACCGTACGCACTCACGAATGCCCTGGCGGCTGAGCGCGCGCTGGGGGCGAGGTCATGAGTGGCGGCGTAGTTGTCATCGCCGGTGAACATGGCCTTGTTGACCGGGATCCAGAACAACATGCCGACGAAATGCTCGGCGGCCGCGGCGGCGTCGTCGACGGCGAGCAGCCGTCGTTTGGCCAGGGCTCCGAAGCTCCTCGCCAGGGCTGCGAGGGCCCGTTCGAACCCTCTCTCGTACCAGGCGGTGGCGATCTCAGGAAAACGGTCCGCGGACGAGATGACCAGGCGCCGTAGCCGCAGGACGCGGGGCTGCATGAGCGCGACGAGGAACGTCTTGGCCAGGTGCTCCAGGTCCTTGGCCAGGTCCGAGGTGTCGGTCAGCCGGTCGGCGATAAGGGCGACGAGGGCGTCCATGTCGTCGGTGGTCGAAAGAACGATGTCGGCAAAGAGGTGCTGCTTGTCAGTGAAATGCTTGTACACCGTCTGCTTGGACACCCCGGCGCGGACCGCGATCTCTTCCATTGTGGTGCCCTCGTAGCCGCGGGCCAGGAAGATCCCGATGGCCGCTTCGCGGATCTGGCGGTGGCGGCGGTCCGAGCTTCGCTCTCGCTGATCGGGAGGGGTTACCAACATCACCCCAAAATAGTACTAGACAGACCAGTTCTACTCAGGTACTATACGGTCTAGTTCTATAGGTCACGACCAGAGGAGGCAACTGTGAAGCTGGAGGCGTACCTGTTCTTCCCCGGTAACACCGAGGAAGCAATGGCTTTTTACCGCGGCGTTCTCGGCGGTGAGCTGTCCATCACCCGCCGCGGCGACGTCGACCCGACTGCGCCGGACGGCGAGAAGCACCTCGTCATCAACGCCGCCCTCGATACCGGGACGTTCACGCTGCGGGCAAGTGACCGTGCCGACGCGACCAACGACGTCCAGACCAGGGTCGAGCTGACCATAATCGGCACCGAGGAGGAGGAGCTACGCCGGCTCTTTGACGCACTGAGCGACGGCGGGACCGTCAAGGCTCCCCTGGAGAAGATGTTCTGGGGTGACATCTTCGGGGGCCTCATCGACCGCTTCGGTATCGGCTGGCAGGTCAACATCACCCCCAGCTGACAAGAGAGCGGATCGTCGTGCCGATCGAAGAGGCGGGCACCGCCGAGACTCCCGGAGGAACAAAATCGTGGCTGATCAGTTACCGCCATGGCCCAAGCGAGGGCCCGCGTCGTACTTCCCTTCCATCGAGAAAAACTGCGGCCGCTCCATCACCGAGTGGCAGAAGCTCATCGCCGGATGCGGGCTCGACAAGCACATGGCCATCGTCGGGTACCTCAAGTCCGAGCACCACATGGGGCACGGTCATGCCAACGCGCTCGTCGGCTGGACGCTCGCGGGGAACGCGGCCGCCCCCTGAACCGCGGCCGCAAGGACAGACCACCGGTTTCCTGACGGCTACACAAGCGGCCAAGCCGTCTTAAGCTCCGAGTCACGCGCGGTGGGCGGACCAGATCGCCCGTCTGTCCGTTGAGCATTATGGCGTCTGGATCGAGCTCCCGCCGTGCTGACGAGGCGTCCGAGATCGACGCTCCTATGTTTGTCAAGGGGCAATTTTGCTGGTTGAGATCTCGCTCTCCGCCGATGGGGCCGCCATCTTCAAGGATGGACCGCCCGTGGGCGACCTGCGCGAGAACGTGACGCTGACGACTTCCGAGCCGGACTATGCGTGGGTACACCCGCTGCAGATCTGGGCCCCGGGAACTGTGGACGTAGCGAAGAGCGAGGTTCACATCAGGGGCTACGTCGTCTAACTCCTGTCGGTCAGCGTCGAGGTCCGCGCAGTGATCGTCAACGCCTGACCATCAACGTGGCCAGATCCGAACGCTGGACGTCATGGCGGTCCTGACAACAGAGCCTGCCTTGGCACCGCAGTCAGCGGTTAGACCAGACAGCGCAGAGCGGCACGGCGTACACCCGCTCGCCGAGCTCATAGATACCCGGGCCGGCGTGGACCACGGCCCCGGCGGCGAACGCCCGCCCCGGCTGGTCCCTCAACCAGAACAGGTGCTTAGCGACGCCCTGGTCAGGGGCAGACCCGGCCTTGAACTCCAGGCCGACAACCCGCGAGAGCCCGATCTCGGCTACGAGGTCGATCTCCCGGCGACCGGCCTCGGCACGCAGGTGGTGCAGCACGGGCCGAGGCTGGCTGAGCGCGACTTCCGGGCGCAGCTGCATGGTGGCGAAGGCGTCGAACCACCGGCCGACCAGGTCGGCGTCCCCAAGTACCGTCGACGCGTCGAGGCCGGCGGCGGCCGCCGCCAGGGCGGGGTCAACGAAGTAGCGCTTGGAGGTTTCTTGGCGGGCCAGGAAAGGCCTGGAGCAGAGCGCGCACATCGGCCCACTCGTCCTCGTCCGAGAACACGGTCGCTTCGATGGCAAGCCGCCCGAACACCAGGTGCTCGGCCACTCCCAGCTGGCCCTCACAGCGAGTTACCAGCACGTCCTCGCCGAGCGGAAATCGGTCGCAGCAAGCCGCATCGAGGCTGCGATGTTCGGGAGGCGCAAGAGCCGTGGACAGGACGGCCATCCCTCAACTGCACCATAACTGCACCATCGACCAGGGGTGGACCGAAAAGGCCAGCCTGGAACTACACGAAACCGCTGGCAGGCGGCCCAATCCGGCAGCGCCCCCGAGAGGTCTCGAACCTCTGACCCGCCGCTTAGAAGTTGTCGGCAGGGGGTCCACAGAGGTCTGGAGCAGTTTGTACACCGGGCTTGACCAGGGAGTTTCTATTCGGCCCGTACCGCTTGGCCCAGGGGGAACTGAGACCACAATTGAGACCACAAAGGGGCGACACAAAGATCAGAGGTGGAGCGGGTCCCGAGTGGCCAAGAAGCGGAGAAAGTAGGAGGGCCGGGGTCGACCAGGGGCGGAAGCCTGAGCGGGTGGGCGCACGTTGATCGCTACGCAAAGATGTATGGGCGGACGCCCATTTCCGGGGTCCCCTCAGGATGGCACGAAGATGACACGGCCCCGAGCGTCACCCGGTCCTAGGGGTGTCTGTCAACACCGGCCTAAAACTGACCGGTGCTGCTGATGAAACAGTGACCCGTTCCAGACCTGCCGCCCCTTCCCGGTCTGAGCCCTTCAGTACCATCTTCTCCGTGCAGAACTACGCAGGAGCCTGGACAGCCGAGCGGGGCCGTTGCCATCGCCTCGTGTACGGGACCGAGGACGGCCGCCCGGCCAACTACCCCAAGCCCACCGTCACCGGGTGGCGCCGGACGGCCGCGGCCGCTGGTACGTCGTCGACTCGTGCGAGCAGCAGAAGTCGCAGCTCATGAGCCGACCGAGGCAGGGTCACAGGTCCGTGCCGAGTCGAGCTGGATGCCGTGGTCGAGCTGACGCTCCTGGCGACGCTCGCTCGTATGCCCGGGGCGCACAATGACACCCGCGCTCAGTAGAGCGACGGCAAGCGTTCCTGCGACGGCGACCACCGAGGGTGCGGACGCTACGACGAGCTTCATAGGCGGCATCTGATCCATGCCGTACAAGCGCTACCGACCGGCCAGCACTCATGGCAACGACCCAGTTCCGGTCTTTAGGGTGATCGACTCGAAGCCCCAACCCCTTCACCAACAGCCGCGGCAGTATGCCAAGAGCCAACAACTGTTCCAGCAGTTAGCGGCGTCGCCGGATCCCGATGCTGTCGCCATGACGGCCATTGGACCGGGGGACGCCGGAACCGTCGTGCACCTCGCCAAGCTGTGGTCGGAACTCGTCTACGAGCAGGTTCGAGCTGCTCGCTTCCCGGAGATGGTTTCCCGCCTCGACTGCGTCTTTGGTTTCACGGACATCGTCGAGGCCTTCGCCTTCGTAGGTGTCGGATCGGGTACTCGGGTGTTCAGGGGGACTACTGCCTCGGGCATTCCATGGTCGGTGACCGACATGAGCAAGTACCACTCCGCGCAAATTTCGCCGGGCCAGACCTTCTCCAGCATCCGGCCGACCGTAGAGGCGCAGGCGGCCGCCTACTGGTCCGCCGACAGACCCATCAGTCGAGCAGAGGTTCTGGTCGGTGGCGCAATCGACCTTGAGGTGCAAATCGACCTAGTAGACCTCTATGAGGCCATGGGACTGGTGGACTCGGGCTGATCGGTCGAGTACCCTCACAAACGCCCTGTTCAGGGCACTAACGCCTTCCTGGCGGTGCTGTGGCCAGTCCACCCAAGGACCGGCCCTCCTGTACGTCCTCCTGCGGCGCTCTAGGGACCTTACGGCCCTTTTGCCCGCCCGGCAAGGTGGCCCCGTCCGGGCCCGGGCTTCAACGCCACAGCTCCCCGCCTTCTTGCCTCGTGGGCTCGTCCCGTCACCAGACTTGAAAAGCTAGACAAGTTGGGGTGCTCCGGTCTCCGGTCGGGCTTCCGCCCGCCGTCGCCGTCGCCCCCTCCGTCCCCGTCTCCTGGCGGCCCTGCTGCCTCTCTCCCGCCCATATCCAGCGCTCTCGGCGGGATTTGAACCCCCAACCTTCTGATCCGTAGTCAAAAATATGGCGTCTACCGAGGTCCACCGACGTCTATCAGTGCAGGTCAGAAGGGGTAGCCATTCCACCGAAGTCCACCGAGATTGGCTGTCATCTACCGGCTTGGCTGTCAAATTGGCTGTCAGGTTGAGCGTCGGTACGGGCAGGGCTGAGGCCGCCTGGCAGTATGTGCCGAAGTCCCGTGGCTCTCAGGTGGCTGGGTGTGTACTGTCCGAGCATGACCTACATCGATCGAGGTGGTACGTCGACGGGCGCCAGGCCGGACGGGGACCTGAAGGACCGGCCCTCCGACCAAGTTGCCGCCGCCCAAGCCGTGACCGGGTGGCTGCGGACGGAAGCCGGTTGGGGGCCCGAGGCCATCGAGAGGTGGCTGGAGGGGTTCTGGGAGGCTCAGGAGGCGTGGGACATGGTCGAGCCTCACCTGCTGAGCAGGGCTCGGACGGGCCGAACAGCGACCAGCGACTGTACGTTCGAGTCGTAGAAGGCGCCGGTTCCAGTCCGGTCTCTTCAACCATCCGCCGGGTCTAAAGGCGTAATAGCAGGTCCGCCACGGGGGTAATGCCGTGGTGACATGGCCACCGGTGTTCTTCAATGATCGCCTGGGCCCGCTCAGGATGGCCCGGGGGCCCCAGCATAGATGACTACCGGAACACCTGTTCGAGGCGCGTAGTATCGGAGGCATGTCCGGTCAGGGAGTCGACTCAAGCTTCGTAGTCCGAGCAGCGGAACAGGTGGACGCCGTCCTGGTCTTCTCGACCAACCTCAAGGGCCGCTATGGCGCGACACCGGAACCGGGCTCCACGGCCGACCTGGAGATCTTCCACAACGCTGAGCGTGGCCCTGGAGGTCCGTGGACACCGGAGAACGTGCGACGCCCCTACGACATCTCTGGCGGCCTTTTGCTTATGGCACTGGGCAATTACCTCCGCAGCCTGCAACTGGTCCTAGTGCCCGAAATGGCACTCTATGGGTTCCAGGTGATTGCTCGCTCCATCATCGAGGGCGCCGCCTCGGCTGCATGGGTCCTTGACCCGGCGATAAACATCCGTGACAGGGTGATCCGTGCTGCTCTGCTGGAGCACGAAAGCATTCTTGAAGCCAGGAAGGTCGAGAGTGCTGGCGGTGGCGACGGATCGGGTTACAACAAACAGATCCTGGAACTCAGAACCCGCTTGGCGCTGATGGGCATCGCCGAGTACCTAAATAGGAAGAGCGTGCTCATAGGGTTCGAAGGCAAGACGTTGGCCCCGAAGACGGATGCAGCATCAGACCTCCTCCGTCTTCTCGACATTGATCACGGCGAGATGTGGTACCGCGCCATATCGGGAGTGGCACACTCAGTGCTCTATGGTGTTACGCAGTATCTGACGGGCGAACCGATACCTGGGACTAACCGGGCAACTCTCAAGCCAAGGTTGCCGCTAGACGCCGTCATTGGGGCTGTCGTGCTGTCGATCAATGCCTACCTATTCGTACTAAAGCGCCATTCCTTTCTTTGGGGCCGGGACGCCGCGGCGGTGGACACGATGCGTCGGGCAACCTCCCACGAGCTGATTAATGCAGCGGTGGTGGCCAAGGCGTCGTAGTCCGGACCTGGCCAGCCGTCCGGCCGAGGAGGGTTAGGGCGTCCAGCGCCTCCGGCAATCGGCCCAGGTCCTTTGGACCAGCTCGTGCTCACCCAGGCGGAAGATGTCGAAGAAGTACAGGGAGACCGGCAGGTCGGTGGCCGTGCCTGTCATGCGGGTATTCAGGAGGTCGAAGTCTGCCCGCCCGTCAGGGCTGAGAGCGACGAGTTCGCCGTCCAGCACCAGGTCGCCGAGATCGGCTATGCAGCATATCCCCCAACAACGGGGACCACTCCTGGCCGTCCCTGGTCCACAGCCTCACCTTCAGGTCTTGGACCTGAGCGAAGCAACGCCAGCCGTCAAGCTTGGGCTCGTGCACCCAGCGGTCCCCCGCCGAAGGGCACGGGGCCGAGCTGAGGAGCATCGGCTGGTACGGGATGGGCACGCGCACCATTCTCTTCGGACTAGGTTTCGTTGGACCGGACGAGACTGTCGTGGTCAATTCCCCGCCAGCGTCCGCATACTGCTGTTTGAACGGGTCGGTGCCTTCCCACAGTCCGCCCTTCACCAAGTCGCCATCGACCACCTTTGCCTCAGTAAGTCGGACGACTACTGCATCGGATGCTGGGTGATCCAGTGCCACACATCCCACCGAGGAATGCCGCCCTTATGGTGGCCTGCCGAGGAGCTGGTCCCCGTCGTCGGGTGCACGGCTGTGAGCCTACGTCCCGGCCGAGAACGTGGTCAGTGCGGCCTTGCGGTCGTGAACGGCTTGGGCAACGGCGTCGCCGCCCAGACCGGGGCACCGATGAGAATCCGGTCGTAGTGCTCTCCGTACGTGTAATCGTCGAGACGATAGAAGACCTCCATGAGTATGTTTAGCCTCTCCTCCTTGTACCCCTTGAAGCGATCGTCCCGTATCCGGATTACCAGGTCGATGCGATCCCTTTCATCTACGTCTCCGGAGTCCTCGACGTAGTCCCGATCAAGTACTGGGTCGCGTCGCTCGCTGGTCCTATCGAGGATCTCATATAGACCAGCAACGTCGCTCGGGCTTTCGGCTAGCCCGTCATCCTTAGGCCGTCTTCCCGTATAGTTCGACGCCGATCCGAAGAGAGCAATGAAGACTCGCCCGAGGCTCCTGTCGTCGTACTTGGTCATCATCGCCGCTATATCCACGTTGCTAGCCGTAGTCCAGCCCTGGTGGACCGTCAGGAAACCAGGAGTGATGTCCAGCTCAGCCCGCACGTACTCGGCGGGTTCGGCGACGGTGCCTGTCATGTCGCTGACGGCGTCGGTCGCCCGGCGTGCCAAGTCGTAGAGATTCAGGTAATCGGGGTCGCGCCGTGTAATGGCAAGTCCGATCGGCTTGAACGCAAAGGAGTAGGTCTTGGAGGTCCGGGAACGCATCGCCTCGTGCTGCTGGACGATCTCTTTCACCAGCCGTCTCGATATGTAGCGGAAGTTCGTCGGCCAGTTGTCTGTCGGCACGAGTTGAGGTCTAGCCGGGATGCAGGGAAAGCACAAGGACCGCCCACCGGTTCCCGCCACTGACGGCTCGTAGCCTCGCCGGTATCGACTAGGCCAAGCTTGCTCAACGTCCCGCGGCCAATGCTTCCGATACGTGTACGACGACCAGGGCAAGCCCCAGCCGTACCTCTGTCGGGCCCTTGACTGCCACGGGCTGGCTTCAGCAAGGCCCTCGCTGGTACAACGTCGACAGCTGCGACGAGCATGCCCCTCAGCTCCAGAGCCGTCCTGGTAGGCTCGGCTCAGGGACCGGGGTTAGGAAAGCAACACGATGAGCGTCTTTGACACAGAGGTAAGAAAGCTCGCCGAGAAGCACCGTGACCGAATCCCGGTGCTCAAGGTCATGTGCCAGCTCGCCGCCGATGCGGAGCGCGTTTCGGGCCGACCGCTGTTCGACGCCGAAGCTGTCCGCATCCATCTAGGCACGACGCCACCAGGGAACATGAGCTTCTTCGTGAACCGTGGCTTCGTCACCGCCAACGACGAGAGCCGCCAGCACCGCTACTACGACATGCCCGCCTGGCGTGAGATAGAGCTGGCGCTGCGACAGCTCGACTAGGCGTACAAAGCTAGGAGTCCGGCCTGCTCCGTATATGGGTCCTTTAGCCATGAACGTCCTTCAACTCTCAGTACCTGAGCGTCTTTCTGTCCAAGACCGCTCAAGAGGCCTTGTCCCACCTGGGCCTTTAGCAATCTTCCTCTCAGAGGCGGCTCTAGGCCCCGCAGAGGCCCGATCTAGGTCGGGGGTATGGGGGGGGGCCACCAGAGGATATCGCCGCTCCTGGGGCTTCTGGGGGCCTCGTAGCGTAAGGCTTTCCCACCGCCAGGGTTATCAAAGTCGTTCTACTACCGAGCTAGTTACGGTCCGGCGCGTCAGGTGCAGCGTCAGCTTGGGCGATGAGGTGTGCTTGATGAGTGTTCGTGGGGTTCGGTCTCCTTCGCCTTCTTTTCGGCATAGTGCCGGTCGCGCATCCTATCGAACCAGGCCCGAACGTTAGGTTCCGCCCCCTCGTCGTCAATGACATGTTCAGGCACGCTCGCTGATCTCCCTTGTGTACACGCTCCCGCCGTAATGCGCGGCGTGGGCCACGCCGTCGAAGTGGGAGACCATCCAGTTTGGGGAGCACAGGCACCGTACCCAGGTTAGGTCCGAGCTACGAGAGGGCCAAGGCGAGGGCTGGGCCGTCAGCCATTGGGGAGGTGGAGGTAGGCCGGACGCCCTGAGCGGCATTGTGGACGGGGAGGGCATCTCGGCCGAGGTCTGGTCTCTAGGGTGATCCCCAACGTCATGAGGCGCTCGTGCCGTCTCGGGCAACGGTCCGTGTGCCCTGCGATGATTGGGCCATGCTCCTGGCGTGCCCACTAAAGCGGTTGGTCGACAGCGTCGGTCTCTGTGGCCTTGGGAAGAAACCTGCTGTGCACTCTTAGCGGTCGCGAAACCGAACAAAGGGTGGTCGTCTCGGCGTTGGAACGGATCGGTCTGTTGCAGATAGCCGGTCTCGATGGGACACTTTCCTCGACGACTCCCCTTCGGGAAGTCAGAGTGACGAGGCGCCACCGTCATCTCGGTGGCCCAGGCGTCGGAAAGGAAGACGAGGTTTCATGTCCCTAATCAATGATTCTTATGGCTCGCCAGAAGGCGTCCTGCTTGATCGGATCGCCGAAGGCAGAGCGCCGTCTCCCAAGGATGTTGTCATGAAAAGCAGCCAGGAACTCCGGGATCTGGCTGAGGAAGCGGTTCAACAGATGATCGACGATGAGGCGTTCGTGAGCGACCGCTCGCAGCCAATTCCTTTTCGCCGTCTCTGGTGGGCCCTTGAGGTGATCGACGGGTACTCAGACCGGCGAGGCAACGCCACGGACCGGCTAATTAATGCGTGGGTGCAGCTAGCGTCCGACACGTTTGACGAGATGGTAGACACCGGCTTCCATTTACCAGGGCATGAGTGCATCGACCACATGCGCAAGTTGGTGGAAGACGCCGGGAGGCTACCTTACAGTGTAGCGGCCACTCCGGCGACTGAGGAAGACGAATGAGAGCCACATGTCGGTCGGGCTCGCTCGTCGTGGAAAGTTATGAGGGACCGGGCGTGGTTGGGGTCGTCAGCTCGGAGGGGGTAAACCAGGTCCGGGCGTGAGCACCGCTCAGCTCCAGGCCAATCTCGTAGTAGTCCTTGCCGAGATCCCTCACCTCGACCACCGCCGCCTCTCGGTCGGCGTAGTGCTCGGGCAAGACGGTCTCCCGTGTGCGGACCACCTCGCCCACCTTGGGTACCTCGTCGACGGACCACGAGCGGTGAGCCTTTGGGTGGTCACGACGGCACACCTCCATCTGGCCTTGTGTGGTCCCGGTGAGGGTTGACCATTGTCACGAGAAGGGCCGTCCCTCTACGATGCACCGGAGTTCAATTTCCTCCACCACCACGGGCATCATGAGGGCGAACTGCTCCTCCGCCGTCATTGCCGGGAAACGGCCAGAGACCGTCACGTCCCAGACCGCATCCCCCATAACCCGCCTCCCACAAGGGGTTCTACCCCTCTCACGCGCCAGCGGTGGGGTACAGCCCCTGTGTGGCCCCCAGAGCGGCGATCTGCACCTCCAGGCTACTTCTACCGCCCGTGGGCCGGTTTTAGGCTCCCAGGGCCGCCAGGTGGGGAGTGCAGGCGCCGTGCCCGGGTTAGGTTCGACCTGAGGGAGTGCCTGGGCGAGATGGCTGGGCCGTAAGCCCTTGGGGAGGTGGTGGTAGGCCAGGACGGCCTGAGCGGCATTGTGTCGACGGGGAGGGCATCCTCGGCCGAGGTCAGGCCTTCAGGGTGATCCCCGCCGTCACCAGGCGCTCGTGCCGTCTCGGGCAACGGTCCGTGTGCCCTGCGATGATTGGGCCATGCTCCTGGCGTGCCCACTGAAGCGGCTGGCTACCCAACGACCGAGGGTGTCATGACGGCCAGGCTGGAGGACCTGAGGCCGGGGACATCGGTGGGCGGGGTGGTGCCCGGCCGGGAGGTGACGGCGGTCGCCCTCGGTTGGCACGGCACTACCGCCGTGACCCTCACCTACCGGGACCCCAACGGCCATGTCGGCGAGCGCCTCTTGTACCGGTCCGATGAGCCCAACCTTTTCGTCGGCGGCAGGCAGGCCCGCTGGAGCTTCGATGCCGACGGCGAGACTTTCACCCTGGCCTCAGAGGCACGCCGCATCCGCCTGGCCCACCTGTTCGACCCCATGCTCGCCGTGCACCTCTCCCAGGTCGAGCCCTTGCCTCACCAAATACGGGCTGTCTATGGCGAGATGCTGCCCCGACAGCCCCTTCACTTCGTGCTGGCCGACGACCCCGGGGCCGGGAAGACCATCATGGCCGGGCTCTACATCAAGGAGCTACTGCTGCGATCGGACGTGGCCCGGTGCCTCGTTGTAGCCCCCGGTGGGCTGGTGGCCCAGTGGCAGGACGAGCTGGGCGAGAAGTTCGGCCTGGAGTTCGACATCTTGGGCCGGGAGGCCATCGAGGCCAGCCGCAGTGGCAACCCGTTTGCCGAGAGGGACTTGGTGATAGCCCGGATGGACCACCTATCCCGGAACGACGATGTCCAGGCCCGGCTCCAGGCCACGGAGTGGGACCTGGTCGTGGTGGACGAGGCCCACCGCATGTCGGCCCACTACGAAGGCGACGACGTGCGGGAGACCCGCCGTTACAAGCTCGGCAAGCTCCTGGCCTCGACGACCCGGCACCTCCTGCTCCTGACGGCTACTCCTCACTCCGGTAAGGAAGAGGACTTCGGCGTGTTCATGGCCCTCGTCGACCCCGACCGTTTCGAGGGACGCCGACGGCGGGCCGGAGGCGAGCTGGACACCTCAGGGATGATGCGCCGGATGGTGAAAGAGAAGCTCCTCACCTTCGACGGCAAGCCCCTCTTCCCCGAGCGCTTCGCCTACACCGTTGAGTTCAACCTCTCGCCCGCCGAGGCCGACCTCTACGAGTCCGTCAGCGGCTACGTGAGGGACGAGATGAACCGGGCGGAGCGCCTGGCCGGGGGGAGGCGTAACGTCGTCGGCTTTGCCCTGGCCGTCCTCCAGCGCCGCCTGGCTTCATCGCCCGAGGCCATCTACTGCTCCCTCCAACGGCGCCGTAAGCGGCTCCAGGACCGCCTGGCCGAGGGTGCCACCCGGAGGCCCTCGGCTGACGCCGCCCAGGACGTAGGCCGTTTCGGGCTCGACGAGGACCTAGACGTCGACGACCTGGACGCCGCCGAGCTGGAGGAGGTGGAAGAGGCCCTCGTCGATGAGGCTTCTGCCGCTGCCACACGAGCCGAGCTGGAGGCCGAGGTGGCCACGCTCGCCCGCCTAGAGGCAATGGCCAAGCAGGTGCGCGCTTCGGGCCACGACGTGAAGTGGGCCCGGCTGGTGGAACTATTAGCTGACCAGCCTGAGATGTACGAACCCGGTGGGGGCAGGCGCAAGCTGCTCATCTTCACCGAGCACCGGGACACCCTCAACTACCTGGTGCGCCGCCTACAGGGCTACCTCGGCCGTGCTGAGGCCGTAGTGGCCATCCATGGCGGTATGCGCCGTCGCCAGCGCAGCCAAGCCCAGGAGTCTTTCACCAACGACCCAGACTGTTTTGTCCTCGTGGCCACCGACGCCGCCGGAGAGGGGATCAACCTCCAGCGTGCCCACCTGGTCCTGAACTACGACCTGCCCTGGAACCCCAACCGCATCGAGCAGCGCTTCGGCCGGGTGCACCGCATTGGCCAGCGCCACGTCTGCCACATGTGGAACATGGTGGCGGTCGACACCCGGGAGGGCCAGGTCTACGAGCTGCTGTTGACGAAATTGGAGGCCGAACGTGCGGCCCTGGGGACCGGCCAGGTCTTTGATGTGCTCGGAAAGGCGTTCAGCGGGCGGAGCCTTCGGGACCTGTTGATGGAAGCCGTCCGCTACGGTGACCGCCCTGACGTGCAGGCCAAGCTGGAACAGGTCATTGATGCCACCGTTAGCCAGGACATCCCCGAGCTGATACGGCGGGAGGCGCTCGCCTCGGAGGTGATCTCCGAGGCCGAGGTGGGACGCCTCCGCTTGCTGATGGAAGAAGCGGCGGCACGGCGGCTCCAACCCCACTACGTCGCCGCCTTCTTCGAAAAAGGGCTCACCGTCTTCGGTGGCCGCTTGGTCGAGCGGGAGACCGATCGCTTCGAGGTCACCCACGTTCCGGCCGAGCTGCGATCACGTGCCAGTACCAGGGGGAGGCCGGTGGCCAGGCGCTACGAGCGGGTCTGTTTCGACAAGGACCTCGTTCACGTACCCGCCCGTCCCGACGCCCAGCTCGTTGCTCCCGGCCACCCGCTCTTGGACGCCGTCGTCGGGCTGGCCATCGAGCGTTACGGTGGCTCCCTCACCCAAGGGGCCGTGCTCGTCGACGAGGCTGACCCTTCTGAGGTACCCAGGGTGCTCTTGTACCTGGACCACTCGGTCACCGACGCCCGGCCGGGCCCAGGGGGCCAGGGCCACGTGGTGTCACGACGCTTCGAGTTCGTCACCATCGACCGCACCGGGGTAGCGGCACCGGGCGGCGTTGCCCCCTACCTCGACTACCGGCCTGCCCGAGAAGAAGAACTGGCCGTGCTCAAGCCCCTCAAAGGGGAGGGCTGGCTCACAGGTGGCGAACTGGAGGGCCGGGCCCTCGACTACGCCGTCGAGGAGCTAGTACCGGCTCACCTGGCCGAACTCTCTGCCCGTACGCAGGAACGAGTGGACCGCACCATCGCCGCCGTCCGGGCCAGGCTCACCCGTGAAAGGAACTACTGGGACGGGCGGGCGGCGGAACTAGCCGAACAGGCAGCGGCAGGGCGCCAGCCCAGAATGAACCCCGAGCGCGCCCAAGCCCGTGCCGACGAGCTGGACAGGCGCCTGAAACGCCGCCTGGGCGAGCTTGACGCCGAGAGGCAGCTTCACGCCCTTCCTCCGGTCGTCGTGGGCGGGGCGCTGGTGGTGCCCGCTGGCCTGCTCGCTCGCCTAGGGAACGAGGAGGCGGTGGTCAGAACGAGCTTTGCTGTCGAGACCAAGGCCGTAGAGGAACGGGCGATGCGGGCCGTGCTCGGATGGGAAGCCAAGCTAGGCCGCCAGGCGGAAGCCATGGTGCACAACAACCCAGGATTTGACATCCGCTCCCTGGACGGCGACGGCCACCTGCTCCTTATCGAAGTCAAAGGTCGTGTGACCGGGGCCGACGTCGTGATGGTGACCAGGAATGAGGTCCTGACCGGGCTCAATGCCGCCGAGCGCTATGTGTTGGCGATGGTCGAGGTCCGCCCCGACGGCACCGAGGAGGTGCGTTACCTCAGGGACCCCTTTGCTGGAAAGTCCCGCCAGCTCCACTTCGCCGAGCGGGCCACCACGTTCGATTGGCGGGCCCTTTGGGACCTGGGTACCGAGCCCAACTGAGCACGACGACGTCCCTACGTACGGTGCCGCCCCAGGTGCCAAGATAGCTGGCATGACCACGGCCCCGCCCTGCATAACCGGCTCCAGGGCCAGGGCGTAGCTGAGATGGCCAAGCCTCAGGTGCCGAGGCGCAAGCTCATCGAGGTGGCGCTGCCCCTTGATGCCATCAACCGGGAGGCGGCACGGGAGAAGTCGATCCGCCACGGGCACCCCTCGACGTTGCACCTGTGGTGGGCCCGCCGTCCCTTGGCAGCGTGCCGGGCTGTCTTGTTCGCCCAGCTGGTGGACGACCCCTCCAGCCATCCCGAGCGCTTCCCCACCGAGGCGGAACAGGACGTTGAGAGAAAGCGCCTCTTCGACATCATCGAGCGGCTCGTCCCCTGGGAGGCTTCGAACGACGAGGCCATCCTTGCCGAGGCTCGGGAGGAAATCCGCCAGTCGTGCGGTGACCACCTACCGGCCGTCTTGGACCCGTTCTGTGGTGGCGGGTCGATACCTCTGGAAGCGCAACGGCTGGGGCTGGAGGCTCACGCCGGTGACCTCAACCCAGTGGCCGTCCTCATCACCAAGGCCTTGATTGAACTGCCAGCCCGGTTCGCCGATCGGCCTCCCGTAAGGCCAGGTGGTCGTGGCAGCCGCCTCGACGTCCGAAGCTGGCGGGGAGCGCAGGGGCTGGCCGAAGACGTCCGGTACTACGGCGCATGGATGCGGGACGAGGCCGAGCGACGCATCGGTCACCTTTACCCATCCGTGACCCTCCCGGATGGGTACCAGGCGACGGTCATCGCCTGGGTATGGGCTCGTACGGTCACCTGCCCTAACCCCGCCTGTGGGGCACGGATGCCCCTTGTCCGCTCGTTCTGGCTAGGGAAGAAGAAGGGCAGGGAGGGGTGGGTTCGGCCCGTGGTGGAGGGCAAGTCGGTGCGCTTCGAGATCGGCCACGAACCTCAAGGTCCGGTCGTTGAGGGCACTGTCGGTCGTAACGGCTCCACGTGTCTTGTCTGTGGCTCAGCAACGCCCCTTGCGTATGTTCGAGCCGAGGGCAAGGCCGGACGCATGGATGCCCAACTTATGGCCGTCGCCGCTGAAGGAAACCGGGAGCGCATCTACCTCCCGCCCTCGCCCGAGCACGAGCGGGCGGCCCAAGTCCCCCGGCCCGACGACGCGCCAGACACTGAGCTACCCGAACAAGCCCTTGGCTTCCGGGTCCAGGGCTACGGGATGACACACCACGCCGACTTGTTCACCAACCGGCAGCTCACCGCTCTTTGTACGTTCGCCGACTTGGTAGGTGAGGCGCATAAACGGGTGATCGACGACGGAGGCGACAGTGCCTACGCCGACGTTTTAGCCACTTACCTCGCCTTCCTTGTTGGCAAGCTGGCCGATCGTATGAGTGTGCTCAGCTGATCTGGCCCCACTTTGGCAGGTAGCGCGCACCGGATCTG
>CAYZVQ010000014.1:0-17223 GCA_964481925.1 uncultured Acidimicrobiaceae bacterium
GGCGGGCACGGTCGACGTCACCGTCGTCACGCCGGTGGGGACGAGCGCCACCAGCACGGCCGACCACTTCACCTACGAGACAGCACCGACCGTCACGGGGGTCAGCCCGCTATCCGGCCCGTTGGTGGGCGGCACCTCGGTGACCATCACGGGCACCAACTTCACCGGGGCCAGCGCCGTAAAGTTCGGCGCCACGGCGGGCACCATCACGGCCGCCTCGCCCACCTCGGTCACGGCCACAGCGCCGGCCGAGGCCGCCGGCGCCGTCGATGTCACGGTCACCACGCCCAGCGGCACGAGCACCCTTTCGGGCGCCGACCAGTACATCTATGCCCCCGTACCGACGGTCTCGGGCGTCAGCCCGCCGGCCGGCCGGTTGGCCGGAGGGACGGCCGTGACGATCACCGGCACCGGCTTCAGCTTGGCCACCGCGGTCGCCTTCGGCACCACGCCGGCGGCCCTTTACTCGGTCACCTCGCCCACCCAGATGGCCGTCACCTCGCCGGCCGGGCTGGCCGGCGTGGTCGACGTCATCGTCACCACTCCGGGCGGGACGAGCGCCACCTCGGCGCTCGACGGGTTCACCTACGTGGCGGCGCCGACGGTCTCGGGCGTCAGCCCGCCGGCCGGCCCGCTGGCCGGGGGCACGTCCGTGGCCATCACCGGCACCGGCTTCAGCGCCGCCACCGCCGTCAAGTTCGGCGCCGGCGCCGCCACCTACTCGGTCGTTTCCTCCACCTCGATCACCGCCACCTCCCCGGCGCAGCTCGCCGGCACGGTCGACGTCACGGTCACTGACGCCGGCGGGGTGAGCGCCACGTCCCCGGCCGACCAGTTCAGCTACGCGCCCGGCCCCGTCGTCACCGCCGTCAACCCCGTGGCCGGCCAGCCCGGTGGAGGTAGCACCGTCACCGTCACCGGGACCAGCTTCACCGGGGCCAGCGCCGTCATGTTCGGCACCATAGCGGCCGCCGGTTATACGGTCGTCTCCTCCACCTCTATCACCACCACCTCCCCGGCCGACCTGGCCGGAGGCACCGTCGACATCACCGTGACCACCCTGAGCGGTACCAGCTCGACGGGCTCGGCCGACCAGTTCACTTACGAGACCGCTCCGACGGTCACCGCCGTCAGCCCGGTGGCGGGCGTGCCGGCCGGGGCCACCCCGGTCAGCATCACCGGGACCAGCTTCACCGGGGCCACCGCCGTCATGTTCGGCACCACGGCGGCCGCCGGTTATACGGTCGTCTCGCCCACCTCTATCACCACCACCTCCCCGGCCGACCTGGCCGGAGGCACCGTCGACATCACCGTGACCACCCTGAGCGGAACCAGCTCCACGGGACCGGCCGACCAGTTCACCTACGAGGCCGCTCCGACGGTCTCTGCCCTCAGCCCGGCCGCCGCCCCGCTGGCCGGGGGCACAACGGTCACCATCACGGGGACCGGTTACACCGCCGCCACCGCCGTCAAGTTCGGCGCCAGCCCGGCCACCTACTCGGTCGTCACCTCCACCTCGATCACCGCCACTTCACCGGCCGAGGCGGCGGGAGTGGTCGACGTCTCGGTGACCACGCCCGTGGGGACGAGCACCACCTCGCCCTCGGACCAGTTCACCTACGAAACGGCACCGACGGTCAGCGCCGTCAGCCCGGTGGCGGGCGTGCCGGCCGGGGCCACCCCGGTCGCCGTCACCGGGACCAGCTTCACCGGGGCCAGCGCCGTCATGTTCGGCTCGGTCGCCGCCACCGCCTACTCGGTGATCTCGGGTACCCAGATCAGCGCCACTTCGCCGACCGACCTGTCCGGGGGCACGGTCGACATCACCGTCACCACCCCCGCCGGGACCAGCCCGGTCGCCGCCGCCGACCAGTTCACCTATGAGCCGGCACCGGTCGTCACCGCCGTCAGTCCCGCCGGCGGCCTGCCGGCCGGCGGCGCCACGGTCACCATCACCGGCGCCGGCTTCACCGGGGCCAGCGCCGTCATGTTCGGCTCCGTCGCCGGCATCGCCTACTCGGTCATTTCGGGTACCCAGGTCACCGTCACCTCGCCGACCGAGCCGGCCGGCACGGTCGACGTCACGGTCACCACACCGATCGGGACGAGCGCCACCTCTTCGTCCGACCTGTTCACTTACCAGTCGGCGCCGACGGTCAGCGCCGTCAGCCCGGTGGCCGGTGTGCCGGGCGGGGGCACCCCGGTGACCATCACCGGGGCCAACTTCACCGACGCCACTGCAGTCGGGTTCGGCTCGACCCCGGCCACCGCCTTCTCGGTCAGCTCGTCCACCTCGATCACCGCCACCTCGCCGGCCGACCTGGCCGGAGGCACGGTCCACATCACCGTGACCACCCCGAGCGGGACCAGCGTGACCGGCTCGGCCAGCCGGTTCACCTACGAAGCGGCACCCATCGTCACCGCCGTCAGCCCGGTCGCCGGTCTGCCGGCAGGCGGCACCTCGGTGACCGTCACCGGTTCGGGGTTCAGCGCCGCCACCGCCGTCGACTTCGGCTCTGTGGCCGCCACTACGTACGCAGTCACCTCTTCCACGTTGCTCACGGTCACGTCGCCGACGGGGGCCACGGGCACCGTCGACGTCACCGTCACTACCCCGGTGGGGCCGAGCGCCATCAGCCAGCCGGCCGACCAGTTCACCTACGAAGCCGCACCCACAGTCAGCGCCGTCAGCCCGGTCGCCGGTGTGCCGGCCGGCGGCACCTCGGTGACCGTCACCGGTTCGGGGTTCACCGCCGCCACCGCCGTCGACTTCGGCGCCGTGGCCGCGGCCTCGTACACGGTGACCTCGGCCACGTCGATCACCGCCGCTGTCTCCCCGGCGCAATCGACCGGCACGGTCGCCCTCACCGTCACCACCCCGGTGGGGACGAGCGCCACCTCGGCCGCCGACCAGTTCAGCTATGAAGCTGCACCCACCGTCAGTGCCATCAGTCCCATTGCCGGTCTGCCGGCCGGGGGCACCTCCGTGAGCGTCACCGGTACGGGGTTCACCGGGGCCAGTGCGCTGGACTTCGGTGCGGTGGCGGCCGGCACGTACACGGTCACCTCCTCCACCCAGCTCACCGCCACCTCGCCCCCCGGCGCCGCCGGGCCCGTCGACGTCACCGTCACCACCGCGGTGGGGACGAGCGCCACCGGTGCTGCGGACCAGTTCACTTACGAAGCGGCCCCGAGCGTCACCGGGGTGAGCCCGGTCGCCGGCCCGCTGTCGGGGGGCACCACCGTGACCCTCACGGGCACCGCGTTCACGGGCGCCACCGCCGTCAGCTTCGGCACCACCGCCGGCACCATCACGGCGGCCTCGGCCACATCGATCACCGTCACCGCACCCGGTGGCGCCGCCGGCAGCGTCGACGTCACCGTCACCACCCCGGTGGGGACGAGCGCCACTTCGGCCGCCGACCAGTTCACGTACGAGACGGCTCCGACGATCACGGCCGTGAGCCCGGTGGCGGGGCTGACATCGGGGGGCACCACCGTCAGTATCACGGGGACCAACTTCACCGATGCCATCGCCGTGGGCTTCGGTACGACGCCCGCCACCACCTACACGCTCATCTCCGGGACACAGATCCGGGCCACCTCTCCGGCCTCACCGGCGGGCCTGGTCGACATCGCCGTCACCAACCTGGCCGGGACCAGCGCCCCGAGCGTGGGCGACCGGTTCACCTATGAGGACGCGCCGGCCGTCACTTCGGTGAGCCCGGCGGCGGGACTGCCGGCGGGCGGCACCACGGTGAGCATCACCGGGACCGATTTCGTCGCTGTCAGTGCCGTTGATTTCGGCTCGAACGCCGCCACCATCACCGCCACCTCGCCTACCTCGATCACCGCCACCGCCCCGAGCGGGGCACCGGGCACGGTCGACGTCACCGTCACCACCCCCAGTGGTACGAGCGCCACCTCGGTGGTCGACGAGTTCACCTACGAGCCCAGCCCGACGGTCACCGCCGTCAGCCCGATCGCCGGCCCGGTGGCGGGCGGGACCTCCGTCACCATCACCGGCACCGGCTTCAGCGCGGCCAGCGCCGTCGACTTCGGCGCCACCGGGGCCACGACGTACTCGGTCGTCTCGCCCACCTCGGTCACGGCCACGTCCCCGGCCGGGGCCGCCGGTACGGTCGACGTCACCGTCATCACCCCGAGCGGTACCAGCGCCACGGGCACGGCCGACGAGTTCACCTACGAGACCACCCCGACGGTCACCGCCGTCAGCCCGGTCGCCGGGCCGCCGGGGGGCGCCACGACGGTGACCATCACCGGCACCAACTTCACCGGGGCCAGCGCCGTCGATTTCGGGGCCAACGCCGCCACCGCCTACTCGGTCGTCTCGCCCACCTCGGTCACGGCCACCGCGCCCGCCGGACCCGCGGGCACCGTCGACGTGACGGTCACCACGGGCACGGGGACCAGTGCCATCGCCCGACCGGCCGACCAGTACACCTATGAGACCACCCCGACGGTCAGCACCGTGAGCCCGGCGGCCGGGTTGCCGGCGGGCGGGACCTCGGTCGCCATCACCGGCACCAACTTCACCGGGGCGACCGGGGCCAGTTTCGGCTCGACCGCGGCCGTCAGCTTCACTGTCACCTCGTCCGTCCTCATCACCGTCACCTCCCCGCCCGTGACGTCGGCGGGCACCGTCGACGTGACGGTCAGCACCGGCACCGGGACCAGTGCCATCACCCAACCCGACGACCAGTTCACTTACGAGGCGGTGCCCACGGTCAGCGCCGTCAGCCCGCCGGCGGGTTTGCCGGCCGGTGGCGCGGCGGTCGCCTTGAGCGGGGCCAACTTCACCGACGCCAGTGCCGTCAGCTTCGGCACCGTGGCCGCCACCAGCTTCATCGTCAACTCGGCCAGCCAGATCACCGCCGTCTCGCCGGCGGGGACGACCGGGGCCATCGACGTCACGGTCACCACGCCCAGCGGGACCAGCGCCATCAGCCAACCTGCGGACCAGTTCACCTACGAGGCGGTGCCGTCGGTGGCCACCGTCAGCCCGGTGGCGGGCCCGCCGGCCGGGGGCACGCCGGTGAGCATCAGCGGTACCGGCTTCACCGGGGCCAGCGCCGTCAATTTCGGCTCGACGGCGGCTTCGAGCTTCACCGTCATCTCGCCCACCCAGATCTCTGCCACTTCGGCACCGGCGCCGGCGGGCAGCGTCGACGTCACCGTCACCACCCCGAGCGGGACGAGCGCCCTGTCTGCCGCGGACCAGTTCGCCTATGAGGCGGCACCGGCCGTCAACACCGTCAGCCCGGTGGCGGGGCTGGCCGGCGGAGGCAGCACCGTGACCATCACCGGCACCGGGTTTAGCGCCGCCAGCGCCGTCATGTTCGGCGCCACCAACCCCGCCACCAGCTACTCGGTGGCCTCGTCCACCCAGATCACAGCCATCTCCCCGGCGGGGCCGGCGGGCACCGTCGACGTCACCGTCACCACCCCGGTGGGGACGAGCGCCATCAGCGCGCCGGCCGACCAGTTCACCTACGAAACCGTGGCCACCGTCAGCTCCGTGAGCCCGGTGGCGGGGCCGATGGCGGGCGCCACCCTGGTCTCCATCACCGGCACCGACTTCACCGGGTCCAGCTCGGTCCACTTCGGCCCGGCGGTGGCCGCCAGCTACTCGGTGACCTCGTCCACCTCGATGACGGCCACCTCCCCGGCGGGGCCCGCCGGCACCGTCGACATCACCGTCACCACCCCGATCGGGACCAGTGCCACCACGGCGGCTGATCAGTTCGCCTTCGAGGCCACGCCGTCGGTGAGCTCGCTCAGCCCGGTGGCGGGGCTGCCGTCGGGAGGCACCTCGGTAACCATCAACGGTGCCAACTTCACCGCCGCCACCGGCGTCAGCTTCGGCGCGGTGGCGGCGACGGCCTACATCCTCACCTCCGGTACCTCGATAACCGCCACCTCCCCGGCCGGGTCGGCGGGCACCGTCGACGTCACCGTCACCACGCCAGTGGGGACGAGCGCCATCAACCAACCGGCCGACCTGTTCACCTACGAGGCCGTGGCCACCGTCACCGCCGTCAGCCCGGGGGCCGGGCTGATGACCGGAGGCACGCCGGTGACCGTCACGGGCACCGATTTCACTGCTGCCACCGGGGTCAGCTTCGGCTCCGTGGCCGCCGGCAGCTACACGTTCGTGACTTCCACCGAGATCACCACCAGCTCTCCGAGCGAGCCGGCGGGCACCGTCGACGTCACCGTCACCACCCCCATCGGGACCAGCGCCACCTCGGCGGCGGACCGGTTCACCTATGAGGCCCTGCCGGCACTGAGCGCCGTCCACCCAGTGGCGGGCACATTGGCGGGGGGGACTTCGGTCGTCATCACCGGCACCGGCTTCACCGGGGCCACCGGGGTCAGCTTCGCCTCGACCGGCGCCACCAGCTACGCCCTCAACTCGCCCACCCAGATCACCGCCATCTCCCCGGCCGGGACGCCAGGCACGGTCGACGTCACCGTCACCACCCCGGTGGGGACGAGCGCCATCAACCAACCGGCCGACCAGTTCACCTACGAGGCCGCTCCCGCCGTCACCTCTCTCAGCCCCCTGGCCGGGCCTCTGGCGGGCGGCACTGTGGTCACCATCGCCGGCACCGGGTTCACCGGGGCCAGTGCGGTCGACTTCGGCTCCTCGCCAGCCACTTCGGTCTCGGTCACGTCGCCCACCTCGGTCACGGCCACCTCCCCGGCCGGTGCCGCCGGCGCCATCGACGTGACCGTCACCACGCCGAGCGGGACGAGCGCCACGTCCGCCGCCGACGTGTTCGTCTATGAGACGGCGCCGACCGTCACCGCCGTCAGCCCGGTGGCCGGCTCGCTGGCCGGGGGCACCTCGGTCGTCATCACCGGCACCGGCTTCACCGGGGCCACCGGGGCCAGCTTCGGCTCGACCGGGGCCACCAGCTACGCCGTCAACTCGCCCACACAGGTCACCGCCGTCTCACCGGCGGCGGCGGCGGGCACGGTCGACGTCACCGTCACCACCTTGAGCGGCACGAGCGCCACAAGCCTCGCTGACCGGTTCACATCGGAAGCGACCCCGACCGTGAGCGCCGTCACCCCGGCCACGGGGCCGGCCGTGGGCACCACGGCGGTGACCATCACCGGCACCGGTTTCATCGGGGCCAGCGCCGTGGTATTCGGCACTGTCCCGGCCACGGCGTACTCGGTGGTCTCTTCCACCCAGGTCACCGCCACCTCTCCGGCGCAGCTCGTGGGGCCGGTCGACGTGACTGTCGTGACCCCGGCGGGGACAAGCGCCACCTCCGCGTCCGACCAGTTCGTCTATCAAGCGGCCCCGACCGTCACCGCCGTCAGCCCCGTGTCCGGCCCGCTGGCCGGAGGGACGACGGTCACCATCACCGGCACCGGGTTCCTCGAGGCCAGCGCCGTCGACTTCGGCTCGGTGGCGGCCAGCATCTACGCCGTCACCTCAGCCACCCAGATCGCCGCCACTTTGCCGGCCGGGCCGGCGCGGACCGTCGACGTCAGCGTCACCACCTCGAGCGGCACCAGCGCCACCTCCGCCGCCGACGATTTCGCCTACCAGGTGGCGCCCGTCGTCATCGCCCTCAGCCCCATGGCCGGGCCGCTGGCCGGGGGCACCTCGGTGACCATCACCGGCACCAGCTTCACCGGGGCCACCGGGGTGAGCTTCGGGCCCTCCGGAGCTACCTCGTACACCGTCAACTCGGCTACCCAGGTCACCGCCCTGTCGCCGTCAGCGGCGGTCGGCACGGTCGACGTCATCGTCAGTACGCCGAGCGGCCCGAGCGCCACCTCCCCGGCCGACGACTTCACCTACCAGGTGGCGCCCAACGTCACCGCCATCAGCCCGATCGCCGGCCCGCTGGCCGGGGGCACCTCGGTGACCATCACCGGCACCGGGTTCATCGGGGCCAGCGCCGTCATGTTCGGCAGCACGGCCGGGACCATCACGGCCACCACGGCCACCCAGGTCACGGCCACGTCCCCGGCCGTCACGGGGGCGGGCGTCATCGACGTCACCGTCGTCACGACGGGAGGCCCGAGCGCCACCGGCCCGGCTGACCGGTTCGCCTACCAGGCGGCACCCACCGTTTCCGCCGTGAGCCCACCGGCCGGGCCCTTGACCGGGGCGAGCACGGTCATCATCACCGGCACCGGGTTCCTCGGAGCCAGCTCGGTCGAGCTCGGCACGCTGGCCGCCACCTCGTACCTGGTCAACTCGGCCACCCAGGTCACGGCCACGTCCCCGGCCGGGCCCGCCGGCACCGTCGACGTGACCGTCGCCACCTCGAGCGGCACCAGCGCCGCCTCGGGGGCCGACCACTTCACCTACGAAGTGGCGCCCGCCGTCAGCTCGCTCAGCCCGCTGGCCGGCCCGCTGGCCGGTGGCACCTCGGTCGTCATCGCCGGCTCCGGCTTCATCGGGGCCAGCGCCGTCAGCTTCGGCTCGACCGCCGCCACCAGCTACTCGGTCAACTCGGCCACCCAGATCAGCGCCGTCTCCCCGTCAGCGGGGGCCGGCCCGGTCGACGTAACGGTCGGTACGCCGAGCGGCACGAGCGCCGCCTCGGGGGCCGACCACTTCACCTACGAGGTGGCGCCCGCCGTCAGCTCGCTCAGCCCGGGGGCCGGCCCGCTGGGCGGAGGCACCACCGTGACCATCACCGGTACCGGGTTCACCGGCGCCAGTGCCGTCGACTTCGGGCTCGTCACCTCCACGTTCACGGTCACCTCGGCCACCCAGGTCACGGCCACCTCACCGGCCGAAGCGGCCGGCGTAGCCGACGTCACCATAACCACACCGAGCGGGACCAGCGTCACCAGCCCGGCCGACCGGTTCGCCTTCGAGGATGTGCCCACCGTGAGCGCGGTGAGCCCCGTCGTCGGCCCGCTCGTCGGGGCCAGCACGGTGACCATCACCGGCTCGGGGTTCAGCGGCGCCAGCGCGGTTGACTTCGGGTCAGTGGCCGCCACCGGTTTCTCCGTCATCTCCTCCACCTCCATGACGGCGACCTCGCCGTTGCAAGCGGCCGGCACCGTCGATGTCACCGTGACGTCCTCGAGCGGCACGAGCGCCACTTCCGGGGCCGATCACTTCACCTACGAGGCGGGACCGACGGTCAGCGCCATCAGCCCCATTTCGGGCCCCCTGGGCGGCGGCACCACGGTCACCATCACCGGGACCAACTTCCCCTCGGCCAGCGCCGTCAGCTTCGGCTCGCTGCCCGCCGGCGCCGTCACGGTCCTGTCCTCCACCCAGGTCACGGCCACCTCACCGGCGGCCGGTGCGGGGACGGTCGACGTCACGGTCACGTCCTCGAGCGGGACGAGCGTTACCAGCCCGGTCGACCGGTTCAGCTATGAAGCCGGTCCCTCGGTCAGCGTGGTCAGCCCATCGGCGGGCCTGCCGGCCGGCGGCACCTCGGTCACCATCACCGGCACCAGCTTCACCGGGGCCAGTGCGGTCGAGTTCGGGACGACCCCTGCTACCAGCTACACCGTCAGCGGCCCCACATCGGTCACGGCCCTCTCACCGGGCGGATCCGCGGGCAGCGTCGACGTCACCGTCATCACGCCCAGTGGGACCACCGCCGTCAGCCCGGCGGACGAGTTCACCTATGAGGGCGTCCCGAGCGTGAGCGGGCTCAGCCCGGTCGCCGGCCTGGCCACCGGGGGGACCTCGGTCACCATCACCGGCACCAACTTCACCGGGGCCAGCGCCGTCATGTTCGGCGCCGGCCCGGGCACCGACATCACCGTCGCCCTGGGCGGTACCCAGATCACGGCCACCTCGCCGGCGCAGGCCGCGGGCGTCACCGACATCACCGTCGTCACGCCCGTCGGGACCAGTGCCACCAGCGCCGCCGACCACTTCAGCTACGAAGCCACGCCCGCGGTGAGCGCCATCAGCCCGGTGGCCGGGCCCCTGGCCGGCGGCACCTTGGTCAGCGTCACCGGGGCCGGCTTCAGCGGCGCCAGCGGCGTCGACTTCGGCACCACCGCGGCTACCAGCTTCACCGTCGCTTCGGCCACCCAGGTCACGGCCACCTCGCCGGTCGGGACGGCCGGCCCCGTCGACGTCGTCATCACCACCCCGGTCGGGGTGAGCGCCACCTCGCCCGCAGACATGTTCACCTACGAGGCCAGCCCGGCCATCAGCTCGGTCAGCCCGACGGCCGGCCTGCCGGCCGGGGGGACCTCCGTGACCATCACCGGCACCGGGTTCAGCGATGCCGGTACGGTCCAGTTCGGCTCCGTGGCGGCCACCGCTTACACCGTCAACCCGGCCGGTACCTCGATCACGGCCATCTCCCCGGCGGCAGGGGCGGCGGGCAGCGTCGACATCACCGTCAGCACCCCGGTGGGCACGAGCGCCACCAGTGCGGCCGACCAGTTCGCCTACGAGGCGGCGCCGACTGTCGGTGCCATCAGCCCGACGGCAGGCCTGTTGGCCGGCGGGACCACGGTCACGGTGTCCGGCACCAACTTCAATGACGCCAGCGGGGTCAGCTTCGGCTCGTCGCCGGCCGGCGCCTACACCGTCGTGTCCGCCACGGAGATGCTGGCCACGTCTTCGGCCCAGGCGGCCGGGACGGTCGACGTGACCGTTACCACCCCGATCGCCACCAGCGCCATCGCTCCGGCCGACCAGTTCACCTACGAGGCGGCGCCATCGGTCTCCGCCCTCAGCCCGGTCGCCGGCCTACCGGTGGGCGGTACGACCGTGACCATCACCGGCACCGGGTTCACCGGGGCCAGCGGGGTCAGCTTCGGCCCGACGGCGGACGCCCTCTACTCGGTCATCTCGGCCACCCAGATCAGTGCCACCTCTCCGGGCGGGCCTGCCGGCACCATCGCCGTCACCGTCACCACGCCGGCGGGGACCAGTGCCACCACCTTGTCCGACCAGTTCACCTACGAGACGGCACCGACCATCACCGGCCTGAGCCCGGGGTCGGGCCCGACGGCCGGGGGCACCACGGTGACGGTCACCGGCACCAACTTCATCGGTACCAGTGAGGTCGACTTCGGTCCGGCCGCGGCCACCAGCTTCACCGTCGGCTCGGCCACCGAGATGACCGTCATCACCCCGCCCCTGTCCGCCACCACCGCGGGCGTAAGCGTCATCACGCCGGTAGGCAGCGGCGAGGGCGGCGCGTACGTCTATGAGGCCACACCGAGCGTCACCGCCGTCAGCCCGGTGGCCGGGCCGCCGACCGGGGGCACCACGGTCACGGTCACCGGCACCAACTTCTCGGGGGCCACGGCTGTCAATTTCGGCGCTCAGCCGGCCACGAGCTTCACGCTCGGCTCGTCCACCCAGATCACGGCCGTCTCGCCCGCGGTCAGCTCGGCCGGAGAGGTCGACGTGACGGTTACCACGGGCACCGGGCCCAGCGCCACCAGCCCCGCCGACCAGTTCACGTACGAGACCGGCCCCACGGTCAGCACGATCAGCCCGGTGGCCGGCCTGCCCACCGGCGGCACCCCGGTGACGATCACCGGCACCAACTTCTCGGGGACCACGGCCGTCGACTTCGGCCTGGTGAGCGCGACCGGCGTCACCGTCGTCTCCTCGACCGAGATCACCGTCACGGCGCCGGCGCAGGCGCCGGGCCTGGTCGACGTCACCGTCACCACGCCTGACGGGACCAGCGCCACCACCTCGGCCGACCTGTTCGCCTATGAACTGGCCCCGACGGTCAGCGCCATCAGCCCGGTGGCCGGCCTGCCGGCCGGGGACAGCTCGGTCACCATCACCGGCAGCGCCTTCACCGATGCCACCGGGGTCAGCTTCGGCTCCACGAGCGCCACCAGCTACACCGTCACCTCGGACGCCTCGGTCACGGCCACGTCCCCGGCCGAGCCGGCCGGCCTGGTCGACATCACGGTCACCACGCCGAGCGGGACGAGCCTCATCACCACGGCCGACGGGTTCAGCTACGAGGCGGCCCCGGCGGTCAGCACCATCAGCTCGGCGGCCGGCCCGCCGGCCGGCGGCACCTCGGTGGTCATCACCGGGACCGGCTTCACCGGGACCAGCGCCGTCGACTTCGGCCCCGTCCCGGCGACCGGGGTCATCGTCAGCTCGCCCGATCAGCTCACGGCCTTGTCGCCTTCGGGCTCGGGCACGGTCGACGTCACGATCACCACGCCCAGCGGGTCGAGCGCCCTGTCGGCCGCCGACGAGTTCACCTACGAGGCCGTACCGTCGGTGAGCTCGGTCAGCCCGGTGGCCGGCCTGACCATCGGGGGCACCTCGGTGACGATCACCGGGACCGGCTTCACCGGCGCCAGCGCCGTCGCCTTCGGGCCGAACGGGGCGACCAGTTACATCATCACCTCGGGTACCCAGGTCATCGCCACCGCACCGGCCGGGTCGGGCACGGTCGACGTCATAGTCACCAACCCGGACGGGCCGAGCACCGCCGGCTCGGCTGACGAGTTCACCTACGAAGCCTCCCCGGCGGTCAGCGCCGTCAGCCCGGTGGGTGGGACCACCACGGGCGGCACGTCGGTGGTCATCACCGGGACCGGCTTCAGCGGGGTCAGCGCCGTCAACTTCGGCACGGTGGCGGGCACCATAACCGCCTCCTCGGGCACCTCGCTCACCGTCACCACCCCGGCGGAGCTGGCCGGCTCGGTCGACGTAACCGTCACCACCCCGGTGGGGACGAGCGCCACCTCGGCCGCCGACCGGTTCAGCTTCGAGGCCTCGCCGGCCGTCACCGGGTTGAGCCCGGTGGCCGGGCTGATGGCCGGCGGCACCTCGGTGACGATCACCGGCACCGGCTTCAGCGGGGCCAGCACCGTCATGTTCGGCGCCACCAGCGCCACCGCCTACACGGTCGGCTCGTCTACTTCGATCACGGCCACATCCCCGGCCGGGACCGATGGGACCGTCGACGTCGTTGTCACCACGCCGGTCGGGGTGAGCGCCATCTCGGGCGCCGACGAGTTCACTTACGGGGCCGCGCCCACGGTCAGCGCCATCAGCCCGACCGCCGGCCCGCTGTCAGGCGGTAGCTCGGTCACCCTAACGGGCACCGATTTCACCGACTTCACCAGCGTCAGCTTCGGCTCGTTGGCCGCCGGCAGCTCCATCTTCAACTCGCCCACCTCGATCACGGCCACATCCCCGGCGCAGGGCGCGGGCACCGTCGACATCGCCGTCACCACCCCGGTGGGAACGAGCGCCACCTCGGCCGCGGACCGGTTCACCTACGAGGCCAGTCCATCGGTCAGCGCCATCAGCCCGGTGGCCGGCCCGCTGTCAGGCGGCACGTCGGTCACCGTTACCGGCACCGGCTTCAGCGGGGCCAGCTCAGCCAGCTTCGGTACGGCGGGCGCCACCAGCTTCACCGTCAACTCCTCCACCCAGGTCACGGCCACATCGCCGGCGCAGGGCGCAGCCACGGTCGACATCACCGTCACCACCCCGAGCGGGACCAGCGGCACCTCGGCGGCCGATCAGTTCACCTACGAGGCCAGTCCATCGGTCAGCGCCGTCAGCCCGCTGTCAGGCCCGCTGTCCGGCGCCAGCTCGGTCGCCGTCACCGGGACCGCCTTCATCGGGACCAGTGCCGTCAACTTCGCTTCGACGCCGGCCTCCAGCTACACCGTCAACTCGCCCACCTCTATAACAGCCATCTCACCGGCACAGCCCGCCTCCATCGTCGAGGTCACCGTGACCACCCCGGCGGGGACGAGCGCCACCTCGCCGTCCGACGAGTTCGCCTACCAGGCGGCGCCCTCGGTCGGCGCCATCAGCCCGGCGGCCGGGCCGCTCGACGGGGCCAGCCCCGTCATCATCACCGGCACCAGCTTCACCGGGGCCACCGGGGTCAGCTTCGGCTCGACCGGCGCCCTCGGCTACATCGTCAACTCGTCCACCCAGATCACCGCCACCTCACCGTCCGAGGGTGCGGCGACCATCGACGTGAGGGTCACCACCCCGAGCGGGACGAGCGCCATCTCGACGGCCGACAGCTACACCTACGAGGGCGCTCCGAGCGTCACCGCCATCAGCCCGGTGGCCGGACCGGTCACGGGGGCCAGTACGGTCACCATCACCGGCACCGGCTTCACGGCGACCAGCTCGGTCAACTTCGGCTCGGTCGCCGCCACCAGCTACACCGTCAGCTCGCCCACCTCGGTCACCGCCGTCTCGCCGGCGCAGGCGGCCGGCTCCGTCGCCGTCACCGTCACCACCCCGAGCGGGACCAGTGCCACTTCGGCCGCTGACATGTTCACCTACGAGCTCGCACCGTCGGTCAGCGCGCTCAGCGCCGGGGCGGGGCCGACGACCGGCGCCACGCCGGTGACGATCACCGGCACCGGCTTCACCGGGACCAGTGCCGTCGACTTCGGCTCGGCTCCGGCCGCCTTCACCGTCACCTCGACCTCCTCGATCACGGCCACGGCGCCGGCCCAGGCGGCGGGCGTGGTCGACGTCACCGTCACCACCCCGAGCGGGACCAGCGCCACTTCGTCGGCCGACCTGTTCACCTATGAGGTGGCCCCGGCGGTCACCGCCATCAGCCCGGTGGCCGGCGTGCTGGCCGGTGGCACCTCGGTCCTGATCACGGGCACGAGCTTCACCGGGGCCACCGGGGTCAGCTTCGCCTCGACGGGCGCCGCCAGCTACACCGTCCACTCTGGCACCTCGGTCACCGCCATCTCACCGGCCCAGGCCGCGGGCACGGTCGCCATCACGGTCACCACGCCGGCGGCCACGAGCCTGACGACGGCGGCGGACTTGTTCACCTACGAGGGCGCACCGACGATCAGCACGCTCAGCCCGGTGGCCGGTGTGCCGGCCGGCGGCACCTCGGTCACCATCACCGGGACCGGCTTCACCGGGACCAGCGCCGTCGACTTCGGCTCCACCGCGGGCACCATCACGGCCATCTCGTCCACCTCGATCGCCGTCACCTCGCCTTCGGGCTCGGGCACGGTCGACGTCACGGTCACCACACCGGTCGGGGCGAGCACCCTGTCGGGCGCGGACGAGTTCACCTACGAGACCGGCCCGACGATCAGCGGCCTCAACCCGGTGGCCGGCCCGACCAGCGGCTCCACCGCGGTCACCATCACCGGTAGCGGGCTGACCGGGGCCAGCGCCGTCAGCTTCGGCGCCGCCGCCGCCATGAGCTACACCGTCACCTCGGGTACCCAGATCGTCGCCACCTCCCCGGCCGCGCCGCTGAGCACGGTCGATATCGCCGTCACCACACCGGTCGGGGCGACCGCCACCACTACCGCCGACGAGTTCACCTACGAGGCCAGGCCGACCGTCACTGCCGTCAGCCCCGGAGCCGGCCTGCCCGCCGGCAGCTCGGCGGTCACCATCACCGGCACCGGCTTCACCGGGACCAGCGCCGTCAGCTTCGGCTCGGTGCCCGCCGCCAGCTACTTGGTGAGCTCGTCCACCCAGGTCACGGCCACGTCGCCGGTGCAAGCCGGCACCGTCGACGTCACCGTGACCTCCTCGAGCGGGACCAGTGCCACGAGCCCGGCCGACCTGTTCGTCTTCGAGGGCCCGCCGGCGGTCACCGGCGTCAGCCCGGTGGCCGGGCCGGCGGCGGGAGGGACCTCGGTCACCATCACCGGTGCCAACTTCAGCGCCGCCAGCGCCGTGGACCTCGGGGCCTCAGCCGCCCTCAGCTACACCGTCACTTCGACGACGTCGATCGTCGCCCATACTCCCGCCGGGCCCTTGGGCACCGTCGACGTCACCGTCACCACGCCCCTCGGGACCAGCGCCACCTCGAGCGCCGACGACTTCACTTATTCGCTCCTGCCCAGTGTGAGCTCCCTCAGCCCGCCGGCCGGCCCGCTGGGCGGAGGCACGACGGTGGTCATCACGGGCAGCGACTTCACCGGGACGCAAGGGGTCAGCTTCGGCTCGAGCGGGGCCACCAGCTACACCTTCGGCTCGGCCACCCAGGTCAGCGCCGTCTCCCCGCCCGAGGCCGCCGACACCGTCGACGTCACCATCACCACGCCTGAGGGGACGAGCCCGACGTCCGTGGCCGACGACTTCACCTACGAGGCGGCGCCGTCCATCGCTACGCTAAGCCCGGCGGCGGGCCTGCCGGCCGGCGGCACCACCGTGACCATTACCGGCTCCGGCTTCACCGGGGCCAGTGCCGTCGACTTCGGCACGGCTCCGGCCGCCTTTACCGTCGGCTCGTCGAGCTCGGTCACGGCCACCTCTCCCGTTGGATCCGTAGGCATAGTCGACGTCACCATCGCCACCCCGGCGGGGACGAGCGCGCTGAGACCGGCCGACGAGTTCACCTACGAAGGGGCGCCGACGGTCAGCGCCGTCAGCCCGGTCGTAGGCCCGAACACCGGTGGCACCTCGGTGACCATCACGGGCACGGGCTTCATCGGGGCCACCGGGGTCAGCTTCGGCTCGAACGGGGCCACCACCTTCACCGTCGGCTCGGCGACGTCGGTCACGGCCACCTCTCCGGCCGGGCCCGCGGGCACAGTCGACGTCATCGTCACCACGCCGGGCGGGACGAGTGCCACCTCGCCGGCCGACGAGTTCACCTACGAAGCGGCGCCGACGGTCAGCGCCGTCAGCCCGGCCGCGGGCACCCTGGCCGGCGGTAGCACGGTGACCATCACCGGCACCAACTTCGCCGGGGCCACCGGGGTCAGCTTCGGCTCGACGGCGGCATCGACTTACAGCGTCAACTCCGCCACCCAGGTCACGGCCCGTGCCCCGGCCGAGCCGGCCGGCACGGTCGAGGTCACCGTGACCACGCCCGCCGGGACGAGCACCACTTCGCCGGCCGACGAGTTCATCTTTGAGGGGACACCGACCATCAGCACGCTCAGCCCGGCGGCCGGTCTGCCCGCCGGTGGCACCACCGTGACCATCACGGGCACCGGCTTCATGGGGTCGAGCGCCGTCGACTTCGGCTCGGTCCCCGCTACCGGTTACATCGTCAGCTCAGCCCACCAGATCCTGGCCACGTCCCCCGGGGCCGCGGCCGGCACTGTCGAGGTCAGCGTCACCGCGCCCGGGGGCACGAGCGCCAGTACCGTCGACGACCTGTTCAGCTATGGCACCGTGACCGTGAGCAGCCCGGGTGCCCAGTCCAGCCCGTCGGGCAGTGCCATAACCGCCCTGCACCTGTCCGCCACCGACACCCAGAGCGGGGCCAGCTTCACCTGGTCGGC